>CAYZAY010000098.1:0-8957 GCA_964476515.1 uncultured Rhodobacterales bacterium
TTGTCCAAAAATATCCCAGGGGAGCGCGAGGGGCTGGCCCCTCGCCTACCGCGACGCGCGTAGCGCGGCGCAATCAATAAGGCATCGGGTGCGCACGGTGGGCGGTGTCGATCTCGGCCAGCACCTCAGCCGACAGCTCCAACCCAGACCCCGCCAAGATATGCTCCAACTGCGCCTGATTGGTTGCCCCGAAAATCGCCGACGCCACAAAGGGCCGCGACGTGCAGAACGCCAGCGCCATATGTACCGGATCAAGCCCGTGTCGTTTGGCGATCTCCAGATACGCCCCCGCCGCTGGCCGGACCCGCGCCGTATTTCGGCCCCCCATCTTTTTGCCATACGTCATCCGAGACCCTTCCGGCACCGCATCATCCTGATACTTGCCCGTCAGAAAGCCCGTCGCGAGCGGTGAAAAGGCCAGCAGCCCCACATCCTCGTTATGGCTCAACTCAGCCAGATCGGTGTCATAGAACCGACAGAGCAGCGAATATTCGTTCTGGATCGACGCGACCCTTGGCAATTCACGATCCTCAGAAATCCGCAACCATTGCGCCGTGCCCCATGCACTTTCGTTAGACAATCCAAAGGCGCGGATCTTGCCCTGATCAACCAGCTTTTGCAGCGCTTCCAGACAGTCCGCCATGTTCGCCAACGTTTTTTCACGGTTCTGGCGTGTGGGATCATACGTCCAGTTCTGACGGAACATATAGGACCCGCGATTGGGCCAGTGAAACTGGTAGAGGTCGATGTAGTCAGTCTTCAACCGCGCCAGATTGCCCTCGACCACTTCAGGGATCGACGCCGCAGTGATCGGCGCACCGTTACGCGCGCCTTTGTAGCCTTCGCCGGAATGTTTGGTGGCCAGCACAACGTCTTCGCGCCGTCCGGTTTTCGCAAACCAATCCCCAATAACCCGTTCAGCGTTACCCAGCGTTTCCTTGCTATTGGGATTAACCGGATACATCTCGGCCGTATCAAAAAAATTCACCCCATGATCCAGCGCTGTATCCATCTGCAGATACGCGTCCTCAGTCGGGGTTTGCGTTGAATAGGTCATCGTCCCAAGACAATATTCACTGACCATGATTCCGGTCCGCCCCAGAGGGTTCATCTTCATTCCTGCTCTCCCAAAAAAATAGCCCCGGCAGAGGACTAGCACTGCTGGGGCCGATTGTCTTGGTGTGGTTTTATGGACGGATCACAAACCACCCTGCAGCATCCAAGGCCATCAGACGACCAACGCCGCCCGGCACAACAACCGCAAAATCAACGAGAGGTGGTGGCGTGCCTCCGGCTTTTTTGGTCATGCCTGTTATGGTATTGCCGCAAGCCGAAAAACGGATATCCGGGAGTGAGTCCGGAAAGGCTTTTAGACGCTCTAATACCGGCGATGTATCTTCACGCAGCATATGCAAACCGGCGTTGAACGTCACAATTTCGATTTCATAAAAATTGCCCTTCTCGCTTTGCATTCGGGCAAAGTTGGCGGCAACATTCAGTGCTTTCGTCATCGTTCCTTCGAGATTATCACTGACTTGAATGGCAAGTCGTTTCACCCTGTCATCTTCGCCATCGGCGTAAACCGGTGTAAAGGCGAACGCCAATATCGTGGCGATCATCGCCACTAATACTTTGATTTTCATAGTACTATCCCCATTTTTTGGTTTTTTAACCGACCAATTGTGGATTGTTCATCCTACAAAGCTACGCGAGACTTGTGTCTTTTTGCAACTCTTTATTCAGATATCAGAATTTGATACTATTGCACGACATGGAAAATCATTGAGAACAAATGCGGAACATATATACTCCTCCAATGACGACTCAACTGCTCACCCGCCGCAAACACCGCCCCCGATCCGGCCAGCCGCTGATCGATGATCTTGAGCTGAAAAAAGGCCGTCTGCATGAATGCTGCGGGTCTGCGCGGCATCTTTTTGCGCTGCTGATGATTGCCCAAACCGAAGGACCGGTGTTCTGGATTTCGCCGTCATGGATGCCCGATGCGCTGAACCCTGACGGAATGGTTGATCTTGTCGATCCGGCGCGGTTCATTTTTGTGACCCCCCAGCGCCCCGAAGATATCCTCTGGACGCTCGAAGAAATCCTGCGCAGTGACGTGGTGCCGATTGCCGTTGCTGACATCCCCGGCCTGCCCGGTCTGACGTCTGTACGCCGCCTGCATCTAGCGGCTGAAACCGGCGGGGCCAAGGGCGATCACCTACCCACCGGCCTGATCCTGACGCCCGGCATGGGCGGCGCCCAAGGGGTCGAAAGCCGCTGGCACCTAACCCCCGCGCACAAGCCGGGAATCGAAGGTTGGGCGCTAAAACGCCTGCGATCAAGAACCGATCCGGTAAGGGAATGGAAGCTTGGGCGTGACGCGGGCGTGATTAGGAAGGTGGCAGAAAGTACTCGTAAAAACCTATGATTTGCTACCGAAGTTGTAATTGAAAATTAAAGTACACTTGCCTATGTTCTGACTAGCTACGGCCCCGAAAGGGTGTCCGCTTCCCCGCAAGGGGATCGAGATGCGAGGGAGGCTTTGGCCTCCCTTCGTTTTTTTACCTGCATATCCGTCAAATTCGACCACCTTTGTCGAAAACCCGCTTGCCACTGCGGATAAGCCTGTCACGTTGAGCCTACCAGATCCAACAAATGGCCCACGCCATGCGCATGCTCATTTCCTTCGCGGCCCTGTTTCTCTCGGTCATTTTGCTGCAACTTTCCTCAGGGGCGATTGGTCCGCTTGATGCGCTTTCAGGTCTCGCGTTGGATTTTTCGAAAGGTCAGGTTGGTCTTTTAGGTTCGGCCCACTTCCTAGGCTTTTTCATAGGCTGCTGGTGGGCACCGCGCTTGATGGGCAGCATCGGGCACAGTCGTGCCTTTGCTGCGTTTACGGCGACCGGCGCTATAGGGATGCTGGGGCATATGCTGATCATCGACCCGATAGCGTGGTCGATCATGCGGGTCGCGTCGGGGCTATGCGTCGCTGGTTGCTACACCGTGATCGAGGCATGGCTGCAAGCCAAAGTCACCAACAAAAGCCGCGGTAGAACGATGGGCATCTACCGTGTGGCTGATATGGGGGCATCGCTGGCCGCGCAGATGTTTATCTCGGTCCTCGAACCGGCCAGCTATGTATCTTACAACATCCTCGCCCTGCTTTGCTGTGCGGCGATCCTGCCGCTGACCCTGACCAAGGCCAGCCAGCCAACCACCCCCAGCGCACCCCGCTTAAAACCTATGTTGGCCGTGACACGTTCACCCTTGGCGGCGGCGGGTGTGATCGTCGCAGCGCTATCCAGCGCGTCATTCAGAATGGTTGGCCCCGTTTACGGACAAGAGGTCGGGCTGCAGACCAGTCAAATCGCCTTTTTCCTTGCTGCATTCGTCGCTGGCGGTGCCTTGGCGCAATACCCTGTTGGTTGGCTCGCCGATAAATACGACCGACGCTGGGTGCTGATCTGGCTATCCGTGGCGGCAATCTTTAGCTGCGTCGTAACTGCCCTGACCAGCGGCCTGTCAACGATCGGCATTCTTTTGACAGCCGGTTTTTTCGGGCTGACAACCTTTCCCATATTCTCGGTCGCTTCTGCCCACGCGCATGACTTTGCCAGTTCAGAAGAACGGGTCGAGCTTTCTGCCGCGCTGATGTTCTTTTATGCCCTCGGCGCAATCGCCGCGCCATTACTGTCATCCAGGCTTATCGTCGCCTATGGACCCCCCGCCATGTTTGTTATGATCGCTGTCGGCCACGCTGTTTTGGTGGTCTTTGGTCTGGCGCGTATGCGGGCACGTCCAACGGTGGAAAAGAAGACACCTTACATCTACGCACCAAGGACATCGTTTACGATTGGTCGTTTGACGCGCAGGTTCCGTGACAAGTAGGGCGGCGTCCCGCGTTTTGGATCGGTCGGCATGTGAGTATTTATTCAAAGATAAAGCTGCAAGCAGTGGCCCTTTGACAGGTGGTGCGCTAAAGAACTTCGAAACGCATTTTTAGGGCGCGAACTATGGCACGTCATCTCATCACTTCGGCAATCCCGTATATCAACGGGATCAAGCATTTGGGCAATCTGGTTGGCAGTCAGCTTCCTGCGGATCTGTTTGCCCGCTACCAGCGCGCACGCGGCAATGAAGTGCTGTTTCTATGCGCCACGGACGAACATGGCACACCAGCCGAATTGGCAGCCGCCAAGGCTGGCAAACCCATTGCGGATTATTGCGCCGAGATGTGGGCCGTACAGGCCGAAATCGCAGACGGCTTTGGCCTGAGCTTTGATCACTTCGGGCGCTCATCTTCGCAGCAGAACAAGACCCTGACCCAGCATTTTGCCAAGGTTCTGGATGATGCTGGACTTATCCGCGAAGTATCGGAAACCCAGATGTATTCCCACGCCGACGGGCGTTTCCTGCCGGATCGCTATATCGAAGGCACCTGCCCCAATTGCGGGTTTGACAGCGCCCGTGGTGACCAGTGTGATAACTGCACCAAGCAGCTTGACCCCGTTGATCTGATTGATGCGCATTCCACCATTTCGGGGTCCACTGATCTGGAGATGCGTGAAACCACACACCTTTACCTTGGCCAAAGTCAGATGAAGGACAGGCTGGAGAAATGGATCGACACCCGAGAAGGATGGCCGGTTCTGACAACCTCGATCGCGAAGAAATGGCTGAATGACGGCGACGGTCTGCAAGACCGCGGCATTACCCGTGACCTCGACTGGGGGGTTCCGGTGATGAAGGGCGATCAGCCATGGCCGGGGATGGAAGGCAAAGTCTTCTACGTTTGGTTCGATGCGCCGATTGAATACATCGCCTGTTCGCAGGAATGGGTCGATGCGGGCAAGGGCGACGATTGGGTCCGTTGGTGGCGCACCGATAAGGGCGCGGATGACGTGACCTATACCCAGTTCATGGGCAAGGATAACGTACCATTCCACACGCTAAGCTTCCCAGCGACGATCCTTGGGTCGGGCGAGCCTTGGAAGCTGGTCGATTACATCAAGTCGTTCAACTATCTGAACTACGACGGCGGCCAGTTCAGCACGTCACGCGGGCGCGGTGTGTTCATGGATCAGGCGCTGGAAATCCTGCCTGCCGATTACTGGCGCTGGTGGTTGTTGTCCAACGTACCTGAAACGTCAGACAGCGAATTCACTTGGGAAAACTTCCAAACGGGCGTGAACAAAGACCTAGCCGACGTGTTGGGCAACTTTGTCAGCCGGATCACCAAATTCTGCCGCTCAAAGTTCGGCGAAGCGGTGCCGGAAGGTGGCGTTTTCGGTGAACAGGAAAACGCGTTGATCGCTGATCTGACCACCAAAATTCGCGCCTATGAAACATTCATGGAAGAAAAAGAGGTCCGCAAATCGGCGCAAGAACTGCGCGGCATTTGGGTTGCGGGTAACGAGTATCTTCAGGCCGCTGCGCCATGGTCGACCTTTAAGACAGACCCCGATCAAGCCGCTGCACAAGTGCGTTTGGGGCTGAACCTGATCCGTCTCTATGCGGTGCTTTCGGCTCCGTTCATTCCGACGACCAGTGCCAAGATGCTGTCGGCGATGAACACATTGGACATGGAGTGGCCGACTGACGTTGGTGCTGCACTATCTGCGCTTCCAGCGGGTCATGAATTTGCCGTGCCGGATGTGTTGTTTGCGAAGATTACGGATGATCAGCGGGACGACTGGCAAGAACGGTTCGCTGGAACGCGGGACTAATAAGTAGCGGTGGGTTACAAACCCACCCTACATTTCATCGTTTCGTAGGCTGGGTTTACAACCCACCACTTTACCCCCACTCGGATCATTCTCCGGCGGGGCATCACGTATCAGGGCTTGTTCTAAATGAAAGTGGCAGGCCTGCCGGCAAGCAGTTCATCGCCGCACGGGATTTTCCCCGCACCTTTAGTACTTCCAGTGATTGGCTGATCCCCTAAGCATCCCAGCTTTCGCTAGCCGTTGGACCTGTCGAACCGTTTTGACGTCACGGGGGAAGATGCGGCCTGTTTATTAACCATCAATTACACCTCCGAGCGCTCGACCTATCCGAAAGAGGCTAAACTTGACCTTTTGCGAGTCTCGTCACACCCCGCGCCCCGGTCTACAAAGAAGATGCAAGACAGACCGGAGGGTTCCCGCCCTTAACCCCCAATCACTCCTGCGCTTTTGACCGCCGCACACAGTCAAAACTGCAACCCCTCCGGATCTGTTCTGCCGAAGCTACCACGTTACGGTGGAGCATTTGGCCAGAGATGGTCTTCATTTTCCCTCCCTGAAAGCCCGGCAGCCCCCCTCTGCCGGGTTTTTTCATTTGGGGATGATCACACCGGGGTTCATGATGCCGTTTGGATCAAGCGCATGCTTGATCATCGACATAGCACTTAGACTTACAGGGTCCTTATAGCGCGGCAGGTCTTTGGTTTTCAGACGACCCACACCATGCTCGGCGCTAACCGACCCATCAAATTCGTGAACAAGATCATGGACCGTTTCTGAAATCGTGACCCGCGTGGCCTCGTAGTCTGATCTAGGCTTACCCTCAGCCGGAAACACGTTGAAATGCAGGTTGCCATCACCAAGATGTCCAAAGCAGTTTACACGGGCGTCGGTGATCTTGGCCAACGCCCGTGTTGCCGTGTCGATGAAGTCCGGCAACGCACGAAGCGGCAATGACACATCATGCGATGCAATGGCCCCAATCGCGCGGTTCGCGTCGGGGATGGATTCGCGGACGGTCCACAGGGCATCGCGCTGCGCCATAGACGATGCGAGCACGCCGTCGGACACCAACCCAAGCTCAAAGGCTTCGCTAAAGATTGCGGACATCAGGGCCTCAGCATCCTGATTTACGGACAGACCCAGTTCTATAAGAACCGACCATTCGGGGATATCAGCGAATGGCAACGAAACTTGCGGCATATGCTGGGACAAAAACCGCAAGCCATTTGCGTGGATCAGTTCGAACGCGGAAACGGATTCGCCTGCCATGTCGCGGGTCAGGGCAAGCAGGGTCAAAGCGTCTTTCGGGCTAGCCACCGTCAGGAACGCAGTTCCAAATTCCTGTGGTCGCGCAAAAAGTTTCAGACTGGCGGCAGTGATGACACCCAAAGTCCCTTCCGACCCGATCATCAGGTTTTTCAGATCATAGCCTGTGTTGTCTTTGCGTAGCCGGCTTAACCCATTCCAGATTGATCCGTCAGGCAGCACGACCTCTAGCCCCAGGCATAGATCGCGGGCATTGCCATAGCGCAGCACGTTCACGCCACCTGCATTGGTTGCCAGATTGCCACCGATCTGCGCTGTGCCGCTTGAAGCGATGGACAAAGGGAACAAGCGGCCTTCGGCCTCAGCAGCGATTTGCAGGTCTTGCAGGATCGCGCCAGCTTCAACTGTCATGACGTTTTCAACAGGGTCAACCGAGCGCACCGAGTTCATACGTTCAAGCGACAAAACAATCGGTTTTGGGCCATCGGGATAGATTTGCCCGCAAACCAACCCAGTCCCACCACCATAAGGCACCACCGGCACGCGGGCGTCGTTGGCCATTCTGACAATCGTTGAAACATCACCCACGTTCCGTGGCAGTGCCAGACAGCCTGCAATCCCTTGCCACCTGCGGCGAAGCTCTTCCAGATATCGCGGTTCTATCGGGCGGATCGTGTCGTCAGGAAGTGCGGCTTTCAACCGGTCAACAAAGCTTGGATCCGCTGGATTCAATGCCATCTTACATCGCCATGGACCGTCCGCGACGGTCACTGCGAAGGCAGGAATAGATCACGTGATTGCGCCAGCGACCGTTGATCTGCAGATAGCTTTGCGCAACGCCTTCATACTTGAAGCCGGTCTTTTCCAAAGCCCCACGCGACGCCGTGTTTTCTGGCAGGCACGCTGCCTGAATACGGCTGAGGTCCATCGTGTCGAACGCATAATGGGCAATCGCGACGATTGCTTCTTTCATGTAGCCCTGTCTGGCATGGGTAGCCCCGACCCAATATCCAAGGGTGCCGGATTGCGACGGGCCACGAACGATGTTGTCGAGTGTGATGGCCCCAACCAAAGCCTGATCTTCACGCCGCACCAAGAAAAGCGGAACACCGGACCCGGTTCCGACCGCCCTTTGCGCCCAATGCACGCGGTTTGTGAAGCTTTTGCGGGTCAGGTGATCTTCGGCCCAAGTTGGTTCCCATGGCGTCAGGAATTCCCGACTGCTTTGACGGATAGCCGTCCAAGCCAAAAAATCCGAATGAGCGGGCAAGCGCAACGTCAGGCGCTCTGTCTCGATCCGAACTTTTCGCTTGGAAAAGATCATTAGGCCGCCAACCTCTTTTTCAACGTTTCTAAGTCAGGTGCCTTGGACACTGGCCCATAAAGCGCCATCGCGGATTTCGCATCGACCAAGGCTTCTGCAAACTTGCGCACATCATACGTTCCGACAGCATCAACCCGTTCTATCGTTTCGGACAGATCAGGCACCCGGCCCCATATCTGTATCATCCGCGCCATGCGCTCTACGCGTGACGACGGGCTTTCCAGCCCCATCAACAGTCCGGCCTTCATCTGGGCACGGGCGCGTTGAACTTCGGCTTCGGACATGTCTTCAGCCGCACGCTTCATTTCGTCCATGCAAACCAGCGCCAGTTCTTCGATCTGCTCAGCCGAGGTGCCCGCATAAAGCATCGTCAAACCGGTATCGGAATAAGCCCCTGCTTGGGCAAAGATCGTATAGCACATGCCACGCTTTTCACGGATCTCTTGGAACAGGCGCGAAGACATACCGCCGCCCATTGCAGTGCCGTAAATTTGCGCGGTGTAGATATCGGGATCGCGATAGTTCGGGCTGTCAAAGCCGATAGTGAAATGCACCTGTTCGAGGTCTTTTTCGACGATCTTCTGGCCACCACGGAACAGCGACGGAGTCGCTTCGATCAGTGGGCGTTTGGCCAGACT
>CAYZAY010000099.1:0-7983 GCA_964476515.1 uncultured Rhodobacterales bacterium
GCACAGCTTCCAGATACTGGCCACCTACACCTACTGGCCGATGCGGTGAAAGAGGTGTGCGAAGGGCTGGATCTGACCTATGAGATGGAAAAAGTCGGCGGCTTCGATCCGGTGACATTTGACGAAGGTTGTGTGACCGCCGTCCGGAATGCGGCCGAACGGCTGGGATACAGCCACATGAATATTATTTCGGGCGCAGGTCACGATGCCTGCTGGATCAATCAGGTGGCCCCGACGGCGATGGTGATGTGCCCTTGTGTTGACGGGCTATCGCACAACGAGGCCGAGGATATTTCCAAGGAATGGGCCACCGCCGGTGTGGATGTACTGCTGCATGCGGTTGTGGAAACCGCGGAGATCGTGGAGTGAGCGAAAGTGCCATTCATTCGGTCCCTGAGCTGGTCGACGTCACTTGGCGTCCTGAGCTTCGGGCGGTCTATTTGCAATGGCACTCAGAATATGACGATGGGACGGCGGTGCGCGACGCGATTAGGACTGCTGTCGACTTTGTAAAAGAGAATGATGTGAAGCACTGGCTTGCCGATATCTCGGAATCATCCGAGGCGCTGAGCGAAGCGGATTTAAATTGGGTCAATGGCGAAGAGTTTCGCGATCTGATCGGGACATCACCGCTGACAAAGTTCGTGCTTATGCCGCCGCTGCCACATACCGGCCAAGACACCGGCTGGCTGAGTAAATGGGAAGAAAACACACTGAAAGCCTTTGGCGAAGAGAAATCCGCCAAACTTTCAGGAGATATGAACGAGATACGCGCCTTTTTTGGCGTGACATATAAGGGGAGAATGACATGGCCAAAGTCATCAAGAACGGAACCGTTGTAACCGCTGACCTGACCTATAAGGCAGATGTGTTGGTCGATGGTGGCAAGATCATCGAAATCGGTCCCAATTTGAAGGGCGACGACGAATTGGACGCAACTGGATGCTATGTCATGCCGGGGGGTATTGATCCTCATACGCACCTTGAGATGCCATTTATGGGCACCTATTCCAGCGACGACTTTGAAAGCGGCACCCGTGCAGGGCTGGCGGGTGGCACGACGATGGTTGTCGATTTTGCGCTGCCAAATCAGGGTGAAAGCCTGCTGGATGCGTTGAAGCGTTGGGACAATAAATCGACCCGCGCGAATTGCGATTACTCTTTCCACATGGCTGTCACTTGGTGGGGCGAGCAGGTGTTCAACGACATGGAAGTCGTGGTGAAAGAACGGGGCATCAACACGTTCAAGCATTTCCTTGCCTACAAAGGTGCGTTGATGGTGAATGATGACGAGATGTTCGCCAGCTTCAACCGCTTGGCCGAATTGGGCGCAACCCCGATGGTCCATGCGGAAAACGGCGATGTAGTCGCCGAGCTAAGCGCCAAGCTGCTAGCCGAAGGTAATACCGGCCCTGAAGCACACGCGTATTCACGCCCAAGTCAGGTTGAAGGCGAAGCCACAAACCGCGCTATTATGATCGCGGATATGGCGGGTGTTCCGCTTTATGTGGTGCATGTTAGCTGCGAGGAATCCCACGAAGCTATTCGCCGTGCTCGTATGCAGGGCAAGCGCGTCTGGGGCGAGCCGTTGATCCAACACCTGACTCTGGATGAAAGCGAGTATTTTAACAAAGATTGGGATCACGCCGCGCGCCGCGTGATGTCACCCCCGTTCCGCAACAAGAAGCACCAAGACAGCCTGTGGGCGGGCCTGCAATCGGGATCGCTTAGCGTCGTGGCAACGGATCACTGCGCCTTTACCACTGAACAGAAACGCTATGGTGTTGGCGACTTTACCAAAATCCCCAACGGCACCGGCGGTCTTGAGGATCGGATGCCGATGCTCTGGACAAATGGCGTGGCTACAGGACGGTTGACGATGAATGAATTCGTCGCCGTAACCTCGACGAACGTCGCCAAAATCCTGAATTGCTATCCGAAGAAAGGCGCCATTCTTGTCGGTGCGGATGCGGATATCGTGGTTTGGGATCCCGAAAAAGAGAAAACCATTGCAGCCAGCAATCAGCAAAGCGCAATCGATTACAACGTGTTTGAAGGCAAGCAGGTTAAGGGCCTCCCGCGTTTCACCATAACCCGTGGCCACGTTGCCGTGCATGACGGTGAAATCCGCACTCAGGAAGGCCACGGTAAATTCGTTTCCCGCGAGGCGAACGCAACCGTGAACAAAGCGCTTTCCCAGTGGAAAGAACTGACCGCACCACAGCCGGTCACGCGCACCGGTATTCCGGCAACAGGAGTCTGACTGTGAGCAATGCCCCAGTCATCGAAGCGTCCAGCCTCGATCTGACCTTTGACACCAATGACGGACCGGTTCACGCCCTCAAGGGTGTGAACCTTACCATCAGCAAGGGTGAATTTGTCAGCTTCATCGGCCCGTCAGGCTGTGGAAAAACCACATTCCTGCGTGCGATAGCGGCTCTTGAGCACCCGACTGGCGGCAGTATGACCGTCAACGGGATGAGTCCGGATGAAGCGCGGCGGCAACGTGCCTATGGCTATGTTTTTCAGGCCGCAGGGCTGTACCCTTGGCGGACCATTCGCGGCAATATTCGTTTGCCGCTTGAGATCATGGGATTTCCGAAGGCGGACCAAGATGCTCAGATTGACCGCGTTTTGGATCTGGTCGAACTGCGCGGTTTCGGTAAGAAGTTCCCTTGGCAGCTATCAGGCGGCATGCAGCAACGTGCCAGCATAGCACGCGCCCTTGCGTTTGATGCCGACCTGCTTTTGATGGACGAACCCTTTGGTGCGCTAGACGAAATCGTCCGCGATCACCTGAACGAACAGCTTTTGCAGCTGTGGGATTCAACGAATAAGACAATCGGCTTTGTCACACACTCGATCCCCGAAGCGGTTTATCTGTCGACCAAGATCGTCGTGATGAGCCCGCGCCCGGGTCGGATTACTGATGTGATCGAAAGCACCCTGCCACGGGAACGCCCGCTCGATATTCGCGACACTCCGGAATTTCTTGAGATCGCCAATAGAGTCCGCGAAGGGCTTCGGGCCGGTCATGCCTATGATGATGTGTGAGGCTGACTGATGCGATCCATCCTTCCCATATTAACCGTTGTCGCAGCCATAGCTGTGCTTTGGTACGGGGCTGCGGTTTCGATGAATTCGAAATGGGCGCAGGATCAAGCGAAGAGGGCAGACATTGAGCTTTCCTTCACCGAATTGGTCGCAGAAACATGGAGTCACGATCGCCCGCGTCTTCCTGCCCCGCATCAAGTGGTGGTGGAACTGTGGAAGACCACTGGTGAGATGGCTTTAAAGGGCAGGGCCTTTTCAAAGAGATCGCTGATCTTCCACGGGTGGATCACTCTGTCAGCCACAATGCTGGGTTTTGTCATTGGCACAGGTGCGGGCATTTTATTGGCGGTGGGTATTGTCCACTATCGCGTGATGGATATGTCGGTGATGCCGTGGGCCATTGCATCGCAAACCATTCCGATATTGGCCATCGCGCCCATGATCATCGTCGTCCTGAACTCGATCGGGATACAGGGGTTGGTGCCCAAGGCTATTATCTCGGCCTATCTAAGCTTCTTTCCCGTTGTTGTGGGTATGGTGAAAGGGCTGCGTAGCCCGTCGATGGATCAACTTGATCTTCTACGCACCTATAGCACGGGCGTGAATGCGACGTTCTGGAAACTGCGGTTGCCGTCTTCGATGCCTTATCTGTTTACGTCCCTGAAAATCGGCATGGCAGCATCTCTTGTTGGTGCCATCGTTGGCGAGTTGCCCACCGGCGCAATTCGCGGCCTAGGCGCGCGGATGCTGACCGGCAGCTACTATGGCCAGACGATCCAAATTTGGTCGGCCCTGTTTGCCGCTGCCATTCTTGCCGCTGTTCTTGTAGGCATCATCGGTCTGATGGAACGCGCTATTTTGAAAAGAATGGGGATGAGCCAATGACTTGGGTGATCTTCGCGATAGCATTCTGGGCAACCGGCTTTTGGGTGAACTACAAGCTTGCGAACAGCCGTCTCAACCACACCCGACTAGTAAAGCTGGCCGTTCCCTTGGTCTTTGGTTTCAGTATCATCGCGGTTTGGGAAGGGCTGGTGCGGGGCCTTGGCGTGCCCCATGTGATCCTGCCGCCCCCGTCGGCTATTGCCGAACGCTTTGCCGGTAGTCTTGATATTCTGTGGGTGGACTTCGTCCAGACCTTCGTCAAAGGGGCGCTTTCGGGCTACTTCATCGGCTGCGGTTCCGCTTTCATCGTTGCGGTGCTGATAGATCGCTCACCATTCCTGCAACGCGGTCTGCTGCCGGTAGGCAACTTCATCGCGGCCTTGCCGATTGTGGGCACTGCCCCCATTCTTGTCATGTGGTTCGGCTTTGACTGGCAATCGAAGGCGGCTGTTGTGGTCGCTATGGTGTTCTTCCCGATGCTGGTCAACACGGTGCAGGGCTTGGCGGCAACTGATAAAATGCAGCGCGATCTGATGGCCACCTATTCGGCCAGCTACTGGCAAACTCTGTTCAAACTACGCTTGCCTGCAGCGATGCCCGCGGTCTTCAACGGGCTTAAAATCGCGACGACTCTGGCACTGATCGGCGCAATCGTCGCCGAATTCTTTGGCAGCCCCATCAAAGGCATGGGGTTCCGCATTTCGACAGAGGTCGGAAAGCTTGGGCTGGATATGGTCTGGGCAGAAATTACCGTGGCAGCACTGGCAGGTTCGGCCTTTTACGGTGTTGTCGCATTAATCGAGAAAGGGGTCACGTTCTGGCACCCTTCGCAAAGAGGCTGAGTAATTCACAATCAACCAACCGGGAGTAAGACAAATGATCAAACACATGAAAGCAGCGCTAGGCGCGCTGGTTCTGAGCACAGGTGGCGCATATGCAGCCGATGATGTGACTCTGCAGCTAAAGTGGGTGACCCAAGCGCAGTTCGCTGGTTACTACGTAGCGCTTGAGAACGGTTACTATGCCGATGAAGACCTCAACGTCACCATCAAGCCGGGTGGTCCCGATGTGGCCCCTGTTCAGGTTCTTATGGGTGGTGGAGCTGACGTTATGATCGACTGGATGCCGTCAGCCTTGGCAGCGCGTGAACAAGGTGCGCCTGTGGTCAACATTGCCCAGCCGTTCAAAAGCTCGGGCATGATGCTGACCTGTCGCAAGGACACTGGCATTGCTAGCCCTGCTGATTTTGCAGGCAAGACTTTGGGCGTCTGGTTCTACGGTAACGAATATCCGTTCCTAAGCTGGATGAGCACCCTTGGCCTTGGCACTGATGGCGGAGACGGTGTGACCGTTCTGAAGCAGGGCTTCAACGTTGATCCGATCCTGCAGGGTCAGGCCGATTGTGTGTCTACCATGACCTACAATGAATACTGGCAGATCATCGACGCAGGTCTGACTGCGGATGACCTTGTGACCTTCAAATACGAAGATCAGGGCGTCGCGACGCTGGAAGACGGTCTATATGTAATCGAGGAACGCTTGGGTGATCCGGCATTCGTTGATCAGATGACCCGCTTTGTCCGTGCTTCAATGAAGGGCTGGAAGTGGGCCGAAGATAATCCAGAAGACGCGGCTATGATCGTTCTGGATAACGATGAAACCGGTGCACAGACCGAAGGTCATCAGATCCGTATGATGGGCGAAATTGCCAAGCTGACCGCAGGGTCGAACGGCGCACTTGATGCGGCTGATTATCAGCGAACCGTTGATACTTTGATGTCGGGTGGCTCTGATCCGGTTATCACCGCATCACCAGAAGGTGCATGGACCCACGCCATCACGGATGCAGCGCTGAACTAAGGTATCTGCGTAAAGAATGTGAACGGCCCTGCCTGACGGTGGGGCCGTTTTCAATTCGGGATCAGGACGGCTCAAAGAACAATAAGAGCAAGGCCAGAATGATCGGTATACCACCAAGCAAGACAAACAACCCGGGAAGACTGTTGCCCAGTGTGGCTTCGATCAATACCACCCAGCACGGGGTGAGAAACGTATAGGCCGTCACCTTGGCGCTAGGCAGGCGCATCGCGGCAAAGGTGATCAGGCTGAAAGTTGCGACGCTGGCGAAGACTGTCAGATAGGCCAACACAGCCCACACATGAACATCCAACCCACCCCAGTCAGTGGCGGCAATGCGTGGCCAGAACAAAGCTCCGAGCAGCAACGCCCCTGCGCCGGTCATTCCCAAGGTGGTTGCGAAAATCGGCTCACCCCGTCGCAATCGGGGAACCATCACCGCATAAACTGCGTGTGCGATTGTTCCGGCGAAAAAGATCATTTCACCCCTGCCGATGTTCATTCCCAGCAAGTCAGTAAACGATCCGCGAAACACCACCCACAGTGCTCCGGCGGCGCCCAGCAAAAGCGCGACCCATACCAGCAACCTGCTACCCCGACCTGAAATAACCCTGTCCAACACAGCAGCCAGCAAGGGCAAAGTTGTAAAGATAGCCGCGGTGGAAACCGGAGTGGTGGTCTTTAATGCTTCGAACATAAAGACAAAGTAAATAACGAATGCACCGCCCAGAAACCCAAAGCGCAAGGGCTGGCGAAAGTGGTTTAGTCGAAACCGCCCGGTCACAACCAGCACTACGCCTAGGATGATCGCTGAAAACGCAAATCGGGCGGCTGTCAGGGCGACAGGGTCAATGTCGTTGGCAATCTGCTTTCCAAAGGAAAAAGATCCCGCCACCAATAACGAGAAAAGGAGCATCGCAAGATGCCCCTCTACTCGGGTCCTGCGTTCCGGTGGGCGGTACCGGAACAGTCTCACCCTGTGCTAGCCACAGGTGGCCCCTGGATTGTTAGGGTGTGTTGTCCAGTTCGCATATTCACCGACCTTTTCGCCTGTGCGTTTGTCTACCTCACCCAATTCCAGTTCATTCATCGTTATGCAACCCTCGACCGGGCAGACATTGACGCAAAGATTGCAGGCCACACACTCTCCATCGTTCACTTCAAAAGTGCGATCCTCGTGCATCCAAATCGCCTGATGCGACGTGTCCTCGCACACAATATGGCAGCGTCCGCATTTAATGCACTTGTCCTGATCGATCACCGCTTTAGCGACATAGTTCAGGTTCAGATCCTGCCAATCTTTGGCGTTGGGAACAGCACGGCCAACGATTTCAGAGACGCTTTTGATCCCTTTTTCGTCCATGTATTGCGACAGCCCCGAAATCATTTCCTGCACGATTTTGAAGCCATAGGTCATGGCCGCAGTGCAGACCTGAACGTTGCCCGCTCCAAGCGTCATGAACTCAGCCGCATCCCGCCAAGTCGTGACGCCACCGATCCCACTGATTGGAAGATTGGCGGTTTCGGGGTTGCGGGCAATCTCGGCCACCATGTTCATGGCAATCGGCTTGACCGCCGGTCCGCAATAACCCCCATGCGCGCCCCAACCGTCGATTGTGGGTTCAGGGGCGAACGTGTCCAGGTTGACCGAAGTGATCGAGTTGATTGTATTGATTAGGCTCACCGCGTCCGCACCACCATCCAGCGCCGCTTTTGCTGGGTTCAGGATATTGGTGATATTCGGTGTCAGCTTCACAATGCAGGGGAAGTCCGAGTGTTTCTTGACCCACTCGGTTACCATCTGGATGTATTCAGGCACCTGACCAACAGCCGATCCCATGCCGCGTTCAGCCATCCCGTGCGGGCAACCAAAGTTCAGCTCAACCCCGTCCGCACCAGTATCTTCGATGCGTTTAAGGATGTCGCTCCACGGGCCTTCTTCACAAGGAACCATGAGGCTGACAATAAGCGCGTGGTCAGGGTAGTCCTTTTTCACGCGCGTGATTTCTTCGATGTTCACCTCAAGCGGACGGTCGGTGATCAGCTCGATATTATTCAAGCCGAGCAAGCGGCGGTCAGCACCATGGATCGCGCCATAGCGTGGACCGTTGACGTTAACGACTGGCGGACCGGCTTCGCCCAAGGTCTTCCACACAACGCCACCCCATCCGGAGTCGAACGCGCGGC
>CAYZAY010000099.1:7993-8596 GCA_964476515.1 uncultured Rhodobacterales bacterium
GTCCGTGGGTGGAGCCGAGGCCAACCAGAACGGGTTAGGGGATTTGATGCCAATAAATTCTGAGCTTAGATCTGCCATGACTTATCCCTCTCCCATGATGCTGTTGTGAATGTCTTCTGCTGCGTCTCGGCCTTCGGCCACCGCTGTAACAGTCAGGTCCTCTCCGCCAGATGCGCAATCGCCTCCGGCCCAGACACCGGTGACGGATGTTTTTCCAGTCTCGTTGACCTGAATTTTTCCGCCATCAACCGTCAGAACCTCTGGCGCACCGTCCAGTATTTGACCAATTGCGCGCATCACCTGATCAGCCGGAAGAGTGACTTCATCGCCGGTTTCAACCAGCTTTCCATCACGGGTTTCCGTTCGCACCAGTGTAATGCTGTCAGAGGCCAGAGACTTCGGCGCGGCATTATACAGGATATGCACACCTTTCGACGTCGCGAGTTCCTGTTCGAACTCGGATGCGGCCATTGCTGCTTTGTCTCGACGATAGGCGATGGTTACCGTCTCGGCACCCAACAGCTTGGCCTGAACCGCGGCATCCACAGCCGTCATGCCGCCACCGATGACAACCACATTGCGACCCACCGCAATGTCAGTCTT
>CAYZAY010000100.1:0-8558 GCA_964476515.1 uncultured Rhodobacterales bacterium
CAAAGCGCCAGCCCGCCGGAACGGGCAGTCGCTCGCGCGGCGGGCTTCGCCCTTGATTCCACGCGTGGGCTAACCCTGTCATCCCCGCGAAAGCGGGGACCGCTATCATCCAAGCGCCACACCGATAAAGATCCCCGCGTTCGCGAGGATGACACCCCACCGCACGCTGCCCAAACCTTGTCTTAACGCCCTGCCCGCTAAAACCTTTCCCGCATGCACATCGTGGAAAACCGTTGATCCAGAGCTAGCGTAAGCTGGGATGCCGAGGATCAGCCAGACCACCGCAGAATTCGACAGGTGCTTGGGGTGAACGCCCCATGTATTGGCAGGATAAGCACGACCAACCGGCGGGCCCGCCACCCTTTACGATCAGACTATTGGTGAAACCCTGCTGGAGATCTTCCGAGCGGGGTGAAACTGGTGGGTTAAAAACCCACCCTACAGTGTATCGGTAGCGTGGGTCTGTGACCCACCGCAACGCGTCAGAACTTCGGCGCACGCTTCTGCATGTTTGCGGCGATCACTTCCATCTGGTGTGGTTTACCGATCAGGTCCGTTTGCTCTCGGCTTTCCGCCATCAACACATCAGCCTCTGACACACCGCTTTCGGCCACGCCGATCAACCGCTTGGCGGCGCGGATCGCGGACGGGCTTTTGCTTGCGATGATCGCCGCAAGGTCGTGGGCCGCCGCCAGCGGGTCATCTGCCAGTTCGGTCACCATGCCCCAGTCAGCAGCCTTGGTGGCGACAACCGGTTCGGCGGTATAAGTCATCCGCCGCAACACGTCTGACCGCACCAGACCTGGTAGCAACGCCATGCCGCCCATGTCGGGGATCAAACCCCATTTTATCTCCATAATCGCCAGCTTCGCTTCGGGATGGGCAATTCGGATATCTGCCCCCATCGCCAGTTGGAACCCCGCGCCATAGACCGCGCCGTGCAGGGCTGCGATCACCGGCACTTCGATCTCTCGCCAAACCATTGCGATCTGCTGGAACAGGTTTGCCGTCCCATGCGTTCGCGGCATAACCAAAGCCTCTGGATCGGTCGCCGCAAACTTGGCAAAGTTCATCACGTCCAGCCCTGCACAAAACGATTTGCCTTCGCCTGAAAGAACCACCGCCCGCAGAGCCTCGTCCGTTTTCAACTCTTCACCCGCGTCGACAATTGCTTGCGCCATATCCATATCGACCGCGTTCATTTTGTCGCCACGGGTCAAGGTGACATGGGCAATGTGGTCTTTGATCTCAATTGAAACTCTGGGCATGGGTGAAACTCCTTTTGGGCTAAGTATTGCGGTGCACATGGCGAAGGCCAGTGAAACGTTGGGGCAGCCAATGGATTGCCCGAGCGTTTGAATTGGGTTTTACTCAGAGGATGACAGGTACCCGCTATACCCCGCTTGTAGATCGACTTCCCGCCACCGTTCCATTCGTGGGCCCAGAAGTGCAGGAACGCGCTATGGGCAAAGAATTTGCCGCAAGGATTGGCGCGAATGAAAACGTCTTTGGCCCGTCGCCCAAGGCGATCGAGGCGATGCAATCAAACGACGCCAATATCTGGATGTACGCAGACCCGACGAACCATGATCTGCGCAACGCGCTTGCCGCCCACCACGGGATCGAGCCGGAAAATATCGTTGTGGGCGAAGGGATCGACGGGTTGCTTGGTTATCTGGTTCGGATGGTGGTCGATCAAGGTGACGCGGTGGTGACGTCGCAAGGGGCCTATCCGACCTTTAATTTCCACGTCGCCGGTTTCGGAGGGGAACTGCACACCGTCCCTTATAAGGGCGATCACGAAGACCCTGACGCCCTGACCGCAAAAGCTGCCAAGGTTGACGCAAAGCTTGTTTACATCGCCAATCCTGACAATCCGATGGGGACATGGCACGACGGAGATACGATTGCGGCGATGCTAGACAGACTGCCCGATGGGTGTCTGTTGGTTTTGGATGAAGCCTATATCGAATTCGCCGACGCAAGCGCGGTTGCCGATATCGACATCAACGATCCGCGCGTGATCCGGTTCCGCACGTTTTCCAAGGCTTACGGCATGGCCGGTGCGCGGTGTGGCTATGGGATGGCCCATCCGGACCTGATCACCGCGTTCAACAAAATCCGCAATCACTTCGGCATGAACAGATCGGCCCAACACGGGGCCTTGGCGGCTTTGCAGGATCAAGATTGGCTGCAAGGGACCGTGGCCAAGGTAGAGGCGGCGCGCAGGCGAATAGATGAGATTGCCAGCGACAACGGTCTAACCACCCTGCCCTCGGCCACAAACTTCGTGGCGATGGATTGCGGTCAGGAAGGCGAATTCGCGGCCCGTGTTTTAAACAATTTGATCGCCGAAGGGATATTCGTGCGGATGCCATTTGTTGCGCCGCAAAACCGATGCATTCGGGTTGGTTGTGGCACTGATGAGGATTTAGGAAAGTTCGCCGAAGCGTTGCTCAAAGCATTGGCAAAAGCGGCAGAGGGTTAGCGCCCGAAACTACTTCGCATAATCCCGCGCCAGTTTCTCTGGGCTAGCCCCAAGAAAATACCGCAGAAGCATTAAAATATTCAGCGTCCCGCGCCAAAACCATCCCTGCCGCAAATACCTATCCGCCGAGGTTGAAGCCTCTGCGTCCAGCATCGTCAGCCCCTTTTTCAATCGTCGGATCAGGGCAACGTCCTCCATCAAAGGGATGTCATCAAACCCTTTGGCGTCGCGATAATCCTCGGCCCGTATCAACAGCCCCTGATCGCCATAGGGCAATCCAAACATACGGCTTCGCAAGTTCGCCCACCCCGCCACAACGCGTGGGGCCAACCCCTTAGCCCGATATGTCAGCCGAAAGTATCCAGCCTTGCCCGAAGACCCTGCGATGTGATCTATCACAGCACCCGCCCAGCCAGCGCCCAGTTGCGTATCGGCGTGAAGAACCAAAAGCCATTCTCCGCTAGCAGAGGCACAACCACGGCGCAGCTGACCGCCTCGGGATTTTTCGCCCGAAACAACGACTGCACCGGCTTCTTCAGCCAACGCCAGCGTTCCGTCATCCGACCTGCCATCCGTCACAATCAACTCACGGATCAACCCTTCGGACAGCCCTTCGCCAAGCGAATTGAGACAGGCCGCCAGATCTTCGCACGAACTCAAAGTCGGAATAATGACAGAAACCTTAGCCCGCGCCACAAACGCCCCCTGTTTTGCCGGTTTTCAGATGCTATATGTTCTAGGTGAACAGATTGGAATTGGACATGGCAGAAACTTCGGCCAAGCGCTGCATTTTGAAAATCTCCGGCGAGGATCGCGAAAGCTTCCTTCAAGGGTTGGTGACAAACGACGTTGACCGCCTGAAGGACGGGCTGGTCTATACGGCGCTGCTATCCCCGCAGGGTAAGTATCTGGCTGATTTCTTCTTGGTGCCCAACGAAGGGGCGATCCTGATTGATGTGGCCTCTGATCTGGCAACAGGGCTGATGCAACGGCTTTCAATGTACAAATTGCGCGCAGCGGTCGAGATATCGCAAACCGACCTGACCGTATCCCGTGGGCTTGGTGATATGCCTGAAGGGGCCTTTGCTGATCCCCGATCCGATGCGCTTGGATGGCGTGCCTATGGGGAACAGGACGTTTCTCAGGATGTCGACTGGGACACTGTAAGGGTGACCAACCTTGTCCCTGAAACAGGGGTCGAGCTGCATCCCGATAGCTATATTCTTGAATGTGGGTTCGAAGACCTGAACGGGGTCGACTTCAAAAAGGGCTGTTATGTCGGTCAGGAAGTCACCGCACGTATGAAACACAAAACCGAGCTTCGCAAAGGCCTGGCACGCGTATCAGTGGTCGGGGACGTTGACGCAGGCACCGAGATCACCGCCGACGGCAAACCAGCGGGTACGCTTCACACTGTGTCCGGCGGCGATGGCATCGCCTATCTGCGGTTTGACCGCGCCAAGGGTGACATGCAGGCTGGTCAGGCTATCGTGAGAATGAATTCGTAGGGTGGGTTTATGCCCGTTCCGAATATTCCATCGTTTCGGTGTTCACCACGATCGCTTCGCCCTGCCCAACGAACGGAGGCACCATGACTTTGACGCCATTGTCCAAAATCGCAGGTTTAAAGCTGTTCGCAGCGGTTTGACCTTTGACGACTGGCTCGGTTTCTTCAATCGTGCAGACCACTTTCTGAGGTATTGATGCGCTCAGCGCTTCTTCTTCGTAGAATTCAACAACGATGGTCATGCCGTCCTGCAAAAACGGGCGACGGTCGCCTAGCAAATCTGCGGGGATCTGGCACTGTTCGTACGTTTCAGTGTCCATAAAGATCAGTTGGCCGTCATCTTCATAAAGAAACTGCTGGTCTTTCTGTTCCAGACGCACGCGTTCGACTTTGTCGGCTGACCGGAAACGTTCGTTCAGTTTCGATCCGTTGCGCAGGTTCTTCATTTCGACCTGAGCAAACGCGCCACCCTTGCCGGGTTTGACATGGTCGACTTTTACAGCGGCCCACAAGCTATCGTTATGCTCAAGAATGTTACCGGGGCGGATTTCGTTACCGTTGATTTTGGGCATGGGGGGTTCCGTCGCAATAGGTTGTCTGAAGTTCGGCCGCACCTATATCTGGCGGTGCTAGGCTTGGCAAGAAGACGACATGATGTGCGACCCATGCGCCACACGCATGAGAGGCATTCCAAAAGAGGGATGCCGAATCACTAAAAGTCTGTCATAACCACCGTCACGCCCGAAAGACAAGAGCAAGAATAAAAGGACGACGAGATGAGAGATTTCGTTGACGGCACCGCCTTTAATAACGAACAAGGTAACCGTGCCCGAAAACTGTTTGCAGCCGTTGTACTGGCTGCACTTGATGATGCAATTGCTGACGATAAAAAGTATGGCAATGGACCTGAACAAATCGCCCGCTGGGCACGCTCGCGCGATGGTCGCGAAGTGTTGACCTGTGCTGGTATTGACCCGAACGAACGTGTTGTTTCGGGCCTGATGGAATTCGTTTCCAAAGGTGTCCGCACCTCGGTTGCGCTGTCGCGCGAAGAAAGCGAACGCCGCAACGCTGCGCGTGCAGAAGCTGCATAAGCACTAGCGAATATCCTAAACGAAAAAACGCGCCTTAACGGGCGCGTTTTTCATTTCTACCAAGGGCTTAACCCTTAGACTTTGTTGACTTCAGATATTGCTCTCTGGATTTCCCGACGCACAAGCTTTCTGACATTGCGCGTGATCCGTTCGCCCAGAACACCCTGAAGTTCCTGACGGATGATGTCTTTGACCATGTCTCTCAGCATATCTTCATCAAAGATATTGGTCAGATCACCTGCCGCATAATCCTCATTAAAATAGTTTTCTTCGATGGGTTCGGCTTCGTTCACCTCAGCAGACGTATCGTCAGGTTCTTCGATACCTTCCGGTTCTAGCTGCAGCAAAGCGTCCAGCTCGGGGTCTGTAACCGAAGTCAGATCATCAGCATCAGCCGAAGATTCAACGGTTTCAACATCGGGCAAATGCGAGGCTGACATTTTCTTACTACTCAGACGTTCAAACAGTCGCTCGCCCGGGCGGAAAGAAAATGGGATTTCATCGCCGAGCTCTTCGGCGTCACCCTCTATCGAACCTGAGTATTCAGTTTCTGCGTCGTCGTCTTGCCAAGGCATCGCGTCCAGCTTGACGCCGAAATCAATATTCACTTCGCCTTCGGGCGGCTCAAAATCGTCGTCATCAATATCAATGGTTGCGTCGTCAGTCGGCGATGCGTCTTGTTCAGCGCTGGTTTCCAACGGCTCTTCAAGGGCAGGTTCGTCAACCACTTCGACGGTCTCTGGCTCAGGATCAACCACATCGTCCGTTACTGCCTCAGCCGCTAGCGGTTCGCCCAAGGGCATTGGCTCGTCTGGTTCGTTTGAAGACAATTCGGATGCGTCGCGGTGCCACCAAACCGGAGCGGCTTCGACTGGCGCCATTTCTTGGGTCGCTTCCCAAAGATCACTGCCCTTTTCGGCAGCGTCCTGACGCACTTTCTGGGCCGGAGAAAGCACAAGCTTGTGCTCTTCGTCTTCGTCAATTTTCTTAGAACGTAGCTTTAACAGTTCCTGCTGGCCGATTTCCTCGGAAACCAAGCGACGGATAGAGGACAAGACATCCTCGATTTGAACATTTGTTACCGGATCTGACATGCTCGACGACCACTTTCTCGACGACCACTTTTTTGTTTGACGGGAACGTAACACGCCCAAGGGTCTTCGCACAATAGATTGACGGGGATGTTACTTACCCAACACACCAAGCACTTTGTCCAACGCCGCGCCGCGCGCACTAGGCGCGGTTTCTTTGACTTGGGTAGCATAGGCATCAACGTCGTAAGCGTCGATTTTCAGCCCCAAGTTCTCGGCAGTTAGCTGACCAAGCGCCGCCATCACAGAATACGTCGCAATAACAACTTCTGTATTGGCAACCACAAGGTTTCCGTTCGCGTCCAGCAAATCCTGTTCCGCGTTCAAAACATCAAGCGTTGTGCGTGATCCAAGCGTTGCTTCTTCGCGGACACCATCAAAGGCGATCTGTGCCGCGTCGATCTGTTGTTCCGAGGCCAGACGGTTTGCTTCGGCAACAGCAAGACGCGCATAGGCAGACCCAACCTGCATTTCGATATCAAGCAGCGTAACCCGCAATGCACCACGCGAAGACTCTTTGCGGGCCTTGGCCTGACGCACCGTCGATTCCAATGCGCCACCTGTGTAAATAGGCATGCTCGCCTCGATGCCGATCGATGCCGAATTGCTGTAGTTTGTGCTGCTGAATGTGTCCGAAAAACTGACCCGACCCGTCAGGTTGATTTCCGGCATCACCTCGGTTTCAGCCTGAGTGACCTGAATTTCGGCCTGAGCAACGTTTGATTGGGCTGTCAGAACATCGGGATGGCTACGCGATGCAACAGCCTTGGCAACGGCTGCCGTATCCGGAAGATCGGGAAGCGCGCCTGGCGATGTCAGACCTTTTGGCGATGTTCCGACAGCAGCAACGTAGTTCTCACGCGCCCGCACCAGATCACCGCGCGACTGCGCCAACGAACTGTTTGACCGCGCAAGGGCAGCTTCTGCCAACGCCACATCGGTTCGCGTAATTTCGCCAACATCAAAGCGATCATTCGCAGCGCGAAGCTCTTCCTGAATGACTTTGAGGTTGTTCTCGCCCAAAGTCACCAGCTCCATCGCCTGACGGTATTGCATGTAAGCTTCTATAGCCCGCAACAAAACGCTCTGTTCGATTGAGATAAGTCGCTGACGCGTTCCGGCCACAGCTTCAACGGCAAGATCAATACCCAACTGCCCGCGCCCAAAGTCGTATAGCGAATACTGCGCATTCAACCCAAGGCTCGCGCTTGCGGTGTCAGAAGACCCAACATTACTGTCCGAATAGCTTTTGGAAACCCCAGCGGACCAGCTAACAACCGGCATCAAAGCCGCCATCGCGCGAAATACATCTTCGTCAGCAGCGCGAAGCAAAGCTTGGTTTTGTTCTAGTAAGCCACTGTTTTCATAGGCTTTACTTAATGCAGACTTAAATGTTTCCGCATGAGCCACGGAAGACAGCGACAACGCCAATCCAATCGCAACAGCGTTGCGTAGTTTGCGGCTAATCATGTCTGTCCCCCTATCAGGCTCTCGTCGCTTCAAAATACGCCCGACGCGAGCCTATAGATCAAAGCTTAAATTCTTCGTGTCGGGCAAATCCAGGCAGAACTGGCGCGCCCGCGTTGAAACTAAAGCGCCAATTCACCCGTCCGTCCAGCTTATAACCGATCCGAACCACACCAAGCGAGCCTTCTTGCCACAAAGCGGCAATTCGGCCACCTTCATCCAGCTGGACCTCAATGGTGTCAGGTAGGGTTTCTATTGACCCTTGCAAGATTACTACGTCGTAAGGCCCGCTTTTTGTCGCGCCGTCCCGCAATTCTCCTTCGACAACGGCTACATTGTCAAATCCCTGATCCGATAACAGCGTCTGAGCTTCGTCCGCAAAGCGCGTTTCTTCGACAGCAACAACCGCATCAGCCATCTTGGCAATCACGGCCGACGAATAGCCAAGCCCGCATCCGATATCGAGAACAACATCGTCACTTTGAATGTCCAATGCATCCAGCATTTTGGCAAGCGTGCGGGCCTCAAGCACAACCCGCCCATCCCCAAGATCGAGGTTTTCCCCGACATAGGCAGCTTCACGCTTCTCATCAGGCACAAAGGCTTCACGAGGAACAGACAACATTGCATCAATCACGGGGAACTTGGTGACGTCCGAAGGACGAACCTGGGTATCAACCATAAATGTGCGACGGGTGGCGAAATCGGTCATTGCGCAGACTCTCATAGAAATACTTCGAAAGCCTCTTGCCACAGAACAAAATGAAGCTCAACGCGACCAATCGGTTTTTCACCTGACTGAGCCCTTGCAGCCACTTTCAAGATCAGCTAATCCGCATCCACCACACCACAGGACGGCGAGTTGGCGGAGTGGTGACGCAGCGGATTGCAAATCCGTGTACACCGGTTCG
>CAYZAY010000101.1:0-8488 GCA_964476515.1 uncultured Rhodobacterales bacterium
CGCCGCCGCGTCCGATCCGGCGCCGGGTTCTGTCAGGCAGTAGCTCAGCACCGTCTCCATCGCCACGGCGCCCGGCAGCAGCCGGTCGCGAAGGGCGGGGGCGGCATGACGGTCGATCATGCCGCCGCACATGTTGTGGATCGACAGGAAAGATCCAACAGAGGGACAGGCCATCGCCAAAGCTTCAAAAACCAGCGTCGCGTCGAGACGGGATAGACCCGACCCGCCGTATTCTTCGGCAACATAAAGCCCGCCGAAGCCAAGTTCGCCGATCTCAGGCCAGAGTTCTTTCGGGATGGTGCCTTCGGCCTCCCATTTCTGGGCGTTCGGCGCGATGCGGTCCTGCCCAAAGGCGTAGGCCATATCAAAAATAGCCTGTTGTTCTTCTGTCAGGGCAAAATCCATCGCATTGTCTCCGGTCGTCTGGCTGAATTGAACGCTCGTTTATTTCCCAATTGTTTCGAGAGTTTTGCAAGCGGGTCGTGACGTCACAAACCTTCTGAAAATTCGCCCACAAGGGAATCCACAACAGACCTTAAAGCCGCCTGATTGTCGCCGCCTGCATCAATCGTTCTCTGATAGACCAATCGCTGGCGTTGGGCGGAAGATCCGTTGTTCGCAATGTCTTTGGCGCGCGATATTTCGGCAAGACACCCTAGGGTTTCTGCGTCCTCACCCACCAGTTCAAGCAGCTCGTCCATAAGGTCGGAAATTGATTTCACCTCGGCAGCACCAAAATCAATAAGCCCCTCGCTGACGCCATATCGTTGTGCACGCCAACGGTTTTCGCCGACCAAGAAGCGGTCATAAACCCGCCAGCGTTGATTGTTTTTGCGCAACCGCCACAACATCCGCATGAGGCATTGCGTAATAGCGGCCATAGTCAGCGCATCCTCCATCCGCGGGGACACGTCGCAAATTCTGTTCTCAAGTGTTTGAAAACGGGCCGACGGGCGCAGGTCCCACCAGATTTTCGTGCTATCTGCGATGGCACCCGTGTCCACGATCATCTGAATTGACCGCTCGTATTCGGACCAACTGTTGAAAACGGGCGGAAGCCCCGTGCGCGGCAGATTGTCAAACACCGTCAGCCGGTAACTGGCTAGGCCGGTGTCTTCGCCCTTCCAATAGGGGGACGACCCTGACAGCGCCAAAAGATGCGGAAGGAAATAGGGGAACTGCGCTAAAAGATCGATGCGAGCTTCGTCGTTTTCTATGCCGACATGGACGTGTTGACCACAGATCAGCATTCGCCTAGCCACACCCGCCAGATCGCGCGACAGATCGTGATAGCGTGGATTATCGGTGTGATGCTGGCTGTGGTAATCTGCCGATGGATGGCACGACGCAGCAATAGGGGCCATACCGTATTTGTGGGCAACATTTCGGACGCAGGTTCGTAAGCGTCTAAGATCTTCGCGCGCTTGCGATATGTTTTGACAGACCTTGGTGCCAATTTCGATCTGGCATTGCAGGAATTCAGGGCTGACTTGGCCCTCTAGTTCGGCTTTGCAGTCGTTCATCAGCGCTTCCGGCGCTTCGACCAAATCAAGCGTTTCAAGATCAACTAGAAGATATTCTTCTTCGATGCCGATCGTAAAGCTGGGTTCAAATGCTGACATCTGCGCCTCCCTTTTGGGGACTGATGGTGACAGCCAATCCCCGCGTAGGCAACATTTCAGGTCAAACTAATTCTTGTGTCTAAAAATATCCTCGGGGGTCCAAGGGGGGCAGCTAGCCCCCCTTGCTTGGTTTCTGGATTAATCCATGGCCTTGAAGTTGAACTCGCCGCCTTCTTTGATGCCCGAGAACCAGCGTGCGGTTACGGTTTTGGTGCGAGTGTAGAACTTGAACGCGTCTGGGCCATACTGGTTCAAATCACCAAATGCCGATTTTTTCCAGCCGCCGAACGAGAAGTAAGACAGCGGAACTGGGATCGGGAAGTTGATGCCAACCATGCCGACGTTGACGCGATGCGCAAAGTCACGGGCGGTGTCGCCATCAGCAGTATAGATCGCTGTGCCGTTGCCGTACTGGTTTTCCATAGTCAGTTTAAGAGCGTCTTCGTAGCTGTCTTTGCGCACCATCGACAGGACTGGGCCAAAGATTTCTTCTTTGTAGATGTCCATGTCTTCGGTGACGTTGTCGAACAGGGTTGGGCCAACAAAATAGCCGTCCTCATACCCTTGGATCGAGAAGTCACGACCGTCGCGAACCAAAGTAGCCCCCTGTTCTTCGCCAGATGTGATCAAACCTTTGACCCGCTCTTGCGATGCTTTGGTGATCACCGGACCATAGTCCACATCGTCGCCAGACGTGTAGGGGCCAACTTTAAGCTTATCTATTCGCGGGATCAGGCGTTCGACCAGCGCATCGGCGGCTTCTTTGCCAACGGGAACAGCGACCGAAATTGCCATGCAGCGTTCGCCAGCCGCGCCAAAGCCTGCGCCCACAAGCGCGTCTGCTGCCATGTCCATGTCTGCGTCAGGCATGATGATCATGTGGTTCTTCGCGCCGCCAAAGCACTGTGCTCGCTTACCGTTCGCGGTTGCGCGGCTGTAGATGTAATGCGCGATGGGGGTTGAGCCGACAAAGCCAACCGCCTGAATAGTTTCGTTGTCCAAAAGGGCATCAACAGCTTCTTTGTCGCCGTTTACGACCTGAAGAACGCCGTCAGGCAGGCCAGCTTCTTTGATTAGTTCGGCAAGGCGCAAAGTTGTTGACGGGCAGCGTTCAGAAGGTTTTAGGACCATAGCATTACCTGACGAAAGCGCCGGTGCCATTTTCCAAAGCGGGATCATTGCGGGGAAGTTGAATGGCGTGATGCCCGCAACAACACCCAGTGGCTGACGAACCGAATAAAGGTCAATGCCCGGTCCGCCGTCACCCATAAAGTCGCCCTTCAGATGGCTAGGCGCCCCCATGCAGACTTCGACCACTTCTAAACCACGCTGGACGTCACCGCGTGCATCGGGAAGAGTTTTACCATGTTCGCGGCTGATCAGTTCGGCCAATTCGTCCATGTGCTCTTCGATCAAAGCGCCAAACTTCATCATAACGCGCGCGCGGCGTTGCGGGTTTGTTGCGCCCCAAGCGACCTGAGCAGCGGCTGCCTTTTTAACAACGGCGTCAACTTCGGCTTTCGTCGCGAGCGGTACTTTCGCCTGCACTTCACCAGTTGCTGGGTTCATAACATCGGCAAATCGGCCCGACGTGCCGGCGACGTGTTCGCCGTCGACGTAGTGTGTAAGTTCGGTCATGGGGAATCTCCTAAAAATCTTGCGCGAACAATAATCTTGCGAAAATAGAAGAAAAAGAGGCATTATACCAAAAGGGTTTTGCAAAATTGCAGAGGGGTGGTGAAATGGATCCTCAGTGGGATGATATGCGCATATTTCTTGCGGTGGCGCGGACAGAAAGCCTGTCTGGCGCAGGCCGTGAATTAAAGGTCGATCCGGCAACTGTCGGCCGCAGAATCGCCAGATTAGAAGAGGCATTGGGAACACCGCTTTTCGCCAAGTCTCCTCAGGGGTATGCGCCGACCGATGCAGGGCAGCGGTTGCTGGCACATGCCGAACGGGCAGAACAAGCGATGGAAGGTGCGGTTGAAGAACTGGCTGGAACATCGGGGCAATTGTCAGGGCAAATCAGGATCGGCGCGCCAGATGGATGCGCAAATTTCATTCTGCCTCAAGTTTGCGCCGAGATTTCGGAGAGCAATCCGGATCTTGATATCCAGATCGTGTCGCTTCCGCGGGTGTTTAATCTGACTAAACGGGAAGCTGATATGGCGATTGGCGTTAGCCAGCCAACAGCTGGCCGACTTAGCGTGCAAAAGATCACCGATTACACACTTAGTCTTGTCGGCGCGCGGAGCTATCTTAGAAACCACGCGCCCATTGAGAGCATGGATGATCTAAAGGGTCATAAAATTGTCGGTTACATTCCGGATATGATTTTCGACAAAGAGCTGGATTACCTCTCTGAAATCGGGGTGGATCGGGTGATGCTCGCGTCTAATTCAGTTTCCGTCCAAATGGCATGGATACGAGAAGGGCACGGGATTGGAATTGTGCACGACTTTGCGACGAAAAATTTTCGTCGTCGGATGGCTTCAATTCTGCTGGATCAATTTTCTCTGACGCGCGCATTTTATCTTATTCGCCATCAGGATGATCGTCGGTTGGAGCGAATGAATCGCTTCTCTGAGGCTTTGGTGATCGGTATTCGAAATGAAGTGGCCAGATTGCAGACTGAAACTTGACACTGCAGCGGAAATGCGGCGATCCTATAGATATAAATTTTCTAATACGGAGGCCATTCGATGCTCGTGCAACAAATCCTTAATTCCAAGGGCTCTCATGGAGTCATTACGGTAACGCCTAGCACGAAAATCTCGGAGGTCTCTTCAATTCTGGCGGATAAACATATCGGTGGCCTGATCGTTTCTGCCGATGGCGAATCTGCCGACGGGATCATCTCGGAACGTGACATCGTGCGTGTCGTTGCTGAAAACGGTGCAAAATGTCTGGATTTCGAAGTCGGAACCGTGATGACCAAAGATCTAAAGACCTGCGCTGTCGACGACTCAGCAGATGCGATTATGCAACGTATGACCGACGGTCGCTTCCGTCACATGCCAGTTGAAGCAAACGGCAAGATGGTTGGTATCGTAACGATTGGCGATCTGGTTGCAGCCCGTTTGTCTGAGCTTTCGATGGAAAAGGATGCCCTTGAGGGCATGATTATGGGTCACTAATTCAGGTTTCTGCAGGTGCATCTTGCATTTGAGCGCGCAATATTGTTGCGTGTCCGAAGAACTTAATCGGAGATTTCTTCATGCGCGTCGGACTCTATCCCGGAACATTTGACCCAGTCACTTTGGGGCATTTGGATATTATTAAGCGGGCCGCATTGTTGGTGGATCGGCTTGTCATCGGCGTTGCGATCAACCGTGACAAGGGGCCGTTGTTTACGCTTGAAGAACGCGTCGCCATGATCGAGAGCGAGTGCGCAGAGCTATCGCGTGAAACCGGAACTGAGATTGTCGCGCACCCTTTTGAGAACCTGTTGATCAATTGTGCACGCGACGTTGGTGCTCAGGTGATTGTTCGTGGTCTTCGTGCTGTGTCAGATTTTGAGTATGAATTTCAAATGGTTGGCATGAACCGTGCATTGGATAGCTCGGTCGAAACCGTATTCCTGATGGCTGAGGCTAAGCATCAGGCGATTGCTTCAAAGCTGGTAAAAGAAATTGCACGGCTTGACGGTGACGTTTCGAAATTCGTCACCCCAGCCGTGCAAACTGCTTTGGTTGAACGCCTAAGCGAATGACAACACACGCTCGGACGGCGTTGACTGTCCGGCGCGACTAGGCGTGTCTTTGATCAGCTTTCCCATCGCAACGGCAGTATCTGCCATGCGGTTCGAGAAACCCCATTCGTTGTCGTACCAAGTTAGAATCCGGCACATGTTGCCGTCCATGACTTTGGTCTGATCAGTTGCAAAGATTGAGCTGTGCGTGTCGTGGTTGAAATCCATCGACACCAATTGGCGGTCGGTCGCATCAAGAACGCCGTTTAGCCGCCCATCAGTCGCCGCGCGGATCGCATCGTTGATTTCTTCAGGTGTGGTGTTTCGCTCAGCTTCAAATGTCAGATCAACGACCGAGACATTTGGCGTTGGAACACGGATTGCTGTGCCGTCCAGTTTTCCGTTCAGCTCTGGCAGTACCAGACCCACAGCCTTTGCCGCGCCGGTTGAAGTCGGGATCATCGATATTGCCGCGGCGCGCGCGCGATACAGGTCTTTGTGCATCGTATCGAGCGTCGGTTGATCGCCGGTGTAGCTGTGCACGGTGGTCATGAAACCGCGTTTGATGCCGACGGTTCTGTCAAGGATTTGTGCGACAGGGGCAAGACAGTTTGTTGTGCAAGACGCGTTGGAAACGACCAAATCATCAGCAGAAAGAGTGTCGTCATTCACACCGTAAACAATTGTTTTATCAGCATTATTAGACGGAGCAGACACGAGAACACGCTTAGAGCCGTTCTTTAAGTGAATGGCCGCTTTTTCACGGTCTGTAAAAATTCCTGTGCATTCAAGCGCAATATCGACTTCGCCCCAAGGCAGTTCAGCCGGATTGCGGATAGCAGTGACTTTGATCGGGCCGCGACCTACGTCGATTGAGTCTTCGGTTGAAGTAACTTCGACCGGGAAACGGCCATGCACGCTGTCGTATTGAAGAAGGTGGGCGTTGGTTTCTACCGGTCCCAGATCGTTGATGGCGATAACCTCAATGTCGGTCCTGCCAGATTCGATGATGGCACGCAGAACGTTTCGCCCGATACGGCCAAATCCGTTGATTGCAACTTTGACAGTCATTTCCTAATCCTCTGCGGCACAGTTAGCGCTAACAAGTATGTTTGCGCTAACAACTCCATTTTGCCGCGTTGGTCAAGTGAAAATTACGTGAAGTCGTGGGATGAGCTATCGCCAGATGGCGATATATTCGATTAATTCAACCAGCTTCTTGATCCAGAAAATCGAGTAGTGCCAATCAAAAAGAACCATGTCCACGCCCAGCGCGATGATAATCACGGCACCGAAATATAGGGCGAAAGAGTTTGTCATGGCTTCAATCTACGAATTTAGGGCGTCTTTCAGGGAAGCTTCCAGTGCTTCGACAGTATTTTCAACCTTGAAGTAGCTAAAAAGCGATTCATCGGCGAACCCACTGCCAGTGACGTTGGACAGAAGGGCTAGAAGATTGTCCCAATACCCTTGGACATTCAGCACGAATATCGGCTTGTTATGCAGGCCAAGTTGGCGCCATGTCAGAACTTCGAAAAATTCGTCCATTGTTCCCGGGCCACCGGGCAAAATGACCGCTGCATCGGAATTCATGAACATGACTTTCTTACGCTCATGCATGTTTTCGGTAACCACGAACCGCGTTAGATCGGTTTTACCGACCTCTTTTTTCAACAAGTGGGTTGGAATAACGCCAAAGGTATCAGCACCACCATCCTGAGCCGTGCGCGCAACGGCACCCATCAGGCCGATATCGCCCGCGCCGTACACCAGTCGCCAGTTATTTCCCGCAAACGTTGCACCAAATTCCAATGCGGTCTGCATGTAGTCAGGGTGATTGCCCGGACGTGAGCCGCAAAAGACACATATCGATGCTTGTTTCATGGAAAATCCTGCTGAAAAGGTTTCGGGGCTTTTGACCTCTGATAACCCCGTTGATAGTGTCGCTCAACCGCCAAGTCCGTGGCGCAAGGAAAGATAGATAATAATGTTCGGAAAACTCGGGATGTTGCAGACGGTCTCTATCGGAGCCGTCATCGTCGCGGTCGCTGGTTGGGCCATTTATACTCAAACTGATCTGATACGTCCCACACCTGTGGTCGAAGCGTCAGATGCACCTTTGGCTGTTGAAGCTGAAGATCAAGAAGAGACCGTTGAAGAAGCCGAAAAGGCGGTTGAAGAGATCGCATCTGATGACGATGCTTTGGAAGAAAGCGACGGAGCTGACGAAAGCGCCGAGCAAGAGGCCGAGGCACAGATGTTGGAAGATGACGCCGAACCAGCAATCGTTATCTCTCCTCCTACTTTTGATGTTGTCCGCGTCGAAAGCGACGGAATGACTGTGATCGCCGGAACAGGTCCAGCGGGTTGGTTGATTTCTATACTGGTTGACGGCGTGGTTGTTGAAACGGTTGAAGCGGACGCAAGCGGTCAATTTGTGGTCATCGTCAATATTGGTGAATCCCAAACTGCGCGGGTCGTGACGCTGAGTGCCAAGAATGCTGACCAAATTGTTTTGTCTGAAGCTCAGGTCATAATCGCACCCGTGGTTCGTCAGGTAGCAGTTGTCGAAGACGAAGCAACCGATAGTCCTGTCGAGGAAGAAACAGAGGAAGCTGAAACAGTTACAACTGAAGATGCAATTGCAGAAGATACGTCAGATGCCGACGCTACAGTTGAAGCTGAAGACGAAGTCGCTGCAAACGAAGAAAACGATGTGGCTGAAGCTTCTGACGATGAAGCCGATCAGTTAGTCGAAACGGTTGAGACCGACGATGCGGCCACTGAAGTTGAAGTTGCTCAGGAAGATAATGTGTCTTCCGAAGACGAGGACCAATCTCAGGACACCACGACAACCGAGGTGGCTGAGACTGAAGAAGAGCCTGAAGCATCGCAAGACGCACAATCAGTTGTGATCGAAGAAGACGCTGGGTCTGACGCAATTGTGGAAACTACGGTTTCAGAATCTGCACCGGAAGCTGTCACGGAAGACTCGACTGAAGAAACAACGACGGCAGAAGTTGAAGGCGAAACGGGCGACAGTGAAGAACAGTCAGAACCAGTGGCGACTGATGAAGAGCAAGTCGTCGTTGAAGTCGTCGAAGATTCCTCTCCGGCTGTGATCCTTGTTGAAGGCGACGATGTCCAAGTGCTTCAGCCAGCGTCTGAAAGCCCA
>CAYZAY010000102.1:0-8467 GCA_964476515.1 uncultured Rhodobacterales bacterium
CCCTAGTTTGGCAATGCCGGAATCGGCTTACTGAACAACCGATTCGAGGTAGGCAAAAATGTCCGCTGCGTTTTTGACCTTTTGCTTGGTCATCTTTGAACGTCCCGATTCGCCAGCTGCTTCGGACAGGAACCCGTTGGGGTCTGCAATGAACAGAGCAAAGTTCTCGGCGTCCCAAATCAAGCCTGCTTCGTTGGCTGCGGTCATGATCTTGGAATACTTGAAATCTTCCGACCCGGCGGCGCGGCCGATGATTGCGTAAAGGTTCGGGCCAGTTTTGCCGCCTTTAAGAATTACAGTTCCATCAGGAGCAGCAATGGTGTGGCAGGACTTACACTTGCGAAATTCCTTGGCACCCTTGTCTGCGTCGCCGTCAGCCACTGCTGGGGACGAAAGCGCAAACAGAGCGATTACAGCTGTCAGTGCTTTTTTCATTACGACTCTTTCATATTTTGTGATGCGTTTCGTCTGTCACTGTATCGTTTAGCGTGACCGTGTCCTAGTTTTAGGATTGTCGCAGGGTACACTACGTATTCTCGAACAGGCGATTGAAAGTCGACACAAGTGCGACATCCAAATCACTCATCGTAACGGGCAAGCCCAAATCGACTAGGCTGGTGACCCCGTGCTCGGTGATTCCGCAAGGAACGATGCCGCTGAAATGGTCTAAATCCGGCTCGACATTGATCGATATGCCGTGAAAACTGATCCACTTTCGCAACCTAATACCTATGGCTGCGATTTTGTCTTCGGCCTTGGCACCTGAAATCGTCAAAGGCTTGTCATCTCGCTCGACCCAAACGCCGACGCGACCGTCTCGGATTTCTCCGTGGACGTTGAATTCGGCAAGCGTTTCGATCACCCATGTTTCGAGCATTTTGACAAATGCCCGAACATCGCGCCCTCGTTTGTTAAGGTCTAGCATGACATAAACCACACGCTGACCGGGGCCGTGGTAGGTATATTGCCCCCCACGTTTGGATGGATAAACCGGAAAACGGTCAGGATCGGTCAGGTCATCAATTTTGGCCGAAGTGCCTGCGGTGAAGAGCGGCGGATGTTCAAGCAGCCAGATTAATTCGCCTGCTGACCCCTCGGCGATCTTCTGGGCACGATCCTCCATAAAAGACACGGCGTCTTCGTAGGGAACAAGTTGATCAGAGGTTTTCCATTCGACCATGTTATTACTTCGGCAATAGTCCTGCGGTTTTGATAGCTGGGACATAACTACGGCTGACAGGAATGTCACGCCCGTCAGACATGGTCAGCACGGCGCGATCTCCAGCCCGCTTTGCAGAAGCTACCATTGATAAGGCAATCCAATGTGATCGGTGAACCTGCATGCCTTCCGTGGCCTCGCATTCGGCCATGGCATCAGACAGCCGTATCAACACCAGTTCCTGACCTTTGGTTGTCGTCACTTCGACGTAGTGATCGGATTCAGAAAGAGAAATCAGCTTGCCGCGCTTTTCCAAGGGCACACGATCCAACAACCGATCGGTAAGCTGCAAGGGGGGATGATCCTCGGACTTCCCCATTTCGGTAAAGAATAGAATGATCGCGATGATGGTAGCTGTGACGAAAGTCGTCAGTGCCAAAGACCCCAAATAACCCGGCGTAGTGGGCGGCAACCCAAGCGCCGCCCAGTTCACGCAAACAACTATGGCCACAGCGGAAAACCCGGTGCCCACGCTGGTCAATCCAATAGACACCCAAATAGGTAGCTTCTTTTGACGGCAATAGTCTGCGGCCAACGCACCAACAAACGCACCGGCGGCAAAGGTCGTGTAGGAAATAATGATCCAGTAAACGATCAGGGGGCCCATTCGCATGAAGCTCGACGTGCCAAACGGGCCGGAAATGCCGAGAATCAGGGCGATACCGCCAATAGCGGCCAACACTTTCTTTGAAGAATAGTGCCGTCGCACTTCACGAAGCGCGAAATACGTGTGGCTGTCACTCACGAATTGCTCCCTTCATTCGGCACATACTCAGTTCCAATCAATCGCCGCGCAAGTTTCCATCTTAGTCATCGAACTTCAACACCCAAATCTGGAAATTCTGACTATGGAACATTTTCTTGCGGCACCTGCGTATATTCAGGTTCACGCCGTCTCGGCACTTCTCGCGCTTTTTATTGGACCGATAGCGATCTATCGCAAACGTCGGGATTTCTGGCACAAGACGGTCGGTTACACATGGATCGTTGTCATGCTGACGGTTGCGATTAGTTCCTTCTGGATTTCCAGTTTCGGGATCATTGGGTCGTTCAGCCCCATCCACCTTCTTTCGATCTGGACAGTGATTGTTGTTTTCCGCGCTATTCACTTTGCTCGCATCGGCAAGATCGTCGCGCACTCTGAAATGCTGCGCTGGTTGTATTGGGGTGGGCTATGGGTCGCTTTTGCCTTGAATTTCCTTCCGGGCCGCATGTCGAACCGTATCCTATTTGGCCGCGACGAAGCCGAATTAATCGTCGTCATTGGTATCCTGATCGTGGCCTCCATATTCCTGATCGGCTCTCGCTGGAGACGTATACAACGCCGCTTTTCCTTCGGCTGATTTTACCACCATTTTGGGCTTCACAACGCCCATTGGCTTCGCTATACGGCGGCTCACCAGTCAAGACTTGCGGTCGTGGCGGAATTGGTAGACGCGCAGCGTTGAGGTCGCTGTGAGGTAACACTCGTGGGGGTTCGAGTCCCCCCGACCGCACCAGAATTTTCCTGATATCGCAGATTTGCAGCGCCGACTGGCCGCGCAGTCTGGCGTCACTTCCCAAAGACTTCACGAGATTTGATAGCGACCATAATCGCTGCTTTTGCCATGATGAGCGTTGCCTGGTTGCGCAGATAGAGAGTCAGACCTTTAGCCCCAAAAGTTCGGTTTGAGCTTTTACGATCCCGACCAAGGTCTTTCGCCACGCTTCGAGCCAGAGACGAATGGCTCAGACCGAAGGCAAGTCCGGAGAAGCCGGATACATAGCCTTGGCTAGTGAAAGTGAAGTACAAGCGATCACCGAGAGCTAATGCGAAAAAGTCAGAGAGCATCTCTAGATTGCTCACTTCATTTGTTGTTCCCGCATCATGCAAACGGTCTTTGTGCGTTGGATCCAAGTCAGTTAGAAAATGAAATGCACGGGCGCCTATATCCAGTTCGGGTAATTGAGACTGCACCTCACCGCTGTCAGTTCCTACCAAAACATCGCGGCCACGCAGTGCCCAAGCTATAGAAGTTGCAAAGTTTTTGTAATCGGTCTGCAGATCAGTATTTCGAATATGTAGACTGACATAGCCTTTAGGCAGTCCTGCAAGCCTTTCTCGCAGCGTTTCACGCAATAGAGTGGTGGGCCTTAAGTGCTGCAATAGCCAATAGGAATTGATGCCACCGCCTGCGCGTTCTTGTACCAATAGATCGGCTGAGTACTGCTTTTTCATGTCAAAGTTCAGAGTGCAGCCGCTTTCGGTATCGATGCATTCCCCACCTGGTTTGAATTCGGGACAGTACTGATTGACCCGACCTTGGACGCATTCAGGAACTGTAGATAAGGTGTCTACATCAACTGGTAATTCAGCTAGCGAAATCACTGGCGTGTTCTGGCGGTCTTCAATTCGCATATATTTCAAGAAGTCGTCGCGCATGCCCGATCTGATTGTGTCAAGAACCAGAGTTCTGCCACTCTTTCTGCAATAGCGCAGGCAATGCTCAATCTGGCAAAGCATGTCGTTCAAACCGCCCCTAGGGCGACAAAGCAGGTATTTGGTACTCAATGCATTTTTCCTTGGCGTTTTCTTTGTTGGGTTTAGCACTAGGATTAAATCCACCACCAGAAGAACTGTGTCGTTAACAGGATTGCAATGTCGCAGTTTTCTTCCAAAGTTCTAAAAAAGCACGGGAGAACGGTTATGTCAGAAGCAATTGATATCCGCACAAGATCAAACATGGACCATTGGCAGGAACGCGTGGATATGGCGGCGTCGTTTCGCTGGACCGAACGTCTGAATATGCATGAAGCGGTTGCCAACCATTTTAGCCTTGCAGTGAGCGACGACGGAACACAGTTTTTGATGAACCCCAATCAGAAGCATTTTAGCCGTATCAAAGCGTCAGACTTGTTGCTTCTTGATGCAAACGACCCTGAGACAATGGATCGTCCAGATGCGCCTGATCCATCCGCTTGGGGGCTGCATGGCTCGGTTCACCGCGCTTGCCCGCACGCACGCTGCTTGATGCACGTTCATTCAATTCATGCGACAGTCCTTGCGGCGCTCGCCGATAGCAACATGCCCCCGATCGACCAGAACACGGCGACTTTTTACAATCGCTATGTCATCGACGAAGAATTCGGCGGGTTGGCGTTTGAAGGCGAAGGCACCCGTTGTGCGAAGATGCTCACCGATCCGTCAAAACAGGTTATGATCATGGGTAACCACGGCGTTTTGGTGATTGGCGACAGCGTGGCAGATACCTTCAACCGGATGTATTATTTCGAACGTGCTGCAGAAACCTACATCCGCGCGCTGCAAACGCAGCTGCCGTTGCGGGTTTTGAGCGACAAAATCGCTGAAAAAACTGCCAGAGAGCTTGAAGAATACCCAGAACAGGCTGAGCGCCATTTTGACGAGCTTAAATCGATCCTCGACGAAGAAGGGTCGAGCTACGCGACCTGATTACCCACCGGTGTGGCTCATGTGGCGGGTCATTTGCCCTCCAAGCGATTGACGTGAATAGTCAAAATCGTGCCCTTTGGGTTTATGGCTGATCGCCGCGCGAATTGCGTGTTCTAGTGGCTTTTCATCGTTAGGATACGCTCTGAGCGGTCCACGCAAATCTGTGTTATCTTCCTGACCCAGACACATGAACAAATCACCCGTGCAGGTGACGCGAACGCGGTTGCAGCTTTCGCAGAAATTATGGGTCAGCGGGGTGATGAACCCAATACGCTGGCCGGTTTCTTCCAAGCGCACATAGCGCGCTGGGCCACCCGTGCTGTCGGGAAGATCAGTCACGCTGTACTGTTTGCTAAGCTCTGCCTGAAGGTCCTTGAGCGACCAATACTGCGTCAGACGATTTTCGTTTCCAATGTCACCCATTGGCATGACTTCGATCCATGTCAGATCCATGTCGCGATCAGCGCACCATTCGGTGATCGAAAATAGCTCGTCTTCGTTGAAGCCTTTTAGGGCGACGGCGTTGATCTTTAGCCTTAGGCCCGCTTTTTGCGCCGCATCGATACCGCGAAGCACCTGAGGAAGCCGACCCCAACGGGTGATGTCTGCGAATTTCTTTTCATCCAGCGTATCGAGCGAGATGTTCACACGCCGAACCCCAGCCGCGAACAGCTGGTCGGCGTATTTTTCAAGCTGAGAACCATTCGTCGTCAGCGTCAGCTCTTTCAGCGCACCGCTTTCAAGATGGCGGGACATCGACTGAAAATAGGTCATGATATCGCGACGTACCAAAGGTTCGCCGCCAGTGATCCGCAGCTTTTCCACGCCCATGCGGATGAACGTCGATGACAGGCGGTCCAGCTCTTCCAGCGTCAGAAGCTCTTTCTTAGGCAAAAAGGCCATGTTCTCGGACATGCAGTAGACGCAGCGAAAATCGCAGCGGTCTGTTACCGAAACACGCAGATAGGTGATTGCGCGTTGGAAGGGATCAATCAAAGGAGCTGTCATGCTGCCTAGGTAGGGGGCAATTCACGACGCGGCAAGTCATATACCGGATAGAAATGCTCCGAAATCGTCACACTCTTGGATTCAGAGATATTTAGAGGCCTCTTTTCGGGCGAATGCTTTCATTTCGGCGCCATGCGCATCCAGAAACGCTTTAACCCGCTCGGGGTCCCGTTTTGAAAGATCCCGAAGCCACCAAGCGACGGCTTTTTGAATGAACCACTGTTTGTCGGTGACATATCCGGCGGCCCAGCCAAGGATACGCTCTCTGGTCTCTAGCTCATGTTCCGATGGGTTGCGGTTTTTGGTGTAGGGGAGCGTCATTACCAAAGCGGCGCGCTTGGTCCACATGTGGCCCGAAGTCGTCCACTGCTCGATATCCTCAATTCGGGATGGGTCAGCGGATAGGCGACGTTGACCCGCCATGCTGGCGTGATCGGCAATCGCCCAGCTGTCAAAGTCTTTTACCCAACTGGCAATCAGACCCCAAACGCCATCATCCTGTTTTATACGCGCTTGAGTCAGCAGTTTGGCGGCAACCACACGGGCTTCGTAGATATTCGTGTCCCAAAGCCCGCCCGCCAGATCGACGCGTTCGTCGACGGTCAGGCTGCGACGCCAGATCTTGGCCAAATCATCCAATGGACCGTTTGCGATGCCCAGATATTCGCGATCAATCTTGTGATACGCTTTCATCTGCTCTGCGCGACCCGGTCCGATATGTTCCCGCATCGCGGTTAATGCATCATCAAGTGTCATTGGACTTCCTTTTGGTTGGCACTCGTTCTATCGCGTAGGGGGCAATGCGCAAGGTGGGGCAAGGCATGAAAACAGTGATCTTTGACCTTGATGGAACGCTGGCTGATACAAGCGGCGACCTGATCGACGCAACAAATGCGTGCTTCAAGGCCATGGGTGAAGGTCCTCAGCTTAAGTACGGGCAGGATTCTGCGCTGTCCCTTCACGGCGCTCGGGCGATGCTGCTCGAAGGTCTTGTGCGTATTGGCCGCGCAGGTGACGAAGTTGAACTGGAACGCCAGTATCTTGAATTCATGCGCCACTATTGGGCACAACTCCACAAGCACAGCTTCTTGTTTGATGGCGCGATGGACGCTGTCGAGGAGCTTAAAGCCCGCGGCTATTTTGTTGGCATTTGTACGAACAAACCCGAAGCCATGGCCGAAGAGCTTTTGCGGCAGTTGGGCGTCAGGCACGAGTTTGGCTCGCTGATTGGTGCTGATACGTTGCCAGTTCGCAAGCCACATCCAACCCCGTTGATAGAAGCGGTCAAGCGGGCAGGGGGCGATCCAAAACAATCGCTTTTAATCGGCGATACATTCACGGACCGCGAAGCGGCCCGCGCGGCTGGAGTTCCGTCAATCTTGGTAACCTTCAGCCCACACGGACGCACGGTCGAGGATCTATTGCCCGATGCGCTTTTGGACAGCTTCAGCGACTTGCCAGACCTCGTTCAGTCGCTAATCGGCTGAATCAGGTGGTCGGTCAGCGTTGTCAGAGGGCTGTTTTCCAAACCGAAAATTGCATCTTCAATCGCGTTCGCCCGATCGCCGCCTAGTACAGGATGTGTGAACGACCTGTACTTGTTAACCAGATCATCCCGACTGGGCGGATGCTTCGCGTCCCATATTGGTTCCATCCACTCACCCTCTAAACGGCGACCATCCTTTAGGGCCAGCGAAACTTTGGCGTACCTATCCTGAGGGAAACGCTCGTTGGCCCATGGGTCTTCGTTCATGGTCATGCTTTTTGACAGCCTGAGGATATCGGGATCATTCAACGCACTTTCAGCGATGTCCGCAGCGGATACCGTGCCACGAGCCAAGGCCACAGCACAGGGATAGGACGTCGAATACTGCGCTTGTTCGGTGTTCTTAGGTTCGCTCATCGCAAGCCGAACAGATTCATGGAATGTCGAAACCTCGATCCTTTCTACCATGTCCGCGGTTAGGTCATGCTTGCGGCGCAGGGCAAGGACACCCTCAATCGGCCCCTGTGCCCAGCGACACACGGGATAGGGCTTGTAGTATTGTTCAAGGGTATACCGGCGTTTGCCCAAGTCTTCCCAATACTCTGGTGCCTCTTCAACAGTAATGGCAGGCGCACCGGTATATCCCTTCATCGCCAATTTCACTGCTGAAACTGCCGTCATTGCCCCCCAGCCAGCACCGTCTTTCACCATTGTCGGATAATCAATGCAGCGCATCATCTGGCTACGCGGCCCGTGATATTCGGCGATCCCCAATGCGTGGCGCGTGGTTTCGCGATCTAGCCCAAGAAGGTTCGAAATAGCCGCCGCCGCCGCAACCGCACCCCAGCTGCCGGATGTGTGATAATCAGGACAGGTGCCATGCTGGGCCACAGATACCCGCGCGCCGATTTCGTATCCTATAATCACGGCGTTCAGGAAATCCCTGCCACTTGCGTCGATTGCCGACGCAACGGGTAACAAAGCGGATATCAACGGCGCGCCGATGTGACCCTTGGCTGGATTGAACCCGTCGTGACCATCCAGACTGTCGATCATCATACCCGCCGCCAAAGCGACACCGGATTCTGATGCTGTACGCCCGTCAAACACTATGGGAAATTTACCCCCAAATTCATCCGACGCGACATCTCTGATGATCTGGCTAAGCTTCGTACCGTGCCCCCCAGCGGCAATTCCAATCGTATCCAACACGTTCAACTTGGCGGTCTCAAGAACCTTAGCAGTGTGATCTTCAAAGGACGTATTGAGAATGAACTTAACAGGGTCTAATGCGGACATATGC
>CAYZAY010000103.1:0-8346 GCA_964476515.1 uncultured Rhodobacterales bacterium
TGCCATTTGAAACTGTTCTTGTGGACCGCTCGGTGCGCGAACAGGACAGCACCCACTACCGAACATTAAACCCAAACGGCTTGATACCAGTGCTGGAAACCGATCAAGGCCCGTTGTTTGAAACCGGCGCAATTTTGTTGTGGCTTGTTGATACCTACAAACAGCTCGGACCTTCGGTCGACAGCCCCCAGCGCGGTGAGTTCCTGAAATGGTTGTTCTTTCTGTCAAACACGGTCCACAGCGAAATGCGTCAGCATTTCTATGCGCCTGTTTATGTCGGAAACGATGCCCACGCGATTAACGCGCTTCACGCCCAACGCGCCAAGTCCCTGCCCGTCCATCTTACCAAACTGGACAATCTGATCGGCAATGCCCCATATCTTTTGGGGTCAGAGATGAGCGTTTTAGATATCTACCTGTGCTGCATGATGCGTTGGATGGCGCTTTATCCAAAAGACAGAACCGAATGGTTTGATATCACGGATACTCCGCATCTTCATACGCTTGCCCTTGGGATGGAAAAGCGGCAAAGCGTGCAAAAAGCTGCTATCGTCGAAGGTCTAGGCCCGACTCCGTTTTCTAACCCTACTCACGCAAACCCACCAGAAGGCTCGGCTACCTGATGTTTCTTTCAGTTTTTGACATGTTCAAAGTCGGCGTTGGCCCGTCGTCATCCCACACTATGGGACCTATGGTTGCCGCGGCCAATTTTCTAGAGCGCATCAGGAACGCGCCCTTTGATGTTCATGGTGTCAAAGGTTCGCTTCATGGCAGCCTCGCGTTCACCGGCATTGGACACGCGACTGATCGCGCAACTATTCTTGGCTTGGCTGGCTTTAATCCAGACACCTATGACAACGACAAAGCAGAAGCCGTGCTTGAACAAATCCATCAAACGGGCACAGTTCAGCCCGACGGATTTCCTGCGATGAAATTTGACATCAAAGAAGACCTGACTTTTGACTTTGGCCCAGCCTTGCCGGGACACGCGAATGGTATGATCCTGATGGCAACCGACAAGCAGGGCGACGTCATCCTGCAAGAGACTTACTATTCTATCGGCGGCGGGTTCGTGTTGACTGAATCAGAACTTGAGTCCGGCAAAGACACCGACGAAGGCGATCCGGTTCCCTACCCCTTTAAATCCGCTGCAGAAATGCTCGATATGGCGCAGCGATCTGGCAAGACCATTGCCGCAATGAAGCGCGACAATGAAATTTCGCGCGGTGGCACCGCTAAGCTGGACGAGGGCATAGCACGCATTTGGGAAGTGATGAACAATTGCATCGAACGCGGCTTAGCGACCGACGGGATACTTCCGGGGGGATTGTCAGTGCGCCGACGGGCAAAAGACATCCACGATGTTTTGCAGGCCGAACGCGGGATGAACCTGAACGCGCCTCATACCATCAATGACTGGATGAGCACCTACGCGATGGCCGTGAACGAAGAAAACGCAGCAGGTGGTCAGGTTGTGACAGCCCCCACCAACGGGGCTGCAGGCGTTATGCCAGCAACGATACGCTACTGGCTTGATCACGTTCCCGGCGCAACAGCTTCCAAGATACCTGAGTTTCTACTTACTGCTGCCGCCATCGGCGGATTGGTGAAATTCAACGCGTCAATCAGTGGCGCAGAAGCCGGATGTCAGGCCGAGGTCGGCAGCGCCGCCGCTATGGCCGCCGCAGGTCTGTGCGCTGTTATGGGCGGCACTCCAGAGCAAGTTGAGAACGCAGCCGAGATCGCATTGGAACACCACCTTGGCATGACCTGCGATCCTGTGAAGGGTCTTGTGCAGGTCCCTTGTATTGAACGCAACGGTCTGGGGGCTATCAAAGCCGTATCAGCGGCATCGTTGGCACTACGGGGCGACGGCCAGCATTTCGTCCCGCTGGATTCGGCTATCGAAACGATGCGCCAGACGGGTCACGACATGCATGAGCGATACAAAGAAACGTCGCTTGGTGGACTTGCGGTTAACATTCCAAACTGCTGAGGTCCGCCAGAGCAATTTCAAAGGTCTCGCCCCTATGGATCGAACGACAGCTGGCATTTTGTTGATGGTGGGCTTTTGCGTGTTCGCTCCGATTATGGATGCGATGGCAAAGGCAACGCCACACGAATATCCAATCGCAGAAATCCTTGCAGCGCGTTTTACGGTGCAAGTCGTTCTTTTGCTTCCGGTCGCCTATTTCCTTGCTGCGCTTTCCATCCCGAGCCTGCGTGACATGGGACATCACCTGCTGCGGGGCTTTCTGTTGTTGGTGGCTACGGCGTTTTTCTTTGCTGCAATCCGGCACATGCCTATCGCCAACGCTATGGCGATATTCTTTGTTGAGCCCTTTATTCTAACCTTTCTTGGCGCTTTCTTTCTGAACGAGGAAATCGGTCCGCGGCGCGTCATTGCTTGTATCGTAGGATTTATTGGCGCGCTCTTCGTTATTAAGCCAAGCTTTTCCAATCTCGGCATCGTCGCGCTTTACCCACTGGGTACGGCGATGTCCTTTGCCTTTTACATGGTCCTTACACGCTCTATGGCGCAAAAGCTGAACCCCGTGACAATGCAAGCCTACACAGCGATTGCTGCTTGTTTGATACTGCTTCCGTTGCTCTGGTGGTTTGACGGGACAGGCGTTGCCGCTTTTGATCCGGTTTATCCGACGGGTATCGCAGTGCGGACACTGCTAGCGGTCGGTGTGCTTGCTAGCATTTCCCATCTTTTGCTGTCCTTCGCGCTCAAGCTAACCCCAGCCGGTACAATTGCCCCGCTTCAATATCTGGAAATCGCAGGCTCTGTGGCCGTTGGGTATGTGCTGTTTAAAGACTTCCCCGATGCGTGGACATGGCTTGGTATCAGCATAGTTGTCGGGTCCGGCGTGTATGTCTTTACCCGAGAGCGCGCCGCAAGCATCACCCGCCGACCACCGCCGCCTGCGTGATTGCAAAGGCTAAGTCCCACGGCTAGCGTCGGTCTACTTGGAACCGTGGGGCATCTTCTCCGCAGGTCTCTACATTATCTACCGCGAGCGGGCCAATGATCACCGTTCGAAAGAAGAGCGTCCATAACAGCGCCCAATCCAGCGATTGGTACGATTGCCAGCATCACGGGGGCATCAACAGTCACCTCGACCGGCCCTGATACTTCGTTTGATGTGCCGATCCGGTTGTCCGGCGAAAATTCCAACCCGTCTATCGACCACTTCAAGCCATTCGAATTGCCTGTAACCTGCCCCATAGGAAACAGCGAAAACGCAGTGCCAACTTCTAAGCTCAAATTCAAACGCGGTGGGCAGACAAATACCGCTTCATGCTCACTTAGAATAACGCAGCGCTGATCTGGTCTTGCTACAAGCGTGTTCATAGCGGCCAACTGATGGTCCAGACGCGCGCCGGTAAAGCCGACAGCAAGGATCAGCGGCGCGGAAATGCTACGCAACGCTTTATCGAAATCTGTGCTATCCTGTTCCTCGATTTTATAAAGAACACTTTCCGGAAGCGCCGCCAAAGTTTCGTTAGATACCGAGTCAAAGTCGCCAATGACGGCATCCGGCAAAATATTGTGCGCCAGCGCCAAATTTGCGCCACTGTCTGCAGCTATGACTTGTGATGTAACTTCACGCACGCAGGCGACGACATTGGAATTGGCGTCGCCGCCCCCGAAAAGAGCGATTGGTTCTTCAGAATGAACAATAATAGCGGTCATACCAAAGTTGATGCCCATTTTGGAAACAGATCACAATCTCGTCATGAAATGATACGGCAAAAAACTTAGTTTTGTGCCTATTCTGGAACCAGTAGCGCTGAATTCATTGGTAAACAAAGCGTCTAATAGTTAGATCAAAAGTGAGTATTGGTATGGTTGGCAAACAAAACAGCACAATCCTGACGGTGTCCTACGGCACCTTCTCGTGCACTCTTGAAGGATTCGATGACTCCTTTGGGACGATGAAAGCCATTGCCGAATACTTCCGTGATCTTGCGTCAGACGATCGCTACTTCGGCGCAGAGCCCCCTACCCCTGACGCGGACATGTTGGCCAAGATTGCCGAACAAGAAGTTTCTCGTCGTGTCGAGGCCCGCTCGGAAAATGGCGGTATTGTTCTAAGACCCCGTCAAATAGAGGACGCCGCACCGGTTTTCGCAGAAAACCCAGAACCTGTTCAGCAACCAGTTGCCAAGGCAACACCGGCTCCGTTTGTCGAAGAAGATGATGCGTTCTTTGGTGGCGAAACCCATGGTGCGATGTTGGACGAAGACAGCGTTGCTGCCCGCCTTCAACGCATTCGCGAAGCTGCCCGTGCAAATCTGGAACAGCAAATTGATGAAGAAGAGCGTTCTGTAGATGAGCCCGAGATCGCCAAGGAAATCGTCGAAGAGTTTGTGGAGGAAAAAGAAGACGAAACCATTGTGGACGATCTGGATAGTCTTCTTTCTGACGTCGGCAAAGAAGAAAACGAAGACGAAAGCACTGACGCCGATCTGGACGAGGCTTTCGACGAAATTGACGATGATGATCTTTCTGACGTGTTGAAACTTGATGGTGACGAAGGTGACGATCTAGCTGAGCTCGACAATGATGAAGACGCAGCAGAGCTAGAGTCCGACGATACCGACGAGAATCTTCAAGCCCTGTTGGGCCGCTTTAACTACGAAGACGATGAAGGTTTCGATGACGTCGAAGATTTCGAAGGTGACGATAACACTGCCACTGAAACTGTCGAATTTGAAGACGATGATTTAGATTACGAAACCGAGGATGAGGCCCAACCAATCCAAGCCCGCATCCTACATGTAAAGGGTGCAGCCCTTCAGGACATGGAGAACGTCTCGGAAGATGATCTGATCGGATATGACGATGATGCCTATGAAATCCCCGAAAACGAGGTAGACACCGAGACTCTGGACGCGATCTTTGAAGATACAGAAGATGACGCGTCAACTTTGTCGCCCGAGGAAGAAGCCGACCTCATGCGCGAACTGGCCGAGGTTGAAGCTGACGAAACCTCAGAAGTATTTGAAGATGGTGATGACGAAGACGGGGACTGGGGCGATCTGCTCGACGCCGACACCGAAGCCGTTGTCTCGGACGAGGAAAACCTCTTTACCGGTGATCCGGAAGAAGCCCTCGCATCTGCTCAAGACTTGTCATCGCTACTGACAGACCGCGAAGCAGACGGCGAATTGGGACGCTTGATGGCTGAGACCGAATCTCAACTAACCGAACCCGGACACAAAAAGCGCAAAACAACCATTCAACACCTGAAGGCTGCATTCGCTGCACGTAGGGCCGATGGTAATGAGCTGGACGGGAAATCTGGAAATGATTCCGTTCCCTATCGGGAAGACTTGGAACAGGCCGTAAAACCACGCCGTCCGGTTCTAAATGGCCCGCGCAAGACTGAGCGTCTTGAAGCGACGCAAGCAGCACCGCTTAAGCTGGTTGCCGCACAAAAAATTGTACCTGATGAAAACCAATCCGAACCGATCGCGCGACCAACGCTTGTCAAACCGGTGCGCCCACGTCGTGTTCGTGGCGGAAACGCTGCAGTGGCCGAAGATTTCGTCACCGACGTCATTGCAGAACCCCAAGCTGCTCAACCAAGTGTGAGTTTTGGATCCTTTGCCGAACATATGGGCGTTGAAAAACTACCTGAACTTCTAGAAGCAGCCGCGTCGTACATGGCGTTCGTTGAACACTATGAAAAATTCTCGCGTCCTCAGGTCATGACGCTTGTACGAGAAGTTATGGGTGAAGCCTACACCCGTGAAGACGGGCTACGCGCCTTTGGCCAGTTGTTGCGCGAAGGGAAATTGATCCGTCTGGAAGGCGGACGGTTTACAGTTTCAGACGGTATCGGCTTTCAGCCAAGCTGAACTGACAATGATTAACGAAATAGGGCGCCCGCTTAGGCGCCCTTTTGTTATTTTTGATCCGAGCTGTCTTGCGCGTCCGGATCAGCTTGTCCGATCCCTTTGAACACGGCCTTAAGCGGGAACGCCCAAGCAATGCCCAGCCCGACATAGACCACCAACTCTAGCCACATCGGAGGCCGATCGAACAAAGCAATAATCCCGATGGCCATCACGATATAAACCGGCAGGCCGAAGACCAAAATGATCAACGACCAACGACGTCGGGCTTTGTAGCTAAGTGCCATCAGTCTGCAAACGGGTCGGTGACAAGGATCGTGTCGTCGCGCTCTGGGCTGGTCGACAGCAATGCCACGGGGCATTCGATCAGTTCTTCAACGCGTTTCACGTACTTGATCGCATTCGCTGGAAGATCGTTCCAGCTGCGCGCACCTTCGGTGGATTCGCTCCAACCTGGCATCTCTTCGTAGATCGGCGTGCAACGTGCCTGTTGATCAGCAGCGGTAGGCAGGTAGTCCAAGCGATTGCCATCAAGATCATAGCCAACGCAGATTTTCAGCGTTTCAAATCCGTCCAGAACATCCAGCTTCGTCAGTGAAATTCCCGTAACGCCAGACGTCGCGCAAGTTTGACGAACCAGAGCGGCATCAAACCAACCACAGCGACGCTTGCGACCTGTGGTCGTCCCAAATTCATGGCCACGTTCGCCAAGACGCTGACCGTCGTCGTCATCCAGCTCGGTCGGGAAAGGACCTTCACCCACACGGGTGGTGTAGGCTTTGACGATGCCAAGCACATAGTCAATCGAACCTGGGCCGATGCCGACACCAGTAGATGCCTGACCGGCAATCACGTTGGACGAAGTCACGTAAGGATAAGTGCCAAAATCGATGTCCAGAAGCGCACCCTGCGCACCCTCGAACAAAATACGCTTACCGGCTTTACGCTTGTCGTTCATGACTTTCCAAACCGGAGCAGCGAACTTTAGAATTGCAGGTGCAACTTCTTTCAGTTTGGCGATCAGTGCATCACGGTCAATCGGCTCTACACCAAGACCTTTGCGCAATGGATCGTGATGCTGCAGAGCCCGATCAACGCGCGCTTCTAAGGTTGCATCATCTGCCAAATCGGCTACGCGAATGGCTCGGCGACCTACTTTGTCTTCGTAACAAGGGCCAATACCGCGGCCCGTCGTGCCGATCTTGGTGCCTTTGCTTGCCGCTTCTTCACGAGCACGATCCAATTCGCCGTGGAACGGCAGGATCAGCGGCGTGTTTTCCGCGATCATCAATGTTTCAGGCGAAATATCCACGCCCTGCGCGGTCACAGTCGCGATTTCTTTCAACAAGTTCCAAGGGTCCAGAACCACGCCGTTGCCAATCACTGACAACTTGCCACCGCGAACAACACCCGAAGGCAGAGCATGCAGCTTATATACAGCGCCTTCAATTACCAGCGTGTGACCAGCGTTATGACCGCCTTGGAAGCGTGCGATCACGTCTGCGCGCTCGCTCAACCAGTCTACGATCTTGCCTTTTCCCTCGTCACCCCACTGGGCGCCGACTACGACGACATTGGCCATGTTCAACCTCTTTGGATATGCAACCGCGGGATCGTATATCCGTCCCTTACGCCACATGGAACTACAATTTCGCCGCAGGACTGGACAGAAGAGCAATTGACCACATAATCAGTGAACAATTGAACACTAGGGAACGGCTTTGATGTTTGATTTCATTTGGAAATGGGCATTTGCATTTGTGCTTTTGGGGCTGACCTATAATCCAACGCCCTACAATTATATGAACTGGCTGTCCGGAGAAGGCCCTGCAACCGTGTCCCTGATGGTTCTAGCGGGGCTGCTTTTGCTGATCGGGTACATCGTTTACTTGCGCGCGACACTGCGTTCGATTGGATATTTCGGAATCGGTCTGGTGCTGGCCTTGGTCAGCGCCCTTGTCTGGGTTCTCTATGATTTGGATTTTTTTTCGCTTGATGATTCTAAGCGCAACACGTGGATCAGCCTAGTCGCGCTTTCGTTTGTTCTTGGAATCGGTCTTAGCTGGTCCCATGTGCGCCGCCGCTTGGCTGGGCAGCACGATGTGGACGACGTGGACGAATAATCAGGCTTTCAGCTTCACCGGTTGACCGTGCGGGGTGCTTAGATAAGCTTCGCGCCATTCTGAAACCAGCTGGCCAATTTCGGAACCTGCGGCGATGTCCTTGTCTCGAAGAACGTTTTCTAAGGTTTCCAGCCACGCGTTAAAGTAATCCTGCCCGCCATCCAGTTCCTTGGACAACCCGTGTTCTTTTAAAGTCGCGCCAAAACGCTGGGTCCAATGCGGCCAATCGAACAGCCCGCTTTGATTCAAATGAACGGTGATCGCGAAAATCTGCGCGTGCCATGGTTCGTGAAAGACCGGTTCATCCATTTTGGGCCTCAAAATACGGCTCCCAAAGGTCAAGGATCACCTC
>CAYZAY010000104.1:0-8116 GCA_964476515.1 uncultured Rhodobacterales bacterium
GAAAAAACCAAGCTAATATCAGGACGGGGCGTTAAATTAACGCCCCGTTTTCCTTTTGGACATTTGCACAATCTGTACATGGAAACGGTGCAAATGCCGATTATTGATTGGCGGGCTGAAGCCCGCCCTACGGTATTTGTGACCAAAACTGCGGCGCTTGCGCGACGGGCTTTGTCGTTGTTTCGCGCTTGGGTCATCCGCTCTACCCCTATCCTAAATTCTGGTGCATAACGCCTGCAAACTGAATCGGTGCTAAAGAAGGACCACAAACATGCACGACATTCGAGCGATCCGCGAGAACCCTGAAGCCTTTGATGCCGGTATGGCACGTCGGGGGTTGTCGGGTGTGTCGTCTGAGGTTCTGGCACTGGACGAGGCGCGTCGTGCGGCGATCCTTGCGGCTGAAACGGCCCAATCTGATCAGAAGAAAGCAGCTAAAGAGGTTGGCGCGGCCAAGGGTCGTGGTGACGAGGTTGAATTTGAACGGCTCCGTACGCTTGTTTCGGCCAAAAAGGCCGAAGTTGCAGCGATGCAGGAAGAAGCGAAGGCCAAGGATGATGCCCTGAACGATCTGCTGATGGGTCTGCCTAATCTGATGTATGCGGATGTCCCTAATGGGAACGACGAAGACGACAACGTTGAAATCCGCACGTTTGGTGAGCCACGCAAGCTGAACTTTGAAGCCAAAGAACATTTTGAAATTGCAGGCGTTAAGCCCGACATGGACTTCGAGATGGCGGCCAAGCTGTCCGGCTCGCGTTTCATGGTGCTGACCGGAGCTGTGGCGCGTGTTCACCGTGCTTTGGCGCAGTTCATGATCAACACCCATATCGACGAACATGATCTGATCGAGACATGGACGCCCGTTCTGGTGCGTGAAGAGATGATGGTGGGTACTGGGCAACTGCCGAAATTTGGTGAAGACAGCTATCAGACCACCAACGGCTGGTGGCTGGTGCCAACTGCCGAGGTGCCTTTGACCAACTACATCAACGGCGAGACATGGGGCGAAGACGCCCTGCCCCGTCGCATGGTCGCGCACACACAATGCTTCCGTTCCGAGGCTGGCAGCGCTGGGCGTGATACCTCGGGCGTGTTGCGTCAGCACCAGTTTGAAAAGGTCGAGATGGTGTCGATTGTGCATCCGGATAAATCCGAAGATGAACACGCCCGCATGACCCGCTGCGCCGAAGCGATCCTTGAAAAGCTGGAACTGCCGTACAGGACAGTCGTGCTTTGCACCGGTGATATTGGTTTTGGTGCGCGTCGCACCCATGACATCGAAGTATGGGTGCCCGGTCAGAAAACCTATCGCGAGATTTCTTCGGTTTCGACCTGTGGGGATTTTCAGGCACGTCGCATGAACGGGCGGTTCAAGCCTGCGGATGGCGGCAAGCCTTTGTTCGTGCATACGCTGAATGGGTCGGGTCTGGCCGTGGGTCGGGCGTTGATTGCGGTTCTGGAGAACGGTCAGCAGGAAGACGGCTCGGTCGAGTTGCCTGCGGTTCTGCATCCGTATCTTGGTGGCAAGTCGGTTCTGACAGCTGAGGGCAAGCTGGCCTGATGGCGGATAAGGTCGCCCCATCTGCCGATACGGCACGCGATTACCGCAACGCTTTGGGCACCTTTGCCACGGGCGTGACGGTTATAACTACTGTGGGCGAGATTGGTCACGTCGGGATTACGGTGAACAGCTTTTCGTCTGTATCGCTTGATCCGGCGCTGGTATTGTGGTCGGTCGCCAAAGGGTCGATGCGCCATGACGCCTATACGGACAAGGGGCCGTTTGTCATTCATGTCATGGCACAGGATCAGGACGATATCGCTACGGGTTTTGCGGTGAACGGTCAGGCGTTTGAAGATGCCGACTGGGACGTTAACCCCGAGGGGGTTCGGGTCATTCCGGGATGTCTGGCGGCGTTTGAGTGTGAAACTTATGCAGTTTACGATGGGGGCGATCATTCGATCATCGTCGGGCGCGCTTTACGGTTTTCACGCAACGAAGGCGACGCGTTGCTGTTCAGTCAGGGAAAATACGGGCGGTTCATCTAAGCGCCCTTCTTAATATCGCGGGGCTTAAATTCGCCCCCTAAAACCAAAAGGCTACTACATGAGCTTCAATCGTTCGGTAAAAATCGCTCCGTCCATTCTTTCAGCAGATTTCGCTAATTTCGGTCAAGAAATTCAGGCGATTGAAGCGCAGGGCGCGGATTGGGTGCATATTGATGTGATGGATGGGCATTTTGTGCCGAACCTGACATTTGGTCCGCCCGCTGTTAAAGCCTTCCGCCCGCATGTGAAGACGGTGATGGATGTTCACCTGATGATCTCGCCCGTGGATGCTTATATCGACGCATATGCTGATGCCGGTGCAGATGTTCTGACGGCGCATATTGAGGCTGGTCCGCACACACACCGCACGATGCAAGCCATTCGTGGCGCTGGCATGAAGGCCGGTGTTGCGTTGAACCCGGGCACGCCTGCGGAATCGGTTGAGCATTTGCTGGACCTGACAGACCTGATTTGTGTGATGACCGTGAACCCCGGTTTTGGTGGGCAGAAGTTTATCGACATGACCGCTAAGGTTCGCAAACTGCGCGACATGATTGGCGACCGAGAGGTTCATATCGAGATTGACGGTGGCGTTGATCCGACCACTGCGCCTTTGGTTGTCGGGGCTGGTGCAGACGTGCTTGTTGCTGGTTCTGCCGTGTTCAAAGGTGGGTCGGTGGACAATCCGCAAGTCTACGGTGACAATATGCAGGCAATCCGGAACTCCTACGCGTAAAGAGGCTTCATTGCCACTAGAGCATACCCCCATTTGTGACTTTGGCTGGCAGGCACCTGAATTCTTGCTGCCTGCGACGGATGGAAAGACCTTTGCGTTGGCGGATATTCAGGGGCCGAAGGGCAGCCTGATCATGTTTATCTGCAACCATTGTCCTTAGGTCGTTGGCATATTGGATCGCTTGCAGGATGAGATGGCCGCGCTTCAGGCGATGGGGATTGGTGTGGCTGCGATTTCGGCCAATGACGCCGCGGCCTATCCGGCGGACAGCTTTGAGAACATGGCAGTCTTGGCGGAACGTCAGGGATTCAGCTTTCCTTACCTCTACGACGAAAGCCAATCGGTCGCCAAAGCTTATGGCGCGGTGTGTACGCCTGATTTCTTTGCGTTTAATGCCGATGGCGGACTGCAATATCGCGGGCGGCTGGATGACGCTGGCAAAGGGGCTAGATCTTTGGTCACCACGCGTGAATTGGTCGACGCTATGCGCGGGGTCGCCGAGACTGGCAAAGGGCCAGAGCTTCAGACCTCAAGCATGGGCTGTTCCATTAAGTGGAAATAGACCGCTGAAAAGCGCCAGTTAATCAGTGATCGTTACAGAATAGGCAAAGTCAGCCTGTTCCCCGGGTTGAAGCGTATAAACGCTTGGGCGCTCACCCATCGCATCCGAACATCCATCTATCGCGTCAGCGCCGTGCCACGGTTCGATACATAAAAACGGGGCGCCTGGTGCGCTCCAAATTCCCAGATCCGGCAGATTGTGAAACTTGAACTTCAATTTTGGGCCGTCTTGGACCCCAAACGTTAGCCCTGTGCCAGCCGTTTCAAGAAATATCATCGCGTCTTCTTTGAAGTGGATCTGGTTGGGTACACACAGGCCGTTTTCAAAGGGTGAATTAAGTGGTTGCAAGCTAAGAGCGCCGTCGCGAATTCTGTACATGGGCGGATCGTCCAGCGCGTCGCGGACAATTGCATACGTGCCCGATGCGTTGGGTAGTGGCCAGTGGAATGCAGGATGAAAACCGATGTTAAAGGGCATAGACCGGTCGGACAGGTTTTCGACCTTCGCACTTTGTATCAGCGTCGCGCCCTTTAGTGAGAACGATACAACCAGTTTGAAATCAAACGGCCATATCTTTGCGATTGTATCGTTGCTCGTCAGCTCAAAACTGCAGCTTTGATTTGTCTGTTCGCACAGTGTGAAGACCGAACGTCGGGCAAACCCGTGCTTTTGCATCGGGAATGTACCCTCAGGTAGCGTAATCTTGTCATCTGGCGTCCGACCAACGATTGGAAACAAAATGGGTGCGCGTCCCGTCCAATAGTCAGGATCACCGCTCCACAGATATTCGTTTCCCTGAGCATCGCTAAGGAATGACAGCTCCGCCCCAAGTGGGTTTACTTGGGCAGAAAGCTTGTCGTTTGAAATGGTCACCCAGTCAGTCATGTGCACCTGTAATCGATATCCCACGCAGCCGAGTTACGGCAGCTAGGCGGGAATTGTTAAGATCCCTACCCGTCCAAGATAGCGGATATCGCTTACCAGTCGATATAGTCTGTGAAATCCGACAAGGATTCAGTCCATTGCGTGAAGGTCGCGACAAAGTTGCTACGCGACATGCCATCAACAGACGCAACATAGTGCTGCAAAACCGGATCGCCTTCTTCATCTGTGTAGGACATGCCCATAAGCCTTTCCCCGTTCCACGAATTTATCGAATAGTTTTCGATCCCGTTAAGAAGGTCGAAGATAACCACGAAATGCAAATCCGAACAGTCGGCGTTTGCTTCGCAATTGTAGAAGTTGATCACAAAGTTAACGCCCGCAGCTGCACTGTGGATCATTGGATCGCCATAGCTGTCGGTTGTTAGTTCGGCTTTGTAGCCCATCTCCTGAATAGCTTCGACGATGCTTTCCGGATAGGCCGCGGATACCGAAGTTGCGGCCATGCCAGCCTGTGCCAGAAACGCGGTGCTAATTGCTGCCGTCACTAGGGTTGGAAGTTTTTTGCGCATGCCGTTTTCCTCTTTACCAGTTACCCGCACATATTCGCAGATTTTCCGACCAAATGCCATGCAGCAGATCAAATACCGGTCGAGCTTTCGCATTCGACTACGATGGACATCATCGCCCAACCAACTATAAAGCGCCCAATTGTTATGACATCCGGAGGGTTCCGCTATGGCCGAAACCGAGCAGCCACAGATTTACCTGATCACGCCCTCTGAATTCGAGCTTTCAGTGTTTTCTAATCAATTGGCTAAGGTGCTGGATACGGTCGAGATCGCCTGTTTGCGTCTGGCGATATCATCGCGGGATGAAGACCGAATCTTGCGGACCGCTGATGCGATGCGGGAACTGACCCATGCACGCGATGTTGCGATGGTGATTGATAGCCATATCATGATGGTCGAACGGCTTGGGCTTGATGGCGTTCACCTGACGGATGGTGCGCGATCGATCCGCAAGGCGCACGACGAATTGGGCGCTGATGCTATTGTCGGGGCCTATTGTGAGCAATCGCGGCATGAGGGCATGAATGCGGGCGAATCCGGTGCGGATTACGTGTGTTTCGGCCCTGTGGGCGCGTCGTCTCTTGGCGATGGGGAACGCGCAGAGCCAGAGCTGTTTCAGTGGTGGTCCGAAATGATCGAAGTTCCGGTCGTTGCCGAAGGTTACTTGTCGGACAGTGATCTAAAAACGCTTGCACCCATTACCGACTTTTTCGGTATCGGTGATGAAATCTGGGATTGCGATGACCCCGCCGCGCGTTTGGTTGAAATCCAGTCTCAGATCGCCTCAGGGCTTTAGGGCGACGTAACGGTCGTAGCCGTTTCGCACTTGGGTCTCTAGTTCCAGCGCCAGCTTTTTGCGGTCGGTGTGATCGCTCATGCAAATCGCAGGATGGCAAACCAGATCAACCGAGCCCGTTCGACGTGCACCCAAAACCTGCAATATGTGGCTGCCAAAGTTCATATCGCCCCACCATCCATAAAACCTAGGGTCTGCGCCTTTGGGGGCATGGTAGACCACTGAAACCGGTTGAATATGGGCGTTTTCGCGGATACCGTCCGTTAGGAACGGCGCAAAAAGCGTTGTTTTAAAGGTTAATACGCGCTGATTGTCGGTCGAGGTGCCTTCTGGAAAAAACAGCAGACGATGGCCAAAAGAAAGTCGCGTTTTAAAGACTTCGGTCTGTTGTTTGGCTTCGCGTCTGTCGCGTTTGATAAAGACAGTTCCGGTGGCGCGGGCAAGCCAGCCTATGCCTGCCCAGCCTTTCACTTCGGATTTTGCGACAAAATAAATGCGCTTGCGGGCATTAAGGACAAAGATGTCGAGCCAGCTGGAATGGTTCGCAACCACGGCGCCTGAGTGTTCCATGATTTCACCATGCAGGCGCAGTTTGATGCCAAGGATCGCAACCCCAAAGCGGCAAACATATTGCGTGATTTTAGGCGATATGGGGCGGCGCTGCCCAGCGAAGGGTCGCTCAAGAAGACGGATAAATCCGTGAACAAGAAGCCCCAGTGCCAGCACCAGAATAAGCGGCACTCCGCGAAGGATAACGAGAACCCATCCAACCAAGGTCGGGCGTTCTGGTTCAAGTTCGGCTTCGTCGGTCCAAGTTACCGTCATACGCGCCCCGCTTTTTCGTAGATGGACCGCTGACGCGCGTTCATACGTTCCGTGTCCATGATCAGACACACGTCCGTGGTGTTAAATTCGTGGTCGATAAAGGCACCCTCACCGACAAAACCACCCAGACGAAGGTAGGCTTTGATAAGCGCAGGCGTGGCGAGCATGGCGGCCTTGGCATCAAGGTCTTCGCGCGCCACAATATCCATCGGCTGGAAGGCTTCTGCATTGGCCCGCACGCGCAGATCTTCGGGGGCAAGGTGGCGGTGATGTAGCAGCGACAGAGGACCGGAGAATTCTTGCGGATCAACGCCGTGAAAGCTGGCGACGCCGAATAGGACTTCGATTTCATGGGTAAGCACGTAATCTGCAAGCCCATTCCACAGATGATACATCGCGGGACCACCCCGATAATCTGGCAAAAGGCACGACCGACCAAGTTCAAGAAGCTTGCGACCCGAGTTCTTGAGCTTTGTCAGGTCATATTCGCTTTCCGAATAGAACCGGCCCAGCTTTTCGGCCTGCTCCTGACGCAACAAACGGTAAACACCCACAACATTGCCTAAGACACCTTCGGGGGCGGCACCATCAATCAGCAGAAGATGGTCGAAATACGGATCAAACTGGTCTTTCTCTAACCTGTTTTCATGATCCACATCGGCACCATCCGACCCCAGTTCACCGACAAACACATCGTAGCGAACCCTTTGAGCAGCCCTGATATCTTCAGGCGAAGTTGCCAAGCGTGTAGAAAGAGTGGATGGCTGCGATTGCATCAAAAAAAGTTCCTTCGTCTTGTCTAATCTTCTAGGCAGGACAGAAGTGTTTGACAACAGAGCTATTTCGGATATTCTTCTTAAGGTTGTGTTAACTATTTAGCGATTAATCTTCTTTCATAAATACAGGAGTCAGCGCAATTCGATCACCGGCAATCACCACTTTGCCCTGCTCGCGGAAATTCACGGTAATTTTGCCGTTGATGTTGGATTGCACCTGCCCCAGCCCCCAATCCGGCTCGTTTGGGTGGCGCACCAGCATCCCGGGCTCAAGAAAACTATTCAGACCAGACATTTACGACCCAATTTTTAGAGAACTTATTTGAAACAGAATAATCTGAACATCCCCGCCTTACTAGGGGCACGTATATGCCACGACATGATCAGCCCTGTGGGTGCGATCAGCAATGGGCTGGAGCTTTTATCACTCACGGGCGATGTATCTGGCCCCGAAGCGGGCCTAATCAATGATAGTGTATCAAACGCCAATGCACGGCTTAAGTTTTTTCGTCTGGCGTTTGGTAGTTTTGGTGGTGACCAGAAAATCGCCGCAACTGAAATCAACAATATCCTAACCGCCTATTACTGTGACAAAGGATTTAACGTGATTTTTGACGGGTGTGAAGACCTATCCAAATCAGACGTCAAGATGCTGTTTTTACTGACACTTTGCTGTGAAAGTGGTATGGGGCGGCGTGGTAGGGTGACGCTTTACCCAGATGTTTCAATCCAATGCAAAGGCGACAGGCTGCCCAACCACGCCCAGCAGGACCGAACGTGCATATTTGGGCGTTATAGAGAACATACAATGAACATATCGAATGGTGATCATTCGCTGCGCCATGCATGAACTGGTATGGTGCGGGACACTGCCGCCGTTGCCCTTCCGTGTGTTTGCTGACGCAGCATTCGCTC
>CAYZAY010000105.1:0-8098 GCA_964476515.1 uncultured Rhodobacterales bacterium
ACAGCCTGAGAAATGCGCACGGACTTTCCCATAAGTTTCGCATCGGAAACACCGAAAATGTAAGCCGAAAACGACCAGATGCGGCACATGCCGAAATTGGGTCTCGCGCCTTGCGGTTATTATTTCTATAAACTGCCCAAAAATAATCGGAGGCCAATCGATGAGCGTAGATCTGTCACCAATCGACAAGGCAAAGTTTGTAGCAGCCAAAAAAGCCTCAGAATATGTCGAGGACGGCATGCGCGTCGGGCTTGGAACCGGCTCGACCGCCGCTTGGATGGTTCGCTGCGTGGGCGAAATGGTCCGCGAAGAAGGCTTGCGGATTAAAGGCGTTCCAACTTCGACCCGCACCGCTGAACTGGCGCGTGATGTCGGGATCGACGTGATTTCGCTAGACGAAGCCAAATGGCTGGACCTGACAATCGACGGCGCCGATGAATTTGACAGCGAACTCAGTCTGATCAAAGGCGGCGGCGGGGCGTTGTTGCAGGAAAAGATCGTGGCAACGGCAAGCGACCAGATGATCGTCATCGCGGATGCCGCCAAAGAAGTTGAAACGCTCGGTGCGTTTCCCCTGCCGATCGAAGTTATTCCCTTTGGCTGGCAGACCTCAAAAGCTCTTGTCGAAGAAATGCTGATTTCGATGGATGTGCTTGGTCAGCAGGCAAGTCTGCGTATGGACGGGGACGCCCCGTTTGTTACGGACGAAGGAAATCACATTCTTGATCTTCACCTGAAACGTATCGGCAAGCCCCGTGACGTGGCGTTGGTTTTGAACCAAGTGCCTGGTGTTGTTGAAAACGGCCTGTTCATCGATATTTGTGACAAAGTCGTGATCGGTTACGGGGATGGCAAAGTCGAAGTGCGCGACATACATGAAGGCGCAATGAGCGAAGAACAGGTTCAGTTTCTTGAGACTGACAATCTGTTTCGTGATCTCGACGGCGAATAGGAAATTAAATGACGTTTGACTACGATCTTTTTGTCATCGGCGCAGGTTCCGGTGGCGTAAGGGCAGCGCGGGTTGCGGCTGCTGAAGGCGTGAAAGTGGCTTTGGCCGAAGAAGACCGCTACGGCGGCACGTGTGTAATCCGTGGCTGTGTACCCAAGAAGCTGATGGTGTTTGCGTCCGAGTTTTCGACGTCGTTTGAGCAAGCACAGTCTTATGGTTGGGATATAGGTGATGTTAAATTCAACTGGTCCGATTTCCGCGCCAAGATGCATGCTGAACTGGATCGGCTTGAGGGTATTTACAGAAAGCTATTGGCAAATTCTAATGTTGAGACCTTTGATCAACGCGCCAAGCTAGTTGATGCTCATACAGTTGAACTTGCAGATGGGTCGCGAAAGACCGCTAAGACAATCTTGATCGCCACCGGTGGTCGTCCTGTGTTGCCGGGGGTGCCGGGTGACGAATTGGGAATTACTTCGAACGATATATTCCTTCTCGATGAACTGCCAAAGTCGATCCTGATCATCGGCGGTGGGTACATTGCCTGTGAATTTGCCGGCGTGATGAATGGATTGGGTGTTGAAACCACCCAGTACTATCGCGGTGCCCAAATCCTCCGCGGGTTTGATGGAGAAGCCCGCGGCCTCGTTGCTGAAGAGATGAAGCAAAACGGTATTGATCTGCACACCGGAACCAACATTCTTAAAATGAAACAGGTTGAAGGCGGCATTTGGGTCAAAGCCACAAACGGCGATGAGCGCGTTTTTGGCAAGGTAATGTTTGCGACCGGTCGTGTGCCAAATTCTAACGGCCTTGGGCTTGAGGACGTTGGGATTGAAGTTGGCCGCAAAGGCGAAATCAAGGTTGATGAGTTCTCTAAAACGGCAGTAGATTCAGTCTACGCCATCGGTGATGTGACCGACCGCGTGAACCTGACACCTGTCGCAATCCGCGAGGGCATGGCGTTTGTCGAAACGGTTTATAAAGACAACCCTACGTCGCCCGATCACGAGTTGATCCCCACCGCGATATTTACCCAACCCGAAATGGGTACTGTTGGCCTATCTGAAGAAGATGCCGCCGATCTGGGACCGATTGAGGTTTACTGCACTAGCTTCAAACCAATGAAGCAATCTTTTGCAGGACACAGTGATCGCGTGCTTATGAAGTTGATCGTGGATCGAGACACTCGCAAGGTTTTGGGATGCCACATCGTGGCCGAAGGGGCCGGTGAAATGATCCAGATGGTGGGTATTGCAATAAAAATGGGCGCAACCAAAGAAGATTTCGATCGAACGGTTGCAGTTCACCCAACGATGGCCGAAGAATTGGTCACAATGAAAACACCTGTGCGGACCGCTTGAAAATCAGGCGATCCTGCACAGTTATTAAGTAGCGTTTAAGAACGTATCAAAAAGGGAAGTCTTTATGGCTGGAAACAACGGCGGCCCGTGGGGCGGCGGCGGAAACAGCGGGGGCGACGGCGACAACCGGAATAACGGTGGTGGCGGTCGCAAGCCCGGCGGAGATCCTCAGATCCCCGAAATCGACGAGCTGGTCAAAAAGGGCCAGGAACAATTGCGCGTCCTGATGGGTGGTCGTGGAGGCAACTCTGGCGGCGGTTCTGGCGGCAGCGGTGGGTCTGGTGGTCCTCGGTTTACACGCGGGACTGTTGGTCTAGGCGTGGCTGTCGCGGCCGTTCTTTGGGGATTGGCAAGCTTTTATACAGTCAAACCGGAAGAACAGTCGGTTGAGCTGTTCCTTGGTAGCTATTCAAGCACAGGCAATCCGGGTCTGAACTTTGCGCCTTGGCCGATTGTAACGGCTGAAGTCGTCAATGTGACCTCGGAACGTACAGAAGACATCGGCGTGTCGCGCAGCGGTTCGGGCGGAAATGGCCTGATGCTGACGACGGATGCGAACATCGTGGATATCGACTTCCAAGTTGTTTGGAACATCAACGATCCTGCACGTTTGCTTTTTAATATTGCTGAACCTAGGGAAACCGTTCAGGCGGTGTCTGAATCGGTTATGCGCGAAATTATTGCAGCGTCGAACCTTGCACCGATCCTTAACCGTGATCGTGGCGCGATTGCCGATGCAGCGCGTGAAAACATTCAAGCGACGCTGGACGAGTATAACTCGGGCATCAATATCGTTCGTGTGAACCTGGACAAGGCTGACCCGCCGCGTGAAGTTATTGACGCTTTCCGTGACGTTCAGGCCGCTGAACAGGAACGTGATCGTCTGGAACGTCAGGCGGATGCCTATGCGAACCGTGTTCTCGCAGAAGCGCGTGGTGCGGCTGCGCAGATCCTCGAAGAGGCTGAAGGCTACCGTGCTCAAACTGTCAACGAAGCACTTGGTGAAGCCAGCCGATTTAGCGCCGTTCTGGCCGAATATCAAAAGGCCGAGGAAGTGACCCGCAAACGTCTCTACATCGAAACGATGGAGCGTGTGTTGGGTGACGTCGACAAAATGATCCTAGATGGATCAATCGCAGGCGAGGGCGGATCAGTTGTTCCGTATCTTCCACTGAATGAACTTAAGCGTGGGGGGAACTAATCATGCGTAGATCAGCATTTATTATACCCGTTCTCGTCATCGCCATTGCTGGTGTATTGTCAGCCGTTTTCGTCGTCGACGAACGCGAAAAGGCTCTGGTCCTTCAGTTTGGTCAAATTAAAGCGATCAAAGAAGAACCCGGTTTGGCGTTCAAAATCCCTCTGATCCAAGAAGTCGTAAAGTATGACGACCGGATTCTCTCACTTGATACGGACGTGATCGAAGTCACGCCGTCGGATGATCGTCGCTTGGTTGTTGATGCGTTTGCCCGTTACCGGATTGCAAACGTTCAGCAGTTCCGCGAAGCGGTTGGCGTTGGAGGAACTCGTTTGGCCGAAGATCGTCTGTCATCGATCCTGAACGCGCAAATCCGAGAAGTACTCGGTGCGGATCAGGTGACATCGGATCGTATCCTATCGACTGACCGTGGCGAGCTGATGGTGCGTATCCGCGATCAAGCCCGTGAAGAGGCCCTTGGCCTTGGCATCGAAGTCGTTGACGTGCGTTTGAAACAGACAAACCTACCTTCGCAAAACCTTGAAGCGACCTTTGCGCGTATGCGTGCGGAACGTGAACGCGAAGCAGCGGACGAAATCGCCCGTGGTAACGAAGCCGCGCAGCGTGTTCGCGCGCTTGCAGATCGTACGGTGGTAGAAACCCTTTCGATTGCCGAAAAGGATTCACAAATCACCCGTGGTGAGGCTGATGCCGAGCGGAACGCGATCTTTGCAGAAGCCTTTGGTGCAGACGAAGAATTCTTCGCCTTCTACCGTTCGCTTCAGGCTTACGAAAACGCGTTGAAGGGCAGGAACTCGACGATGGTCATGACACCGGACAGCGAGTTCTTTAACTACCTCAAGTCTGAGACTGGTGGTCAATGATCACCGCTGCAGTCTTTGCGGTAGGACTTGTACTAATTATCGAGGGGCTGGCCTATGTGCTGGCCCCTTCGCTTATTGAGCGCATGCTTCAGATGCTTGCCGATGTTCCCGACCAGGAACGCCGGATCATAGGGGCGTTGGGGATTATTGCGGGGCTCATCTTGGTTTGGATCGCCCACATGCTGGGTCTAACCATCGGGTTTTAGTCGCAACCCATCACAAGACTATGATTTCACGCGTGAGATTTGCTTCACAGGTAGATTTTTTGATCCAGCGCTCTAGTTTGTCGATATCGCCAAAGAATTGATTCAGGAGAGAATGAAGTATGCAGGCAAGTTCCAAAACTGCCGTAGCCGCGAAAAGCGGCGACCGTATGTGGCTCTGGTCCGGATTGATGGTCGGCACAATTCTTGTAGCCCAATCGCTTGCCGGTGCTGCCAAAGCGGCCCCGGATTCATTTGCGGATATGTTGGAAGAGGTCAGCCCAGCCGTTGTTAATATCACGACGACGACGCTTGTAGAATTTGGCGATGAAGACTTAGGCCCAATCGTGCCAGAAGGATCTCCGTTCGAAGATTTCTTCAAAGAATTTGAGGACCGAGACCAAGGCGAACAGGGCAGAGCACAACGGTCTCAGGCGCTCGGTTCTGGGTTTGTGATTTCCGACAGCGGTTTCGTGGTGACCAATAATCACGTCATCGAAGGTGCTGACGAAATCATGATCGAGTTTTTCTCGGGTGAAGAGTATCCCGCGACATTGATTGGTCGTGATCCGAAAACTGACATTGCCGTGCTTAAAGTCGAAACCGACGAGCCCCTAATTTTTGTAGAATTCGGAGACAGCGATATCGCCCGTGTTGGCGATTGGGTGGTTGCAGTTGGCAACCCACTTGGTCAGGGCTTTTCCGCCAGTGCGGGGATCATCTCGGCCCGCAATCGGTCTTTGTCTGGCACTTATGATGACTACATTCAAACCGACGCCGCTATTAATCGCGGCAATTCGGGCGGACCACTGTTCAACATGGACGGCGAAGTTATCGGCGTAAACACGGCTATTCTGTCACCAAACGGCGGCTCAATCGGCATCGGTTTCTCTATGGCTTCAAACGTCGTTTCAGGCGTTGTGGACCAATTGCAAGAATTTGGCGAAACCCGTCGCGGCTGGCTGGGCGTTCGCATTCAGGATGTGTCCGAAGACATGGCCGAGGCTATGGGACTAGAGACAACAAATGGCGCAATGGTCACCGACTTACCCCAAGGCCCTGCAGAGGATGCAGGCATCGAGCCGGGTGATGTCATCGTTGGCTTTAACGGGCACTTTGTTGAAGACGTTCGCGATTTGGTAAATCAGGTGGGCGCAGCGCCTGTTGGTAAAACTGTGAATGTCGATGTGATCCGCAACGGCGAACTTGTGACGCTTGAAGTGACACTTGGCCGTCGCGAACTGGCCGAAGGCGAAATCGAAGAAATGGTCACCGAAGAAGAACCAGAGGAAATATCCGCGGTAATTCTGGGGGTTACGCTTTTCGAAATGACGGATGATTCCCGCGCCGAGGCTGGATTGCCCGAAAACGCCGAAGGATTGTTTGTGGCAGATGTGGACCTGTCGTCCGAAGCTTATGAAAAAGGGCTACGTCCCGGTTCGATCATTGAAAAAGCGGGACGGGTTTCCGTTAATACAATCGAAGAGTTCGAAACCCAGATTGATGACGCAAAGGATGCTGGGCGAAAATCCATCCTGCTTCTTGTTCGCGACGCAGGAAACCCACGGTTCTTGGCGCTTTCAGTAGAAGACTAAACAAGAAAGGGCGTCCAACTGGGCGCCCTTTCTTATTCTATTGGAATTGCAATCAATCCTAGATGCTGGGCCCCCAATATCGACAATACCTGACTGTCGATCCCCAAGGGGGCCTGCATCAGGCGAATTGCCTTGGATGTGGCCTCATCCATTTTGCCTGTGATCGGACCGGTGTAGAATCCACGGGCCGCCAATCCACGCTGTACGCTGGCTATAAAGCCGCTGGTCATCACCCGCTGGCAGGGTACTTCAAACCAAATCTCTTGGCGTTCTTCGACAATGCTTTGTGTGGTCTCGGTCTGATAAACGATTTTACCATCAGCGTCCGGAATAGCCGTTTGTGTCGTTTCGGTCTGGATAACAGCTGGCTTGATCTGCTTTGCCCAACAGCTTCCGGGCTTGGCCCCGTCGGGATGGATTTCGGTCAACGACGTCCCATCATCCAGACCAATCGTACAGCCTGCCAGAACCATTGCCACAAGGGCTGGTATAGCGTTGATCCGGTTCATAAAGCCCTACTCGATATCTCGGCGGGACTTTAGCAAAACACGGCGCTTGAAAAAGTCTTAATCGTTTGCAGGCTCAAGAAGAGTGTCGAGCATGGCAGAAATGTCCTCAACCTTTTCGGCAATTACATGGGTCACCCCGTCTGCCCGCTGCACCCGTCCGGTGATCCGCAACAGACGGCCCGAGATCACGGCGCGCCGGAAGGTTTCATAGATTTTCTTCCAGCAGACGATGTTCACAACGCCCGTTTCATCCTCAAGCGTCAGGAAGATCACACCCTTGGCGGTCCCGGGCCGTTGCCGCAGGATCACCAGCCCCGCCACCGCCACCCGCGCCCCTTCGGGGGGCACATGGATTTGCGCAGCCGTCAGACAAGAGGGCGGTTTGGGCCATATATGAGACATATGAGTCATGCGAACAAATATAGAACATTATAAGATTGTCGCAATCCTTCAAAAAGAGGGTCGCAATTGTGACTGGCACCCCCCAATTGGTTTGATTAAAGAAGGCTGAAATTCACGAGGAGACTCCGCAAAATGGCGAAGATTACGTATGTCGAACACAGCGGCACCGAGCATGTCGTCGAAGTGGCCAACGGTCTGACCGTCATGGAAGGCGCACGCGATAATAATATCCCCGGTATCGAGGCCGATTGCGGCGGCGCTTGCGCCTGTTCCACCTGTCACGTTTACGTTGACGCGGCTTGGGTAGAAAAAATTCCGGCCAAGGACGACATGGAAGAAGACATGCTCGACTTTGCCTATGAACCAGACTCGAACCGCTCTCGTTTGACCTGTCAAATCCGTGTCACGGATGAAATGGACGGGCTCAAAGTGCAAATGCCTGAAAAGCAAATCTGATGACTGGGGCGAGGGGCAGCATTCAATTGCGCCTCGCTAATCTGGTTGGCTGCTGTCTGGCGGCTGTAACAGCGGTAAGCACCAGCTTTGCCGCTGATATTGTGTCGGCTCGCTATACCGACCAGACATCGCGCTACACCTTACATAGGGCGAACGCATAGATGGTTGGCGCCAATCGGCGTGGCTGACCTTGATGGCGATGGCCATGTCGAACTTGCCTATATCGACCGGCCCAACTTGGCAGAAAACTCTGCGGGTTTGGCGTTTCTCAAACGAAGAACTCAAGCACGTGGCTGATCTATCAGGACTAACCAACCATCGCATCGGCTGGGAATATATCTTGGGCGGCATCCGAGAATGCGGTAGCGGGTTTGAAATGATCACTGCCTCAAGCGACTGGTCACAGATCGTATCAACGACGCTAAACGGGGCAGGGGATCTAATTGCCCGACCAATATCAAAATACAGCGACCCCGAAAGCCTCAACACCGCCCTGAACTGTCCCTAATTTTATCTTGCCCAAAATACCCTTGGG
>CAYZAY010000106.1:0-1583 GCA_964476515.1 uncultured Rhodobacterales bacterium
ACAGGCACACTGCCGCGAACAACATGAACTGCTTCACACCAACCTCATATTTTTTGAGCTAGCCTAAAGCCTTTCGGACCTTTTTGGAAAAAAATGTGCGGGCGGCATCAGTAACAGCCAGCGGGTGCCGATTTTTTGCCCCCCCCAGCGCGCTGTGCAATCAGCAGAAAAACGGCAGGAGATTCGACGCTAGCTACAAGTCTATTAGACCAATGGGCAACGATTGTTTCCCTGATGTTTCCCCGAAAAACAAAAGGCTCAGCCAATTACGGCTAAGCCATTGAATTTACTGGTGCCCCCACACGGACTCGAACCGCGGACCTACTGATTACAAATCAGTTGCTCTACCAGCTGAGCTATAGGGGCACGAGGCGTCGGCTATCAAACTGCTGCGGGCAGATCAATAGGTTACGTTATCTTACAGTGAAAAAATTTCGGGCGGGTCGTTAGGCGCTCTTTTTTGGGCGCTTTTGGTCGCCGCCGCCAGCGACGTAGAGGGTTTTTAAGCGCTTTGCTTCCTCGCGAATGTTGAATTCTTCCGAGACTCGGGATCGGCCCGTCACACCCATTGCGCGGCGGGAATCGGGATTTGACGCCATTTTTTAAAATTGCGCTTGCCAAAGCGATTGGATCTCCGGGTTTGATCAGCAAACCGGTTTCGTCATTCACGATCAACTCGGACACACCTGCGACGTCGGTCGCGATGGCTGGCCGCGCAGAAGCTAGAGCTTCCATATACACCACCGGCAGGCCTTCGGCGAAGCTTGGAAGAACAAGCGCATCGGCTTTTTCGATTTCACGTGCTACTTCTTGTTGCGATAGGTAGCCGAGAAATTCGACTCCGTTCAGGAATTTGGCACGCTCTTCCAGGTCTTCTTTCAGACTACCACCCCCAATGATGCGTAACGTGATGTCGTCCCTTTCGTTGCTGACCAATTCAAGGGCCTCAAACAGCACCGGAACGCCTTTGACAGGATCAAGACGCCCGATGAAGACAAGCCGTAAGCCTTGTGTCAGTTCTAGCGGAGGCGCTGTGTATTTCTCGGGGAAGACCCCGCAGTGGACGATGTAAAGCTTGTCGTCGAATTTCCCGCTGTTCAGTTTTGACGCGAAGTTCCGTGAATATTCGCTGATGCAAACCGTGAACTTTGACAGCTCGATCTTCTTATCCATTGCCCAGCCGTAGGGGTCTTCCAGTTCGGTCGGTCCGTGGATGGTGAAGCTGAACGGAATATCAGCAAGCTGGGACGCCAGCATCGCGACATTCGCACTTTGATCGCCGAAATGATTGTGGATGTGGGATGCGCCAATGGTTTGCGCGTGGCGCGCGATAATGCCAGCTTCGGCAAAATAGGCGAACTGTTTCAGAAAGCCTTTCAATCCTGGCCGGAAAGTCTTTAACGCCAACCCGAATGTTTTAAGATATCGGATCGGGCTGGTTAGTTTCAAAACCGCATGGGCTTTGAAGGTACGCAAAAGCGCGCCCTTGCCCAGTACATAATATGTTTTTGATTTCTCGGAACGCTCTTCTTCGCCGATCATGTGATCGTCGCCGGGTTCACGGACAGAGGCGGTGTGGATAT
>CAYZAY010000106.1:1683-8059 GCA_964476515.1 uncultured Rhodobacterales bacterium
GGTGTGGATATTCTGCGCTATGGACACGCGTGCCGAAACGCGCAATGAAGCATGCATTGTATTTGAGGGCATTATGAACGGTACATTTGCAGTGATGACGTTGGTATTAGGGATGCAAGACGCATTCACCGATTGCGATGGCCAGTGTCTTGCCAAAAACGAAGTTGAATCGCGGATTGCTGTGTCGCAAGGATCGCTACAGTTTAAGGGCGATGTGATCGGTCGCGAGGTTTATGTTCGCTACGATAGCGGTCACGCCAATGGCCCGTTTCAGTCTATCTACGGAGCGTCTTATTCATCGCTCGGGGATTTCTGGGCAGGGGCAGGTCACGCGTATAAGATGAGCGTGTCAGACACAGGTATATACGCCGAACTGCACGCTATGACCGGAATTTATGTTCAGGGAAGTGGCCCTGACTTGGGTGGTCCGATTGAGTTCCGCTCGGGTGCAGAGATAGGCTATCGCTTCGCTTCAGGCTGGCGCGTTGCTGCAAGCTATGATCACCGTTCCAACGCCGAACTTTTTGTGCTCAATCCTGGTGTTGAGACTGTTCAGTTCAGGGTATCCAAGCCGCTCGACTAGGCGTTTTTGCGGAAATCAACGATCAGGGCTTTGTCGTCTGAATGATCGTGATCTTGCTTGGTGTAGATATCGACCTCGGAGGCGGTGAACTCGCGGATTTTTCCGGCCTTCAAAAGCGCGTCGAACTTTGCGTCAAAGCCGTGTGATTGGAAATGCTTTTGATTGATCGAAAGCACGAACAGGCATCCTTCGGTGCCTAGCTTTAATGCCATGTCTATTGCATCTGGTCCTAGATGACCGTGGGTGAATGTTCCGGAACTTAGGACCGCGCCATAGTTTCCTTCGTGCGCTTTGACGGTCTTGGTAAGATCAACTTGGTAAAGCGCTCGGTAGATGTTTTTGGCCGCTGCCGTATTCAGCATGTCTTGCGAAATATCCATCCCATCAATCGGTCCTGCGCCACCGTTTAGGCATGTGCCAACGATCCCCGTTCCACATCCCAAGTCAGCTATCGGAGAATTGTCGGTCGTCTTTCGTTGCAGAAATCTCTCGACGACAAGGCGGGGCAGGGCAAAGCCCAGCCCTTCGACAAAATCTTGATCGTATGAGGATGAGAACTGGCGGTAGTAGGCGACGTTATCTTCGGGCGTAGAAAGTCGGTAGGCGTTTTCCAGCAGCGATTTGCCCTTGTCTTCGCTCTCCGCCATTTGGTGACCTCCCCGATTTTGTGCTCACTATGAACACGCAAACCGGAGAGGTCAAAGTTCTACTCGGCAGCTTCCGCATAGTCCGACATTGGTGGGCAGGTGCAGACCAAGTGGCGATCCCCCCACGCGTTGTCGACGCGGTTTACCGGCGGCCAGTATTTGTCCACACGGAATGCTCCGGGTGGGAAACAACCCTGTTCGCGAGTGTAGGGGCGATCCCAATCCCGCACGAGGTCTTCCATCGTATGAGGGGCGTTCTTCAGAGGGTTGTTTTCGGCATCGATCCGATTTTCTTCGATGTCACGAATTTCTTCTCTGATGGCAAGCATGGCTTCACAGAAACGATCCAACTCGGCCAATGTCTCTGACTCGGTGGGTTCGATCATCAGTGTTCCCGCAACTGGCCAGCTCATTGTTGGTGCATGGAAACCGCAATCCATCAGGCGTTTCGCGATGTCCTCGACCGAAACGCCTGCGCTTTCGGCATAGGGGCGCGTGTCGACGATGCATTCATGTGCAACACGGCCTTGTTTGCCTTTGAACAGAACGTCATAGGCACCTTCTAAACGCTTGGCGATGTAGTTAGCGTTTAGAATGGCAGCCCGCGTCGCTTGGGTCAGACCTTCGCCGCCCATCATCTGGATATAGGCGTAGCTGATTGGCAGAACCGACGCCGACCCGAACGGAGCGGCGCTGACAGGGCCTTGCTCACCGCCGGTTTCGGGATGACCGGGCAAATGAGGGATCAGATGCGCTTGTACACCGATAGGTCCCATGCCGGGGCCGCCGCCGCCGTGCGGGATTGCAAAGGTCTTGTGCAGGTTCAAGTGGCTGACGTCGCCGCCCAGATCGCCGGGACGAGACAACCCAACCATCGCGTTCAGGTTCGCGCCGTCGATGTAGACCTGACCACCATGATCGTGCGTGATCGAGCACACATCACGCACCGTTTCTTCGAACACACCGTGCGTTGAAGGGTAGGTGATCATGCAAGCCGCAAGATCGGCCGAGTGCTTTTCAGCTTTCGCGCGGAAGTCATCAAGGTCGATGTCACCGTTTTCTGCTGACAGGACTGGAACAACCTTCCAGCCAACCATTTGCGCACTTGCAGGGTTCGTGCCGTGTGCGCTCATCGGGATTAGGCAGACATTGCGTTCCCCTTGACCATTTGCTCGGTGATATGCCGCGATGCTCAGCAAGCCAGCATATTCACCCTGTGCACCCGAGTTTGGCTGCATCGAGATCTCGGCATAGCCGGTGATGTCGCACAGCTTTGCCGAAAAGTCGTCGATCATTTCCTTATATCCAGCGGCTTGGTCTGCTGGGCAGTAGGGATGCATCAGTGAAAATTCGCGCCAGCTAACCGGCATCATTTCAGCGGCTGAGTTAAGCTTCATCGTGCACGACCCAAGCGGGATCATTGCGCGATCCAATGCCAAGTCCCGATCCGCCAGACGACGCATGTAACGCATCATTTCGGTTTCTGCGCGATTCATGTGAAAGACTTCATGCTCAAGATAAGTGGTCTTGCGGTGCATCTCAGCAGGGACGCGGTATTCCGGAGCAAAGACGTTGTCTTTCTTGTGAATGCCAAACGCACGCCAAACTTTTTCGACGGCCCCGGGACGAGTGGATTCGTCAAGGGTGATACCAATGCGCTGTTCACCCACGCGGCGCATGTTGACGCCTTCATCGACACCAGATTTTAAGACCGCAGATTGAAGAGGGCCAACATCAACGGTGATCGTGTCAAAGAACGACTGAGGATCAACTTTGAAGCCAGCGGCCTCAAGCCCTTTTGCCAGTCGCACGGTTTTGCGGTGAATGCGCTGGGCGATAGCTTTTAGACCATCGGGACCGTGGAACACGGCATAGAACGACGCCATTACCGCCAACAAGGCTTGCGCCGTGCATACGTTCGACGTCGCTTTTTCACGGCGGATATGTTGTTCGCGCGTTTGCAGAGACAGGCGATAGGCACGGTTGCCATGGCTATCGATAGATACGCCAACAACCCGGCCCGGCATGTTGCGTTTATAGCAGTCTTTGGTTGCCATATAAGCAGCGTGGGGTCCGCCGTAGCCCATTGGAACGCCAAATCGCTGCGTGGTTCCGACTGCGATATCGGCACCCATTTCGCCGGGCTCTTTGAGCAGGGTCAACGCCAGCGGGTCAGCGCTCATAACAGCGATGCCTTTGTGGGCATGCAGCTTTTCAATGTGATCCGTAAAATCGCGAACGTGGCCGTAGGTTCCCGGATATTGGAAGATGGCCCCAAATACTTCCTCGGGATCAAGTTTGTCGGGGTTGGCAACGATAATCTCGATACCAAGAGGTGCCGCACGGGTCTGCATAACCGCGATATTCTGCGGATGGCAGTCACGATCCACGAAGAATGCTTTGGCTTTCGACTTGGACACACGCTGCGCCATCGTCATCGCTTCGGCACAGGCAGTCGCTTCGTCCAACAAAGACGCGTTCGCGACTTCAAGACCCGTCAGGTCGCTGATCATCGTTTGATAGTTCAGCAAAGCCTCTAGCCGGCCTTGTGAAATCTCGGGCTGATAAGGGGTGTATGCCGTATACCACGCCGGATTTTCCAGAATGTTCCGTTGGATCGCAGGTGGCGTTACCGTACCGTGGTAGCCTTGTCCGATCAGGCTGGTCAGAACTTTGTTCTTCGCAGCAATCTGGCGCATGTGAAACAGCAGCTGTCTCTCGGACTTTGGACGCCCGAAATCCAGTGGTGCCTCTTGCCGGATGGACTGAGGCACTGTTTCGTCAATCAGGGCATCAAGACTGTCAACGCCGAGAGTATCCAGCATTTTGTCCATCTCAACAGGAGAAGGGCCAATGTGTCGGCGATTGGCGAAATCATAAGGAAGATAATCCGTAGGTTTGAATGGCATGGTAATACCCCTTGGTTGCGGCACCAGTGAGCCGCTCGTCGTCAACGTGGAATAAGGCGGAGACGTAGCCCCGCCCAGAAGAATTAGCCGACCAGATCTTTGTAAGCAGCTTCGTCCATGTAATCGTCCATTTGGGACGCATCTTCGGCGCGAATTTTAAAGAACCAACCATTGCCCATTGGGTCTTCGTTGATTTTTCCTGGGTCATCTTCCAGCGCTGAATTCACTTCAACTATTTCACCGTCCAGCGGAGAAATGATGTCAGAAGCTGCTTTTACGCTTTCGATCACAGCACAATCGTCACCTTTGGCGACGGTTGCGCCTTCTTCGGGCAGTTCGACAAATACGATGTCACCAAGCGATGTCGCGGCGTGTTCGGTGATTCCTACGGTGATGATGCCGTCGTTTTCGGCAAGCAGCCATTCGTGTTCTTCGGTGTATTTCATTTCTGTTGGTCCTTTTGTTTATCGTTTGAAATTTGCAGGAGTGAAGGGCAGGGGCGTGACGGTAAGCGGTTGGCGCTTGCCGCGTAGCTCTCCGAATACGGTGGTGCCTTGGGTGGACAGGTCGCTTGGAACGTATCCCATTGCAACCGGACCGCCGACAGTTGGCCCAAATCCGCCGGATGTAATGGTGCCAATCTGATCGCCACCCTCGTTTGATGCATAAAGGGGAACGCCCTCGCGCATCGGCGCGCGGCCCTCTGGCAGAAGACCAACACGTTTTCGGCTCGCGCCGTTGTTTAATTCAGAAAGAATGGTCTCGGCTCCGGGGAACCCACCTTCGCGCGCACCGCCGGAACGTCTCGCTTTTTGCATTCCCCAAGTCAGCCCAGCTTCCACAGGCGTCGTTGTCGTGTCGATATCGTGACCGTACAGGCAAAGCCCGCCTTCAAGACGCAGAGAATCCCGGGCGCCAAGCCCGATAGCTTCGACATCCGGATGTTTTAGAAGCTTGTTTACTAGATCAACGACATCCCCTTCGGGCACCGATATCTCGTAACCGTCTTCTCCGGTGTAACCCGAGCGAGAGATCCAGCAGCTTGAGCCATCCAAATCAACGGTCGCGACGTCCATAAACTTCATGTCTGCACAGGCTGGGTTCAATTCCGCCATTACAGCTTCGGCCTTTGGCCCCTGAAGCGCGATAAGTGCGCGATCGGTGATGACGTCAACGCTAACTGAAGAACGCAATGCTTTATTCATACGCGCGATGTCAGCATCTTTGCAGGCCGCGTTGACGACCACAAAGATATGATCACCCCGATTGGCAAACATAAGGTCGTCTTCAACGCCACCACTATCGTTCGTGAAAAACCCATAGCGTTGACGGCCCTCTTTAAGGCCAAGAACATCAACCGGGATCATTTGTTCAAAGGCAAGGGCGATATCGTCATAGGACGACCCACGCAAAATCACCTGCCCCATATGGCTGACGTCGAACAGACCGGCACCTTCGCGCGTCTGCTGATGTTCCTTCATTACACCCAGTGGGTATTGGACGGGCATTTCATATCCGGCAAAAGGCACCATTTTGGCGCCAAGCTCGATATGAAGGTCGTATAACGGCGTACGCGCTAGATCGGACATACTTCCTCTCCGTTTCTATCGCCGGTCGAATTTGAAATTCTTGCGGCATCATGGACCAGCCTTAAGGCCAGCTTTGATGCCCCCTCTGTCCTTTCGCCTGAGATCGTTATCCCTTCGGCGGGCGCATTCACGCCACTCTCCAGAGTCTTTGTCTTCCTGGCGACGGTCCCTTTGCCTGAGAGTTTCCGGGGCGGTTGCTCCTTCGGCACTGGAAGGTCCAGTTCTCCCATCGTCAGTGTGCGTACCATAGTATGCAATGTTTTTTCGGGCAAGCGATTCTGGCGACTCGACAATTTTTTTAACACAAATCGAAATTCGCGGTTATAGTTTCCGTATAAGAGTGTCTGAGACACCACCGAGCAGTTGGACAACCCTGTCTAAAAGACGGATTTCAGGGTGCTTGGAACTTTTTTGCATTTTCGCAAAAAAACCTCTTGCAGCTTCTGATTAGTATCCGTAAATACCCGCTCACCGGCGGCGCTGAGGCGCAACTGGGACGGTTAGCCGGAAGGCTGGATCGGAAAAATCAGAGGTAACACTGGGCGGGCGCGCCGTAAAATTAGGGCGCATCTGTTTGGTTTTTGTCGCTGAGCGCTGTTTGACATTACTAATATCTGAAGAGATATGCGGGCGGTTTGGTTTGTTTCG
>CAYZAY010000107.1:0-212 GCA_964476515.1 uncultured Rhodobacterales bacterium
CATCTTCAGCGGATAAATCCCTTGGGTCGAGGATCTCTACATCGATTGGCAATTTCCAACCGGCAACAATTTCTTCAACCAAGCCCGCGACGGGCTTTGCGGCAGGTACAACAATTCGAACGTCGTCTCGTTCGTCTATTATTTCACGAATTACCTCTCCGAAGATTGGCCCAAGACGCGTGACTTCGCCTTTTCTAGACCCCGGCAACAAA
>CAYZAY010000107.1:222-7642 GCA_964476515.1 uncultured Rhodobacterales bacterium
CGCATCGCCAATACCCTGTTGAAGACGAAATTCGGACGCTTCGGATTCGCTGGCTTGGGCTTCCGTTACAACGGGATGGCCGACGAAATCACACCGCATTCCTGCGTCTTCCATGAAGGGTGGTTCAAAGGGCAACAACGCAAGAACGTGGTCGATAAATGCTGACATTTTTTCAGCGCGTTTGGGTCGCCAAGCCCATACGGACGGCGCAACATAGTGCACGGTTCTGACAGATGATTTCTGCTTCACAGTCTTAGCCACTCGGAGACAAAACTCGGGGCTGTCGATCGTGATCAAAACATTTGGTTGCGTAGAAATCACGGCATTCGCCAGTTCACGGATACGACGCTTGTAGTGGAAATATTTGGGAAGGATTTCAACAAGCCCCATCACCGAAAGTTCTTGCATATCAAACCGAGATTTCAGGCCGTGGCTTTGCATCCGCTCGCCACCAACCCCATCAAATTCCACTTCGGGAACCAATTGGCGCAAGCCGGCCATAAGAGCACTACCGAGTTTATCGCCCGACTCTTCGCCTGCGATAATGAAAACTCTCACCCGTGCCTCCGTGCAACAACGAATAGTCCGGCGGTGTTTGCTTTCTTGATCATCTCTTCACGTTCGACCAACAGCACGGTTCCCGGCGAGATTACGATGCCTGATAGACTGGCAGCCTTTGCTTTGTCGATTGTGGCTGGCCCGATGGTTGGCATGTCCACCCTCAGGTCTTGCGCTACCTTTGGGCGCTTGACCAACACGCCAGAGCCACGCCGTAAGTGCTCTGGTGTCTGCGCAACAAAGTCGAGCAACGCATCGGTGCCTTGAATGGTCTCAACGCCCAAGCAGATGCCACCTTCCACAACGACGGCCTGCCCCACATCCACTGGTGACAGGGAACCCAAAATCGAATCCGCGCGTGAAATGTCGCTTAATGCTTCGTCTTCCAGGGATGTCCCTGCAAGAAATCCTTCGTCTGCTGTCAGTTCCGGCAACAAGGAATGCGCACCGACGACTCTAAACCCCTGTTCTTCGAAAATAGCGATAATCTGGCGCAAAAGCCCGTCATCACCACCAGTCATGGCGTCTATCAAACTCTGAGCAATCGCCTGCATCCCTGAATCAAAGACGGCAGGGTCTAATTGGGGTCGCGACATGGCACCTGCCATGACGACGCGTTCTACACCCTCGGAACGTAGACGTTCGAAAAGCCCGCCCAGATGTTCAAAGCAGAACGAAGCATCGGGGCGGACATCTGTATCCATCCCTTCAAACGCAACCTTGAAGGTGTCAGGAAATTCAGCGGCAATTAGAACAGGCAACTGTCCTGAACCTGCCATGATAGCGAGACGAGACATAACTTAACCCGGTGTCAGAAAGGACCGATCGCTCGCGCCCATTATGAACTCTACAATCTCTTCGACATACTTGCTGTCGGTTTCGTCACCCAAACGTTTTGCGCGGTCCTGAAAGGCCCCTTCGCCCTGCGCGAGCATCTGAAAAGCCGCCCGAAGTGCGGTGATGTCAGCGCGGCTTACGCCCCGGCGTTTCAGCCCTACCAGATTAAGCCCGTCCAATTCCCCACGGGGTGCTTGCACCAAACCATACGGGATAACGTCGTTTGTCACCATAGTTACGGCGCCGATAATAGCGCCATGGCCGATGCGAACGAACTGATGCACTCCGCAGAGCCCACCAACGATTACATCGTCTTCCAGAATACAGTGACCAGCGATTGCTGCTTGATTGACGACGATCACATTGTTCCCGATCTGGCAATCATGGGCAATATGGCAACCGGCCATGAACAGCCCATCGTTTCCAATCTTCGTTAGACCACCACCAGCGCCTGTTCCCGCGTTCATCGTCACGTGTTCGCGGATGCGATTCCTCTCACCAATGTCCAAACGTGTCTCTTCACCCTGAAACTTCAGATCCTGAGGAATTTCACCAATTGAAGCGAAGGAAAAGATCGTCGTATCCGCGCCAACCGTTGTATCCCCCGTCACAACAACATGCGATCGCAGTTTCACACGTTGTTCTAGACGGACCTTTGGCCCGATCACACAAAACGGACCAATCTCACAGTTGTCACCGATCACCGCGCCGTCTTCGACGATGGCGGATGGGTGGACATTGGCTGAGGCGCTGATCGACATCAGGCAGTTACCGCGGGCAAATCCATCATCGCTGTGAATTCAGCCTCAGCCGCCATTTCACCATCAACAGTCGCGACACCCTTAAATTTCCAAACCTTGCCACCCGGTTTCCCGCGTGTGGTTTCGACTTTCATCTCAAGCACATCGCCCGGTCCAACTTTGCGACGGAACTTACACTTGTCGATGGCCATAAAGTAAATCAGCAAATCCTTGTCGGCCAGATCAAGCGCCACACCGACCATAACGCCGGTCGTTTGGGCCATTGCTTCTACAATGGTGACACCGGGCATAATTGGCGTGCCAGGGAAGTGCCCCTGAAAATGAGGTTCATTCATCGTGACGTTCTTGATGCCTGTCGCAGACTTGCAGCCGTCAATATCCACAACCTTGTCGACCAACAGAAACGGATAGCGATGTGGAAGGATGCGCTGGATCAGTTGGATGTCAGCAGATTGCAGGTCGGACATGGCTCGTGCCTTTCATTATTATTCATAAACTGACTAGCAAGCGGTCAGCGTTGCGGCAAGCTTGTGGTGAAGTTAATTGGTTGTGCCGTCGCCGATCAACTGGTCGATGCGGGCAATCGCTTCGTCCGTGATGTTTAGTGATGAGGCCGCGATGAAGATGTCATCAATTTCAAAAACGGCAAGTGCCCGACGTTCAAGCATGATTTCTACGATTACGTCGCGAACGGTCCTTAGAAATTCTTGTCTGGCTTGCTCTGGTCTGGCGCGAATTTCCGTTTCTTTGGAAATCTGTTCAGACCTGATCTGCTGGGCTTTCACATCAAATTCATCTGCAAGCTTTGTGAATTCTTCACGGTCTAGCGTCGCCCTTAATCCGGTAAGCTCTGCTTCTTCAGCCGATAATTCTGCTTCCTTCAGGCGGTTTTCAGCGTTGAGGGCGGTATAGGCTTCTGTGAATTCCCGCTGAATTCGTTGGCCGTAAAGAGAATTGTTAAATAGTCTTTCTGTTTCAACGGTCAATATGGCGCTTTGCAAAACTACGATGGTCTGAGGCGTTTCTTCTTCAGAGGCTTGCCCTTGTGCAAATGCAGGTTGGGCAAAACTGAAAGCCAGCACAACGCCGGCTTTCAGGATTTTATCAAGCAATGCTTGGATCATCAGAACTCGGTCGAAACAGTTAGCTCAAAGCCCTGATCGATATCGCCGGTCTCTTTTGAGATCGTTTCGGTCCAGTTGAATCGTAGCGGTCCGATAGGTGTCGTCCAGAAAATCGACGCGCCGATGACCTGACGAAGGGCAAAGTCATTGTTGTTTACCTTTGTGCCCAATGGTGGTGTGACACCTACATCCCAAAGGGATCCAGCATCATAGAAAACACCACCCGAGATGCCGTATTCCTCAGGTAGACCAATTGGGAACAACGCTTCCAGACGAGCAACTGCATAACGGTTGCCACCCAGTGCGTCACCCGTTGAATCGTCTCTTGGACCGATACCGCTAGGTGCAAAACCACGCATTATTTGTGACCCCATGAAATAACGATCAGTCACGCGGCTGTTTCCGGAAACGTAGGCTAACAGTCCGCCTTCAACGGTCGCCTTCAGGGTTAAGCGATCATCCAGAGCAGTGGTCTGTGCCGTCGCAAGAGCTGAGGTTTTAAGATAGTTATTGTCGCTACCCGGTCCGCCGTATTCTTGATCCAAACGGATGCGAATACCTGCGTCAGGGTTCAAACCATTGCTACGATTGTCATAGGACAGCGCATATCCAAATGCCGAGGTCGTAAGCTTGCCTAATGCTTCTTCGTTTATCACGATTTGGCTGGCGCCATCAACATCAGTCAAATCTTCCTGAGCCAAACGATAACGAAGATTCAATCGAACGTCTTCGGCTATTGAAAACCCAAGTGAAGGCGAGAAACTGATGATCGCCGTATCGTATAATGCATTTTCATTGTCTGTCACATATCGCCCAAGGCTAAGACCAAGGCTTGCATCGCGACCTAGGAATGCAGGTTCCGTGAAATCGAGACTAAAGCGATTGTTGCTTTCACCGCGTGAATAACTGAAATCCAATGCCTGACCGCGACCAAGGAAGTTGGTTTCGGTGTATGACGCTATGGCGCTGATGCCCGTTGCAGTGTTGTAATTACCACCAAAGCTGACATTACCGGTCGGGCGTTCCTGCAGAGATACGCCGATGATCATCTTGTCTTCTGCAGACCCAGTCTGTGCCGAAATGTCATCGTAGCTGAAAAAACGCAAAGCGCGGATACGGTTTGCAGCTTCACGAATTTCCCGCGGGTTAAACGGATCGCCTTCAACCGCGTCAAACTGACGGCGGATCACTTTGTCCAAAGTGGCTGTGTTACCTTCGATATCGATGCGTTCAATAAAGACGCGCTCTCCCCGCTTTAAAACGAACTCAATGTCGAGAGTTCGGTTTTCAGGATTGCGGTTGACAACTGGTTCGACACGCAAAAAATCCAGCTCTTTGTCAGTCGCCAAAATCTCAAGACGCGCGACATCGTTGTCGATCGAAGTGGGCGAATACGTATCACCGCTTCGAACTCTCAATACGTTTGAGAAAACGTCATCCAGAACATCTGGGTATTCGCTGCGAACGGTCACCGCACCGAATTCATATTGCTGACCCTCTTCAACAAGGAAAGTCAAAAAATACGAACCACGATCGCGCGTTAGCTCAGCTTCTACATCTTGAATCTGGAAATCAACATAACCGCGTGATTGATAAAAGTCCGTCAGAACACGGCGATCAAACGCAATGCGATCAGCAACGAATGTGTCTTTTTGAACAAAGAAACGTAACAGGCCGGCTTGCTTGGTTTCCAGTACTCGACGTAAACGAGTGTCTGAGAATTCGGAATTGCCCACAAAGCTCAGACGCTCAACTTCGACGACACCGCCTTCGACAATTTCAAACACCAGATCGACCCGATTGTCAGATTGGCGGATTATTTTAGGTGTGATGGTCGCTGCGATGCGACCTTTGACACTATAGGCTTCGGTAATCGCTGCAGCGTCTTGTTCCACCTTCAAAGGGTTAAAAACGCGACCCTGTTGAGACGTGACAAGAACGCGAAGATCATCGGTGTTAATCCGCGAATTGCCTTCAAAGGTGATGCGGTTGATCGTCGGGCGTTCCACCACAACGATATTCAAGCGCGCGCCCTTTGGTTCAATTTCAACACTTTCGAACAAACCCGAGCCAATAAGCGCCTGATAGGCGTCGTTTAATTCGGCGGCTGAATAGCCCTGATTCTCGGCCAAACCGGCCCGCGTCAGAACTGTTCCGTATTCAATTCGATTATTCCCCTCGACGGTGATCGAGCTGAATCGAAAGCTTTGCGCAAGCGCAGAGCTTGTCATAGCGGCAAAAACCACAAGAAACAGGCCCGTTAGCAGCAGGACCCGCAATGTGGATTGGTCACGATTTTTCGGTAGGGCAATAGCCCGCGCAGCGGCAGATTTGCGCATAAAGACAACCTTGTAAGACATCCCAGTCCTAAGTTTGGTAAAGGGATTGACCGGTCATGTCAAAACGATCCCCGCCTTTCGGCGGGAAAATGTCGTTGGTCAGACGCTTTTGGGTCACCAGGCGTTAATTTGAACACGCCACATCATTACCAAGCGCAAAAATCATAAATGCCAAAACGAGCACCAATCCAATCGACATGAGAACGCGGAAAACACTTTCGTTAGGCGGGCGACCCACTGATGCCTCGTACACATGAAACACGAGATGACCCCCATCCAAAACCGGAATGGGCAGAAGATTCATCAAGCCAACCGCGGTGGACAGGAAGGCTATAAAGTAAACAAAATCGTCTATTCCCTGACTTGCCATCGCACCAGAAATTTCGGCAATTCCGACAGGGCCCGTTAGATAACAAGTTGAAATTGTTCCCGTTATCACATGGTATAGTCCAGACAGGGTGTCAGTAATTATTGAATGAACCGACGTAAATCCATAATCGATTGCATCGCCAAACCCGCCAAATTCCCGCTCAGCTTCGAACATGAAATCCAAAGCAACGCCAATGCGCCAATAGGTTTCAAAGCTTCCGTCATCTTGTGGCTCATCCGAACGACGAGGCGTAAGAGTGATGTCGACAAGATTGCCCGACCGCCAAACAGTTAGTGCAAGATCCCTGCCCTCGGACGTTTCGACAGCCTCTTTCAGCTCTGAAAACGCGATAATTTCATCACCGTCGATCGCTGATATGACATCGCCCACTTCAAGCCCGGCTTCGTAAGCCGCTCCGCGTGGAACAAGGAAGTTGACCATAGGAGGATAGGTATATGGGCCGGTAATCTCAACCTCTTCACCAGAGCGGATCACGACATAAGACAATGTCTCTTGAATTGGCAAACGATCATCAAGACCCGCCATAGCAGACAGATCGGAAATCTCGTTACCAGCGATTTCAATGACTTGGTCGCCAACCTGAAGTTCATAGGTGCCACTCGGCAGGGGCATTAGCTCGCCCACGGTTAAAGGTTCTTTGACGTTGCCAGAACAAATCGCGAGCCCAAAAAAGACTGCCACAGCAAGGAAGAAGTTTGCCACCGGACCCGCAGCTACGGTCGATGCGCGCGCCCAAAGCGGTGCACCGTGCATCGTTTCGCGAAGCTGTTCAGCCGAAAGCTCTCTAATCGCCTCATCGTCTTTGGCGCTAGCTGCATTGGAATCACCACGGAACTTTACATAGCCACCAAAAGGAATTGCCGCCAATTGCCACTTGGTGCCGTGTTGATCATGTCGCGACCAAAGCACCGGCCCAAACCCGAGGCTAAATACGTCAGCCTTGATCCCCGACCAACGGCCAATGATATAGTGGCCAAATTCGTGCACGAAAATAATCGTCAGCAGAGCAACGACAAAAGCCGCAATGGTAAAGGCAAGATTGCCAAATTGCGGGATGAGCGTCAGCAGGTCCATTTTCACCTCTTGTCAGGGCCTAGCTAAACCGCCCTTCAGCGATCAACTTTTGTCCAAATTCACGCGCCGAGCGATCGGCATTTGCGACGGTATCCAGTGACATCTCGTCTTTATTAAGGCCGTCTTTGGTCACGAGTTGGCTCAACACTTCTTCAACTAATGATGCCATATCCAGGAATCCGATTTGATGGGCAATAAACGCGTCGAGTGCCTTTTCCTTGGCAGCGTTAAAAACTGCGCCGGCTAATCCACCTTGTTCCATGACGGTTCTAGCAAGTTGCAAGGCGGGGTATCTGGCGTCTTCTGGAGCCCTGAAATCAAGTTGCCCGATCTTAG
>CAYZAY010000108.1:0-7515 GCA_964476515.1 uncultured Rhodobacterales bacterium
AAATCGAACCCGCAAACTCTCGTTATGAACGAGGGACCAGCAGGGGGCAGGTCAGCAGTCATACCGTTTACGGCATTTACCGGAATATTCTTCTTCCCGTTCCTGCTGTTGGTAATTGGTTTTGCGTATCGGGTCATCACCATCACAAGCGGTTCGGCCACAATCGGCATGCGTCTTATGTCCATTCAATTTCGCAACCAACACGGCGTGAAATTCGGCCTGGGCGAAGCTGCGCTTCACACCCTTGGTTATTCGATCTCGATGAGCATGCCGCTACTTCAATTGATCTCGGTTGTCATGATGCTAACCACATCGCGCAAGCAAGGCCTGACAGACATGGTAATGGGCAGTGTCGTGATCAATAAACCGTCGCGTTTCTAGCTGAAACGTAACGGGTTGGCGTACTCGGGAACTCTTGCTATCTTTCCGTGAGAAACTAAGCGGACGGCATGAGACACACTCTTCAATTGGCCCCACAGTTCTATGTAACTGCGCCTCAGGAATGTCCCTACTTGGAAGCGCGGAAAGAGCGAAAGCTTTTCACCGCCCTTCAAGGTGAATGGGCGACTGAACTGAATAGCTCTCTTTCCAAACAGGGCTTTCGTCGGTCACAAAACGTTCTTTATCGTCCTTCGTGTGCTGATTGTACGGCTTGCATGTCGGCACGCATCGACGTTCGCAAGTTCTCTCCGTCAAAATCGCAAAAGCGTGTCGACAAAAAGAACCGGCACTTGGATCGACGCACAAACTCTCCTTGGGCAACCGAAGAACAATACGAATTGTTTAGAAGTTATTTGGGATCCCGTCACGCGAACGGCGGTATGGCCGATATGGACGTGTTCGAATTTGCCAACATGATCGAAGAAACTCCGATCAAAACACGGGTCATCGAATATTCGGATGAAACAACCCGCGAATTGGCCGCTGTTTGCCTGACTGACATCCTCGATGATGGGGTTAGCATGGTCTATTCGTTCTTTGAGCCTGCTCTCGCGGCCAGCAGTCTGGGAACTTACGTAATCCTTGATCACATCCGCGTCGCTCAAGAAAACGATCTACCTTATGTGTATTTGGGTTATTGGGTCCCGGGATCAACCAAGATGGGCTACAAGGCCAACTTTTCGGGTCTCGAAATCTATCGGGGTTGCCGTTGGGAAGCGATTGATGATCCGGCCCAGCTAGAAGATGCAACCCACCCGCTTGAGGTTGAACCAATCGCCGAACAAGTTGCCAATATTCGATTACCGGGCGTTCGCAGCGTAAAATGAAAAAAGCCGGGCTAGTGCCCGGCTTTCTTGTTTTTCTGACCTAAGTCCTTACCCGCCGATCAATGCCGGTACGATTGTCACGATTGATGGGAAGAACCACAACAACCCAAGACCAACCACCTGAATTAGCACGAACGGGAAAACACCGCGGTAGATATGGCCCGTCGTGACTTCTTTCGGGGCAACGCCGCGTAGATAGAAAAGCGCAAAGCCAAATGGAGGCGTCAGGAACGATGTTTGCAGGTTCACCGCGATCATGATCGTCACCCATTTAGGATCGAACGTACCGCCATAAATGACCGGCCCGACGATTGGGATAACGATGTAAATGATCTCAAGGAAGTCGAGCACGAAGCCAAGCACAAAGAGAACCAACATCACAATCAGGAAGACGGTGAATTCACTATCGAAACTCTTCAGGAACAGCTGGATATAGTGTTCTCCGCCGAAACTGATGACAACAAGGTTCAAAAGCTGTGACCCGATCAGGATGGTAAACACCATCGACGTCACCTTGGCTGTTTCCCTGACAACCGGATGCAGAACGCCGGTCCGGTAAAGGGCGTAACAGCTGTAGAGCAACCCAAACAGCGCATAGAGCCACGCAGCCTGAGCTACGAAAAACGCCAGCCAGCTTTCAAAGCTTACGCTCGAAACGTTGATCCGTAGATCAAAGTTGATGCCAACCAAGATCATAATCACAACTGCGAAAGTTGAATTCAAGATCACCTTGCCAGACTTGTTTTCATCCTGAAGCTTGCGGTACGCCGCCAGCATGATTGCACCAGCCGCACCAAGCGCCGCAGCGGGCGTTGGGTTGGTGATACCTCCAAGGATCGAACCGAGAACTGCAATAATCAGAACAAGCGGCGGGAACACCACTTTGATCAGTTCGTTTTGCGCCATGCGAATGGCCGCTTCTTTGCAGCCGTGAAGCGCAATTAGAGCTGGAACCAAAAGATAGATCACGGTCATCAGCGAACTTGTTTGCGGGCCGATTAACAGGATGTCAGCGACAATCATCAGTGCCGCGCCTGCCAGACCTATAAGAATAGGCTCTTGATTGGCCGATGGGCGCACACCGCGACCGGTTGTCAGCGTCAGTGCCATCATGATTGCGAGAATGGCGACACCCGTTCCGATGGGTGGTGCGTCGCTAACTTTTTGTGCAATCGCGTCAACAATTTCGTCTTCCGTCAGCTTTCGGCTTTCTGTGACGCCACCAGTTGCATCGATATCAACCTGTTGCGATACTGCGCTATCCCAAGCTTCTTGACCGTGAAGTTCGATCATCGATTCCTGACAATCAACGCTCACATTGGTACGAAGCGTCGCCGCCTGACCGATATCAGTATAGCTGCTGACAGTTATCGACTGCGTGCCAACCACCCCGATGTTTGCAAGCATTATAGCCCCACCGATAAGCGCAATTGGCGCCCCAAGGAACCAAGTGAAGGCTTCTCCGCGTGTGATAACTTCGCCTGAACGGCTGCCCATCGCAACTGCAGGCGCTTTTTGCGGATTCATCAACGCGTAACCAAACGCATAGGCCGCGTAGAGACCTGCCAGCATAATGCCGGGAAGAAGGGCCGCTTGGAACAGAGTTCCCACCGAAACAACGGCAGGTTCACCCAGATAGGTCAATGCGTCGGTACACCCTGCTTCAATCGCGCGGCTTTCTTGCGCGGCTGAATAAAGGTCGCCAGCCAATGTACCCAGAAGAACGATCACGATGGATGGAGGAATGATTTGCCCCAACGTTCCTGATGCTGCGATAACGCCCGTTGAAAGCTCGGGCGAATACCCGTTGCGCAACATGGTTGGAAGCGACAGCAAACCCATAGTCACAACGGTTGCGCCAACGATACCGGTTGATGCCGCAAGGAACGCGCCCACAACAACAACCGATACGGCCAGACCACCCGGAAGTGGGCCAAAAACGCGGGCCATCGTTGTCAGCAAATCGTTTGCGATCTTTGAGCGCTCAAGCGTGATGCCCATCAGAACAAACATCAGAACCGCCAGAAGCGTTTCGATAGACTGCCCCGCGAACACACGTTCGTTCATGCGGTTCACGATAAAGCTGATATTGCGGTCCAGTGCGATTTCCCAACCACGTGGGAACACAGGTTCGCCATATGTGGGTAGATCCGGATATCGGAAGACCGAGATGATTTCTTCTTTCACCCCGCTGGCGACAATCGCGCCATAAGCTTCTGAAGACGTATCAATCGCTTGGTGGATCAGCAGCCCTGCGCTGTCCAGTACCGCGATGATACCAAATGAGATTGCCCCTGCGCCACCAATGGCAAACGCCACCGGAAAGCCGGAAAGAATGCCCCCGAAAAGGCAGAGGAATACGATGATCAGGCCGATTTCGACGCCATCAAGTCCAAAAAGCATGGTTACACTGCCCCTAAATTAGTGTGTGCCTTCGTAGGCTTCTTCACCTTCGCCAAGTGTGTCCTTGTCGAGGTATTTATTTTCGCTGGCTTCGCCTTCTTTCCATTCCAGATACGAGCGCCAGAAAAAGGCCCAAGCATGTAGGAAGACCATTGCGGCGAATGCCACCAGCAGGATCTTGAATAGGAAATACGCGGTGAACCCGTTAGGTGAGAAACCGATGGTTTCGACGTTCCAGCGCATCGCACGCGCCTTTAGCAAAAGCCGGTCTACGGTGTCGGACGCCGAAGGTTTTGGCACGATTAGATGCCGCCACATGAAGAACCAACCATACATCCAAACTAGAACCGCGGACGGGATCATGAAGAACAGCGATCCGAACATGTCGATCACTTTCTTCGTACGGAAGCGGACCGACGAATAGATCAGGTCAACACGGACGTGGCCACCTTGCACAAAGGTATATGTGGCACAAAGCGCAACTACCATTGCGTTGTAGAGCTTCAGCTCTTCCGCGTACCAACTGATGTCATACTGCAGCGGAACACCGAAACCGAACACGATGTCGGGACGTGTAAATATCCGCTGCATGAAAACGATCACGACCTGCTGAAAGACCATAAGCAACCCTGCCCACGCCATCGTGCGACCGGTTACATTGGCAAAACCTTCCAGCAATCGAACCGCGCGCCACAAGAAGCGTCGCGACATGAATCCGATAAGTGTGATGATCAGGAAAAACGTGAAAATGACGAAGAAAAACTCGACAGAGCCACCGTAATAAACAAATCGCATGACAGCTTGTTTGTTCGACCAATCCAACCAAAGGTCAGGATTTGACACTGCAGTTCCGAAATTGATGAATGCCGCCAGAATGTTCTGGAACACCCAAAGTGCCCCACTCAATAGCGCGCCGAAGAAGCCGACAGACTCTTCTTGCATAGTAATCCCCCAAAATGCCCTTGGTCAGGTTTTTAGAATAGCTGGCTTGCACCAAAGGGCTCCGACAGTGCCGGAGCCCCTGATAGTATCAGATCAAAGCGATCAGCCGCCCAGAACGCGGTTACGCTGCGAAACGTAGTAGCCGTCCGACTTGTTGATCCACGACGACGAAGCTGCCATTGATGCTTCGAACGAAGCACGGACATCAGCAAACAGGCTGTCGCCCATGTTTTCGTCCATTACTTCTGCAGAAGCTGCACCGAATGCATCCCAGACGTCATCGCTGAACTGCAGAACTTTTACGCCCTGAGCCTGAAGACGAGCCAGCGCCGCACCGTTGTTTGACAGTGTTTCTGCCAACTGGATGTGGGTGGTTGCCATCGAAGCGTTACGTAGGATCTGCTGATGCTGGTGGCTTAGGTCGTTCCAAACGTCGAGGTTAACCGACGCTGCAAGCCCAGAACCAGGCTCGTGGAAGCCCGCTGCGTAGTAGACTTTTGCAACTTCTTGGAAGCCTGCGCGTTCGTCAGCCATTGGGCCAACCCACTCAAGGCCGTCAAGTGCACCAGACGAAAGCGCCTGATAAAGTTCACCACCTGGAATGTTCTGAACCGAAGCACCCAGTTTACCAAGAACCTTGCCGCCAAGACCTGGCATACGGAACTTCAGACCGTTAAAATCGTCAGCGCTGTTGATTTCCTTGCGGAACCAACCACCCGACTGCGAGCCCGAGTTACCTGCCAGAAGGCCTTTCAGGTTGAAGATCTGGCCCAGTTCGTCGTGTAGCGTTTCACCGCCACCGTGGTAATACCAGTTTGTCAGCTCTTGCGCAGTGCCACCGAATGGTACGGCAGTGAAATACGCATAAGCTGGGTGCTGACCGATGAAGTAGTAGTCAGCCGAGTGATACATGTCTGCCTGGCCCGAAGACACAGCGTCAAACACTTCCAGCGCGCCCACAAGCTCGCCTGGTGCTTTCTTGTCGATGGTAAGTGAACCACCCGACATATCCGCAACCATTTTTTCCATGTAGCTGGCTGCATCATCCAGAACAGCAAAGCCACGTGGCCAAGACTGAACCATTGTCAGCGTCCGTTTGCCTTGCGCGTATACCGGTGCTGCAAGCGAAGTTGCTGCGGCAGTGGTACCACCAAGTGCTGATGTTTTTAGGAATGAACGACGATCCATTTAGTCCTCCCATAAATGTCGGCATAGGGGAATCGCCCCCATGCGGATCGTTTCTAGTGCCTAAACGCTAGCCAGCAACCACACCTGTGGGAATACCCACAAACACGTAGAAACAGGCATTTGGCTAGATTTATTGACCAATATTGTCCAAATACTTACAAAACGGGCCGTTTATTCGCCCAAACAATCTAGGTTAATCACACGTCGAGGCGTATCAATTCGTATGTTCCAAAGACTCCGAAATATCAGCCCCAGCTATGGTCAGAAGCTTTCGCTTCTTGCGACCATGCCGCTGATCTTCGCAGTTGCTGCAATTTCGGTTCTGGTAGCTGTTCAGTCTCGCGCACTTGCTGAGCGTGAAATTCAAGCGCTGGAAACTGAGCTTCTAGAAGCGAAAAAGGCCGAGCTAAGGAACTATGTCACGCAGGCAAAGAACGGGTTTTATTACATTTATGGTAACGCTGCACCGGACGACGAGCAGGCAAAGCGACAGGTTATGCAGATCCTCGCCGCGATGATTTACGGGGACGAAGGATTTTTCTTTGTCTACGAATACGATGGGACAAACATCGTCAGCCCACGGCAAACCGACCTAATAAACGAAAACTGGATGCACCTCACCGATAGCGAAGGAACATTCGTCGTTCAGGAATTGATTAAGACCGCGCGCCAAGGTGCCGGTTATGTTGAACATTTGTGGCCCAAGCCATCGACGGGCGAAGAAGCTGAAATGGTGTCCTATGTGGCCGGATTCCAAAGCTGGCGATGGGCCGTCGGAACGGGTTTGTTTGTTGATGACGTTTTTGCCACCGTTGCTTCTGCCCGCGCAGAGGTTGAAGCCCGTGTTCAGCGCACCTTCTATTATATTGGCGCTATCACTGTAGGCGCGACGCTTCTGGTGTTTGGCTCTGGCTTGTTTCTGAATATCAGGGAACGCAGGCTAGCTGACGCAAAGCTGAAAGAGCTGACGCAAAGGGTATTTGACGCGCAAGAAGAAGAACGCGGGCGTGTGGCCCGTGAACTGCACGACGGCATTAGCCAAATCATCGTGGGCGTCAGATACGCAATGGAAAACGCCAAACGCCGAATGCTCAAAGGTGACGAGCGGGCTGTTCAGACGCTTGATAAAGGCATCGAAAACCTTGCTACCGCTGCCCATGAGGTACGCAGGATCAGTCACGATCTAAGACCCGGCGTTCTGGACGATCTTGGACTTGGACCAGCGATTAAAACTTTGGCAGAAGAATTTTCAAACCGAACCGGTATCAAAGTGTCGGTCGATACGGTTGTTTTCCGCAATCGTCTGGATCAGGATTCCAAGATCGCCCTTTATCGCATTGCACAGGAAGCGTTGACGAACATTGAACGCCATTCAGGTGCCACCAGTGTTTCGATTGATGTGCGCGGTCATCGCAGCGGGGCGTTTTTGCGGATCACCGATAACGGACACGGTCTTCGCGCCCCTGACGGCAATATAGATTCAGTCGCCGGTATTGGCCTTAGAAACATGCAAGAGCGGATCGAACAGCTTGATGGCTATTTGAAGATCACATCATCTTCCCGGGGGACAACAATCGAAGCCCGCGTTCCGCTAAGCCACATACTATCACCACTCGAAGATGAAAAGAACAAACCCTTTGAAAGGGCTGCAGAATGACAGACAAAATTCGGCTCATGATAGTCGACGATCACCCAATGGTCGCCGAAGGTATCG
>CAYZAY010000109.1:0-7425 GCA_964476515.1 uncultured Rhodobacterales bacterium
ACCGAAGAGCTGTTTGCGCTTCAGCGGGCAATCCGAACCGGCGACGGGCAGATGCTACACGATTATTTCACCCACACACGGGCGATCCGGCGGGGGATTATCGAAGCGGGTCAAGATACCGATGCACCGGACTTTGGCCGTGGGGCACCTAAGTCTGAAGACGACGCATAAGGGCCACCCCCGAAGGTATTTTTAGCAAGATGAAGATCAGGGGATGATGATCGTTGGCGCGCTGCCAAGGTTGAGCGGCCCCAGCCAGATTTGACCATTCTTGAATTCAAACGGCAGGTCTAATGTTTCGGGATTGCCCGAGAGACCCGATATCAGGGCGAGCGTCAGTTCGATCCGGTTGATTGCTTTGTGCGAAAGTCGGTTTTGTGATCGTTCTTGGGCCAGCATTTCACGCCAGTTTCGTACCTTGAGGGTGAGCAGTCCGATAGGCGTGCCAGCCGAGGTGACGTCCAGTGTGCCTGCGGCGGCGAGTTTAAGGCCGTTCCATTCAATTTCTGCCAGATTCAGGATAATTGTCTTGGGCTGAGGGCGCGCGCGCTCGACCGCGTGCCGGTTCAAAGGCGCGCTTAGGGTTAGGTCAGCATCCACGAACAATCGCTCGATTTTCGCATTGTCTGACGAGGTATCGAGCCAACCGGGGAATGTGGCGTTCAAATCGCGGGTGTCCAAGGCAATGCGGTACGTGGTGTCACTGGCAATTTCGGCGGACAGCTGAGTGACGTCAGATTTAATTGCCCATCCGGTTGTGGACGCCATGTCTAGCCCTTCGGCTACGATAATCAGACGTTCCGGTGTCCATGTGGCCAGATTTGCCATCTCAAGGCTGGCGCGAAGATCGGTTGTTTTAACACCAAGCTCGCCCTTTGGGGTGGCAAAAGTCTGTTGGTTGGCGGCAACGGCGATCAGGTGTGTGGGTTTATAGGTTAAGCGGAACAGCTGCAGGAACGGAGATTCCCAGAGAACGCCGGTATCCGGATCACCAAGCCTTGGAGAGCTGATCGTCGTGTCCAGACGGTTCGGAAAGCCGTTGACCTTAAGGGCGGAATAATCCGCCGCCCAGCCCGCATTGCGACGATTTTCAAACCAGCTTTCAATTGCGGCTTTTTGGATAGACGCACTCCAGAACCAATAGGCGGAATAGGCAAGCGCTGCCACAACAACGATAATCGTCAAACGTTTCATTTTCCGTCCCTTTAACCCCGCCGTCATATGGTGTTAACAGGGCCCAAATGACAAGGACCAGATCATGACGCTTTGGATTTTCGGCTATGGCTCGCTGCTTTGGAACCCCGGTTTTGAACCGGCCGAACAGGAAATAGCCAGTTTGCAGGGATATGCACGCAGCTTTTGCATGCGCTCGATCCATCATCGCGGCACAGAAGACGATCCCGGTCTGGTGCTTGCGCTGGATAAAGCCAAAGACGGATTGTGCGACGGCGTGGCGTTCCGCGTGAAAACGGGCGAGGAAGACAAGGTCTTAACCTATCTCCGCGAACGAGAATTGATTTCGTCTGCCTATTACGAAGATCATGTGATGCTGGGGCTTGAAGATGGGCGCCGTATCGAAGCTGTGACCTATATTATCGATCCCGATCACGTTCAGTACTGTCATCTTGACCTTGAAACCCAAGCCCAGATCATTTCCAAAGCGGTCGGGGGCAGGGGGCCGAATTGGGATTATCTGTTTAATACCACGGATCACCTGAACCAAGTTGGGCTGGAAGATGCCGATTTGAACTGGTTGGCCCAACGTGTCCGCGACTTGATGGGTTAACGCTTGGCTTATCTGTGGCGTTTCCGTATTCTCCGACCGACAGTGACCAGCCTTAGGAGACCTTTGTAATGGGCCTGCTGGAGCCAGAGGTAAAAGCGCAGTTTTCTCAACCAATCCGCCAGATCATGCTGATGCTGATCGTACTCGGACTCACGGCTGCATTGGTGGTGGTAGCCTATCCAAGTGTCGCGCCGGTATTTCTGGCGAACCCTTGGCTTAACGGCGTGATCATCGGAGTGTTTGTTATCGGTGTACTCGCCTGTTTCTTTCAGGTGGCACAGATGGTGTCTTCGGTGCGTTGGATCGAAGGATTTGCCGCCGAAACCCCGGGTCACGAGCTGACTAAAGCGCCTGGATTGTTATTGCCATTGGCGTCGCTGTTGCGTTCGCGCGGGCGGCAGTCTCAGATATCGGCTACGTCTTCACGGTCCATTCTGGATTCCGTCGCCTCGCGCATCGAAGAGGTGCGCGACATCACGCGCTATATCGTCAACACGCTGATCTTCCTTGGTCTGTTGGGGACGTTCTACGGTTTGGCAACCACGGTGCCTGCTCTTGTGGACACGATCAAAAGCCTTGTTCCCGAAGAAGGTGAAGCAGGGGTCGCGGTATTCTCTCGGTTGATGGGGGGATTGGAATCTCAGCTCGGCGGCATGGGCATCGCCTTTGCCTCGTCGCTTCTTGGCTTGGCTGGATCTCTTGTTGTCGGGCTATTAGAGCTGTTTGCTGGCCACGGACAGAACCGGTTTTACCGAGAGCTGGAAGACTGGCTTTCCACAATCACCCGACTCGGCTTTGCTTCAGGCGATAGCGATGGCGAAACCTCGCCCGAGCAAGGCGCCATCGTAGTTATGGCGGATCACCTGTCCCAGCAGATGGAGATGATCCATTCAATGGTTGCAAGGTCAGACGAAAGCCGCCTTGCGTCCGATGAGCGGATGGAACAGCTGGTTGCATCAATGGATCGAATGACCGATCGCCTGCGCTCGGACGAAAGTTCATCATTGCTGACGCAGGTTGCCGAAGGCCAAACGCGGCTAATCGCGGCACTTGAAAAAGGTGGCGCAGGCGGGGATATGGACGCCGAAAGCCGTCTGCATTTGCGCAGCATGGATCAACAGCTTTTGCGCATCTTGGAAGAAATGTCAGCCGGTCGTCAGGAATCCATGGCAGAACTGCACAACGACATCGCCGCTCTGCATCGCGTTATCCAACAACTCGCGCCCAATCGCGGCCCCCATAGCGAGGGCTGAGCATGGCGCTGAACCGCCGAACGGGGAACAGACTTCAAACCTCGATCTGGCCGGGATTTGTGGACGCAATGACCGGTCTGTTGCTTGTCTTGATGTTCGTGCTGACAATTTTCACCGTCATCCAGTTTGTGCTGATGGAAACCATCTCGGGGCAAGAAGATGAGATGTACGATCTGTCAGCCGAGGTTTCAGCGCTGACAGACGCGCTTGGACTTGAGCGGGACCGAACAGAGCAACTAAGCACCGAAATCGGGTCGCTTTCCCAAGACCTCAACGATGCGGAAGCGCAGGCAGCGGCCCAATCAGCGATGATCCTGTCACTGCGTAATGACCTTGCTGTGCGAGCGAACGAACTGGCCGACGCGAATTCACGGATCACCGCGTTTGAAGATCAGGTTGCCGCATTGCTTTCAGAACAGGCGGACAACTTGGGGGCAATCGCGACCCTTGAAGCATCCGAGGACGAACTGATGTCTGAACGCGATGCCCTGAATTTGGCTCTGGCAACAGCGCGCACCGAAATCGACGCCCAGCTAGAGCTCGCGCGGTTGGCTGCAGCAAAAGAAGAGGCGCTGCAAGCGCTGATCAATGACCTGCAAAGCGAAAACAACGACGTTAATGATACCCTCGCTGCAGCGTTGGCGTCGTTGAATGACGAACAGATTAAGGTCCAATCGCTAAGTCAGGAACTTCTGGCGACGATGGCTTCGCTTGAAGAAACCGCTAACAAGTTATCGGAAACCGAACTTGCGCTTCTTGACGAAGAAAAGGCCAAACTGGCTGAGCAGGCTGCAATCGCTGCTCTGCGCGAAAGGCTTTCGGATGCCCAACACGCCCTGACCGAAGAAGAGAAAGCCAAACTGGCAGAAGCCGCCGCCGCAGAAGCACTTCGGGAACGGCTGAAAAATGCACAATCCGAATTGACGGCCATGACCCTTGCGCTGGAAGCCAAGCGAAAAGAGGCCGAAGACACGCTGACCTTGTTGGCGGCTGCCAAATTGGCCGAGGAAGACCTGAACGCCAAGCTTGCTGCAGCATTTCTGGCCAATGCAGAGCTTGATTTGAAACTTCAGGATACGCAAACCGCTTTGGCCGATGCGCAAGACGAGCGCGTTGAAACGGGTTCAAAGCTTTCCGCTGTGGAAGCGGCATTGGTTCAGGCATTGTTGAACCTTGATAGCGGGACCGAAGCCCAAGCGATCGTCCAGGCAAAACTGGACGAGGTGCTGTTCGATCTATCCCGCGCACAAGACCGGATACGGATGCTGGAACGTCAGGTCGAAGCGCTGCGTATCCAAGTGACCGAAGGCGATGACGCCGAAGGTGCCGCCAAAGCGCAACTGGCAGCGCTTGAGGCCGAGGCGATTGAACTTGAACGACAGCTTGCAAATGCGCAAACAGCGTCGAAATTAGCCCAAGAAAAAGCGGCGGATCTTGAACTGTCGTTGGCCCAAGCTCTGGCGAATAGGGATAATCTGGAAACTGACCGCGCCGATCTTGAAACACGTCTGGCGGCTGCTTTGGCTGCAAAGCTGGCCGCAGAAGCCGGTTTGGACAAGGTGTTGGATAACACCAGCTTGGCCGACGAACTGGCCAAGGCGCTTGAAGCAAAATTCGAAGCTGAAAAGGCCCAAGCAGAAAATCAGGATGCGCTGGACAACGCAGAAAAAAGCCTGTCTCAGCTACGTGAAAAACTGGCGCAAGCCCTGTTGGCGCGCCAATTGGCAGACGAACAAGCTGCCGAAAAAATCACCGAAGCGGCGCGTAACGAAGCACTGCTAAAAATTGCCCATGACGCTTTAAGCGATGCTGAGGAAAAGACCGCCAAGCAGCAACGTGATTTGGCTTTGCTGAACGCTCAGGTCTCTGACTTGCGGGTGCAGATGGGCAAACTGCAATCGTTGATATCTGAGGCCGAAGCCAAGGATGCCGACAGTCAGGTGCAGATCATAAACCTAGGCAGTCAGCTAAACACGGCCCTGACACGCGCCGCCGCGACCGAACGACGTTTGCGCAAGCTCGAAGAAGAAAACAACGCTCTTCTGGCCACAGAAAAAGAGCGGCTTGAGGCTGAAAACGAAGCGCTCGAAAAGTACCGTTCGGATTTCTTTGGAAAACTGCGAGAGCTGATCGGGGATCGCGAAGGCGTTCAGATCGTTGGCGACCGCTTTGTGTTCTCGTCCGAGGTTCTGTTTTCGTCGGGCGAGGCTGAACTGTCCGACGAGGGCAAAGCCGAAATTGCAAACATTGCTGATCTGTTAATGGACATCTCAAGCCAGATCCCATCCGAGATCGACTGGATCATTCGCGTTGACGGCCACACCGATAATATTCGCGTTCTTCCCGGAGGCAAATTTGCCGACAATTGGGAGCTTAGCCAAGCCCGTGCACTATCGGTTGTTCGCGATCTGGTGCTTGAGCATGGTATGTCGCCGACACGTCTGTCGGCCAATGGTTTTGGCCAATATCAACCGCTTAACCCCGCAAACAACGCCGAAGCCCGCGCCCAAAACCGCCGGATCGAGCTGAAACTGACAGAGCGGTAAGCCTCTGAAATTAAGTGGTTACGATGTGGTTTGATCCAAATGAAAAGCGCCCCTAAATCGGGGCGCTTGGCTTTTACTCAGCCGTTAGAAGCGGCGGCTTTTTTTTGCCGCTGATCCTCGGGCTTTCGGGGCCGGATAGATCGAGGCTTAGTTTGCCGTCCTTGACGCCAACTTTGACCAATCCGCCTTTGACAAGCTTGCCAAAGAGCAGTTCTTCGGCCAGTGGCTTTTTGATGTGCTCTTGGATCACGCGGCCAAGCGGGCGGGCGCCCATTTTGTCGTCGTACCCTTTGTCGGCGATCCATTCGGCGGCAGGGCGCGTTAGTTCGATGGATACGTTGCGGTCCATCAATTGCGCTTCCAGCTGAAGTACGAATTTTTCGACGACTTGCAGAATGACCTCTCTCGGAAGGCTGCTAAAGCTGATCACTGCATCCAGACGATTGCGGAATTCTGGCGTAAAGGTGCGTTCAATCGCGGCGGTGTCTTCGCCTGTGCGCTTGTCACGACCAAACCCGATGGCTTCCTTGGCCTGTTCAGCAGCCCCCGCGTTCGAGGTCATGATCAGCACAACATTACGGAAATCCGTGGTCCGGCCGTTGTGGTCGGTCAGTTTGCCGTGATCCATGACCTGCAACAGAATGTTGAACACATCGGGGTGCGCTTTTTCAATTTCGTCCAAAAGCAGCACGCAATGCGGGTTCTGATCGATGCCATCAGTCAGCATGCCACCCTGATCAAACCCGACATACCCAGGAGGCGCACCGATCAGACGGCTGACGGCGTGTTTCTCCATATATTCAGACATATCAAAGCGCATCAGTTCAACACCAAGCGTATCGGCAAGCTGTTTGGCGACCTCGGTTTTACCAACACCGGTCGGGCCAGCGAACAGGTAGTTACCAATCGGTTTTTCGGGTTCGCGCAGACCCGCGCGGGACAGTTTGATCGCGCTTGAAAGCGCCTCAATCGCTTCTTCCTGTCCAAACACAACGCGTTTAAGCGATTTTTCGAGGTCTTTCAGAACCTCGGCATCGTCTTTGCTGACGTTCTTGGGCGGGATGCGCGCGATTTTCGCAACCACGGCCTCAATCTCTTTCACGCCGAGCGTTTTACGACGCTTGCTTTCCGGCACCAGATGCTGGGCAGCACCAGCTTCGTCGATGACGTCAATCGCCTTGTCGGGCAGCTTGCGGTCGTTGATATAGCGCGCCGACAGTTCAACCGAAGCTTTGATCGCGTCGGCGGTATATTTGACGCCGTGATGTTTTTCGAAATACGGCTTCAATCCACGCAGGATTTTAATACTGTCTTCCACGCTCGGCTCATTCACGTCTATTTTCTGGAAACGACGCGACAGGGCGCGGTCTTTTTCGAAATGCTGGCGGAATTCTTTGTAAGTGGTCGACCCCATGGTACGCAGCTTGCCGCCCTGAAGGGCAGGTTTCAACAGGTTGGACGCATCCATCGCCCCGCCAGATGTGGCACCGGCACCGATCACGGTGTGGATTTCGTCGATGAATAGAACCGCATCCGGATGCGCTTCCAGTTCAGTCACGACCGCTTTCAGGCGTTCCTCAAAATCACCGCGATAGCGGGTGCCAGCCAAAAGCGCGCCCATGTCCAGCGAATAGATCGTGGTTTCAGACAGAACTTCGGGCGTGTCACCTTTGACGATCTTATGGGCCAGACCTTCTGCAATGGCGGTTTTGCCAACACCGGGATCACCCACCAGCAACGGGTTGTTCTTACGGCGGCGGCAAAGCACCTGAATGCAACGCTCAACTTCGGAATCCCGACCGATCAGCGGGTCCACATCGCCTTCGCGTGATTTTGTGTT
>CAYZAY010000110.1:0-5952 GCA_964476515.1 uncultured Rhodobacterales bacterium
CTATCATGCTGGATTCGTGAGATGAATCCCTGAACGGTATTTGTGCAACAAAGCCTATTTGGACCCATAAGCGCTGATCCCGGACACTGTGCTGCCCAGATCATTTCTGCAGGCGGGCGTTGGGTGACGACACCCAAAATGGACAGCGTAGCGGTCAAGATCATTGGCCCAATGATCGATGCGCCGAAAACGCGAAGTCGTTTTGCAATCTGCCAGCCGCCCAAACCGCAAATGACGAAAAGGAGCATTTGCGTCGCCGGTGTTTCCGTTGACGGCACTCCAGGGCGCGCCGTCAGGTCAACTGCCCAAAACGAGGCTAAAATTATCGGCGTGATCGATACGATGAACAAAACGCGCGTGGCATGGACCAAGGCAAGAGCACGCATATTGGCGCCGGCTTCTTCGCCAAAAATTATTAAGTCCTGTAACCCGCCAGGCATAGCCGAATAGTAGCTGGTGACCTTGTCAAATCCGAAGCTCCTGCGCATCAGTGGATAGCTGGCAGCAGCAACGGCGAATACAAAGACAGGGAGAGTGATCAGCGAAACTGCCATTGTCGGAATTTGTGTGGCGATTTCTGGTGTTATTGAGGCTCCGGCGGCAACGCCAAGGATTGTGCGAAAAATCGTCTCGATAATTCCGAGACTTTGCATTTCTGCCCCAGAAAGCGCACCGATCAAACACACAAACATAGGTCCAAAAAGGAACGGAAGTGGCAATCCGAGCAGGTAAAAAAGCACAGCGCCGGACAACGCCAATGCAAGTGTTGTCAGTCGTTGACGGGTGAAAAATGCCATTCGAAAGCCCTGAAAAAGATCGGGGCGCGTTGCCGCGCCCCGTGATAGATATCAATCGCCTTCAGCAACACCCTGCTGCCGGGCCCGAGCCCGCCGCGCCCGATAGCTTGGCACGACTACCAGAAGCACAGCGATCACCAAGAGACCAAGGGTCATCGGCCGATCTACAATGAACCCGACCCCGTCATATAGCTGCATCGACCGCGAGAAGTTGTCTTCCAGCATGCTGCCCAGAATGAAGCCGATCAACAGAGGTGCCAGCGGATAGTCGGCAAACTTCAGGATTGTCGCGCAGATGCCCATGCCCACAAGGATCAACAACTCGGTCGAGTTGTTCTGCCCGATGTAACTGCCCATCAAGGTGAAGAACAGAATAAACGGGATCAGATAGTTGCGCGGGATCGCCAGAACCTTGGCGATGTAAGGGATCAGCGGCAGGTTAAGGACCAGCAATACCAGATTGCCAATGTACATCGAGATTATGACGGCCCAGAAAATCTGAGGATTGTCGATCATCAGACGCGGTCCGGGGGTCACGTTCAGCGCGATCAGGGCACCTAGCAGGATGGCGGTTGTGCCCGATCCGGGAATGCCGAGCGTTAAAAGCGGTACAAACGACCCTGTGCAAGCCGCGTTGTTCGCAGTTTCCGGCGCAGCGAGCCCTTTGACCGAGCCGTGACCAAACTCTGCTTGCTCTTCTTTGGTGGCAATATTGCGCTCGACCGCATAGCCAAGGAACGACGCGATGGTCGCACCCGCACCCGGAAGAACACCAATAAAAAAGCCTTGGATCGATTGACGGCTGATAACCGGGACGATTTTGCGTACTTCCTCGCCAGAAACGCGCAGGCCGGTGATTTTGCCTCCGTTTTCGCCTGATTGCACAGAGCGCGCCGGGTTCAGAACAAGGAATATCGCTTCCGGTAAGGCAAACATGGCCATCGCCAAGGTTATGAAGCTGAAGCCCGATTGCAGGTCCATCAGCCCCATCGTGAAACGCGGCATGTTGAACAAAGCGCCTTCGCCTACCGTCGCCATTATCAGGCCAAGTACGGTCATCAGGATAGCTTTTGCCACGTTACCCGTTCCGGCGAAAGCCGCGATCGCAGACAGGCCAACGACCATCAGGGCGAAATACTCTGCCGAATGGAATAGCAATGCCACGGTGGACAGCATTGGCGCGAAAACCATGAGCAGCACCGCCCCGATTGTCCCGCCCGCGAACGAAGAAATCGCAGCAATGGTCAGCGCCTTACCGGCCATTCCCTTTCGAGCCATCGGGTAACCGTCAAAACTTGTTGCCACGGTGCCTGCAACGCCTGGGGCATTCAGGAGGATGGATGAGGTCGAGCCGCCGAAAATCGCGCCGTAGTAAACACCTGCAAGCAAAATCAACGCCGCCGATGGGTCTCCAATCGTGATCGCCACAGGGATCATAATTGCGATGATAGACATCGGCCCAAGTCCGGGCAGCATGCCGATGAAAGTACCGATCAGACAGCCTGCGATAACCATCAGCAGGTTCTGGAGTGAGAACGCGGCCCCGAGGCCAATCATAAGTCCTTCAATCATATCGGAACCTCCTTACATGAACCACGGAAGCGGACGCAGGAAGATCCCGAGAACGACTTGAACAAGGTACCAGACCACTCCGGTTGCGATCATGGCAACGGGGATAAGGATGTGAAATTTGCGTTCGCCAAGCGCCATCGCCCCAAAGCTCAGGAATCCGGCTGTTGCAAGTAGAAAACCAAGCGGGCGAAGGGTCAGAGCATAGGCCACCATGAGCCCCAGTAGCAAAAGCGCCTGCCCAAGGTTGTAGTCTGAAAGGCGGCGGTAGTCTATATCGGGCTTTTTCTCGGTCGCGTCAGCCGATGGTTTTTCAAGCCCCAGTAGGATGACAAGCGATGTCAGAGCGGCAAGAACAGCCAGAATTTTCGGAAAAGTGCTGGGCCAGATTGGGTTGCGCTGCATGAACGGCGGCAACAACTGGTCCATGGTGAAATAAGCGGCGTAGCCATAGGCAAGTGCGACGCAAAGAATGACGAATGCGATCCAGCGATCAAGTGCCATTGTTCCCTCCCCAATAAATACGACCGGCCCAATCAATAGGCCGGTCGAGAGTTCTTTAAGCTAGCTTACAGGAAACCCAGCTTGCGCATCAGATCGCCAATGACCTGTTCCTGATCTTCCAGGAAGGCTTTGAAGTCGTCGCCTGGATTGTGAATGTTCACCCAGCCGTTACGTGAACGAACAGCTTCCCACTCTGGGGTGTCGTACATCTTCGCGATCGCATCCTGATATGCTGCTAGTTTGTCAGCAGGCAGACCAGGTGCGCCGAAGAATCCACGCCAGTTGACGAAGGTTGTATCGATGCCTTGCTCTGCCATGGTCGGCGCATCAGCGAACGCATCTACACGTGCGTCAGAAGTAACACCGAGGATCTTAACTTCACCAGCTTGCGCAAGAGCGACAGCTTCTGAGAAACCTGTCGACAGCGCTTTGATCTCGCCCGACAGCAGGGCTGCCATGGCTTTACCACCAGCGTCATACGGGATGTACTTGACGTTCAGGGCGTCTTTACCAGCAGCTTCCATCACCATGGCAGCAACCAGATGGTCCATACCGCCCGGGACCGAACCGCCACCGATTGCAGTGCCACTTGGGTCAGCGTCGTATGCAGCCAAAAGGTCGCCCATTGAGTTCAGCGGGCTGTCAGAGTTCACGACAAGCGCTGCGTAGTCACCAATGGTGCCTGAAACGAGTGTCAGGTCGCGGAAGTTGTGCGGGAAAACGCCGGTAAGCGAACGGATCACAATCGGGGTCGAGTTGACCATCAGCGTGCCGTGGTTGCTGTCGGCATTCTCGATCAGATAACCGATGGCTTTACCGCCGCCGCCGCCAGACATGTTTTCATAGGATGCGGTTCTTACCAGACCAGCGTTGGTCAGCGCCTCACCGGTCCCGCGTGCGGTACCGTCCCAGCCACCGCCGGCACCGCCGGGGATCAGGAAGTGAATGCTGTCGACGACTTGGTGCCCGTCAGAAAGCGCCGGTGTGCCGAGCGACATTGCTGCTGCCGCGGCTGCAATGACGGCGCGGCGGGTGAATTCGAATTTCATGTTTTTGTTCCTCCACATTGACAGCGGCGTTCGTTGCCGCCCATCGTTGGGAACCTTGCCGACCAAGCTGACACAAACCTGACACGAACGAGATTTTTTCCGAACCGATGAGATTTTTGCTGATTGAAGATAACCTTGATCTGGCAGCGGTAACCGTGGACAGGCTGTCAATCGACGGGCATGTGGTCGATCACGCAGCCTCGCTCGAAGAGGCGGAAGATTACAAGGCAACAACTGATTACGATTTGATTTTACTGGATATTATGCTTCCAGACGGGGATGGCCGTACGTTCTTGAACGCTCATAGAACGGTCAATGATCCGGTGCCCGTCATCGTTACAACAGCGCGCTCCGAGGTTTCCGATCGCGTCGGAATTCTGGATCTCGGGGCGGATGATTATATCACCAAACCTTTCGATTTCTCCGAATTGGAAGCCCGCTGTCGTGCCGTTTTGCGCCGGAAAGGGGGGGCTTCCCGAAACGTGATCACACTTGGTGACGTCGAGTTTGATTCGCTGTCAGGGACTTTGAAGGTAGCCGAAAACAGTCTCACTTTGCGAAACCGTGAACTGCGTCTTTTTGAAGTATTCGCGGGTGCACCGGATCAAATATTCTCGAAACCCAAGTTGCTGGACCGTCTGTTCGCATATGATGAGGACGTTTCGGAGAACGCAATCGAGGTCTATATAGGGCGACTGCGAAAACACCTTTCCGGGAGCCGCGTAGAGATAAAGACCGTGCGCGGTGTTGGCTATCTGTTGGCAATCCGATGAGTTCCACTATCAACATCAAAGGATCCATTCGACGCCGCTTGCTGATTATGTTGCTTGGGGGTGCGCTGGTACTGGCACTCGGGTTGTTTTTCGTATTCCAACGATTGGCAGTCCAGTTAGCAGAAGAAAGTCAAGACAACATTCTTCGTGCGTCAGCCACGGCCATTTTGGATTCGGCCTCGGTCATTGATAGCGATATTGAAATTGACCTGCCGTATTCGGCGTTTTCGATGTTGAGCAACGTGTCCAACGACCGCGTATTCTACGCAATCAAGACGGATCAGACATTTCTGACCGGCTATGATGATTTGCCGTTTCCACCTGCTTCGGGGGCCGGGACGCATCTGTTTGCAACCGAGACGTATCAGGATGAAACCGTCCGTGTCGTCGTCATGTCGCGCGTTATGACAACGGGTGAAAATCCCGTGCGCCTGTCTATTGCTCTGGCGCAGACACAGGATGGTCAGGCGTCGCTGATTGCTCGAATTGTGCGAATATCGGCGTGGATCGGGTTCGGTGTGTTTGTACTTGTTGTGGCTTTGGCTTTGATTACAGCAAACGCGACAGTGGCGCCTCTGGTGCGTCTGACCGAGTCTGTTAGTCGCCGGGGGCCAAGTGAACTTCGCGCAATGGCTGCACCTGTTCCCGTTGAAATGGCGCCGCTTGTGACCTCGCTGAATTCTTTCATGGATCGTTTGTCAAATTCCCTATCGCGCACAGAAGAGTTTATTGCCGACGCGGCCCATCGTCTACGCACCCCACTGGCCATCGTCCGAACCCGTGCCGAAACGACCCTGATGCGGGTTGAACGGGAAGAGAACCGTGCGGCGATTAAAGACATGATCCGAGCGATTGACGAAAGCAGCCGCGCCGCAGGGCAGATGCTGGACCACGCTATGGTTTCGCTGCGGACAGATAGTCTTGTGAAAGCGCAATTAAGTTTAAACGATATTGTGAGTGAGATCGTTGAACGAATGACACCAGCAGCAGAGCTTCGTGACATTCAGTTGAAGTTTCAATTAACCGAAAACATCACCTTCCCGGGTGATCCTGTGCTGGTGCAAAGTGCGCTGCGTAATGTGATAGACAACGCACTCAAATTCTCTCCTGTGGATAGCACCGTTCAGATCTCCGCCGGAATCTCACGGCAGATGGCCTATGTAAAGGTTCAAGATGAAGGGGACGGGTTTCCATCATCGAATCTTGAAACCATCGTAATGCGGTTTTCACGGGGGCAAAATGCCGAAGGGATCGTCGGAT
>CAYZAY010000110.1:5962-7387 GCA_964476515.1 uncultured Rhodobacterales bacterium
GGGCTTGGTTTGACCATTGCGTCCGATGTTGTCAAAGCACATGGTGGAACGCTTGAAATCGAAAATACTCAGGAGGCTGGCGCTTGCGTGTCTTTGTCTTTTTCCTTGGTCTGATACTCTATCCGACTAGCCTTTTTGCCTTCGAAGTCGAAGATCGTCTGATCCTCGGAGACACTACGTTAGTGCAAAAACTGCGAATTATTTCGACAACGGATGTCGAGCTTTTCAAACCTGTCTTGGAAGAGTTTCAACAGGCGAGACCCGATCTGAACATCGAATACGTTGTGACCAGTACCACCGAACTGATGAAGGCCATCGAAAAGGAACGACAACCCTTCGATATCGCGATTTCAAGTGCGATGGACTTGCAGACAAAACTGGCCAATGACGGGCTGACGCATCCCCATTCTTCAGCAGCAACGCTGGCACTGCCCGAATGGGCGAAGTGGCGAGAGGATGTTTATGCCTTTACCCAAGAGCCTGCGGCAATCGTATTATCACGCGCAGCGTTTGAAAATTTGGAGCTTCCGCAGAACCGCGAAGATCTAATCGCTCAGCTTCGCAGCAATCCCGAGCTGTTTCGAGGGAGAGTCGGGACATATGATCTCCGGTCCTCCGGTCTGGGGTATCTGTTTGCAACACAGGATTCACGAGTGTCCGAGGTCTATTGGCGACTAACCGAAGTCATGGGATCACTTGACGCCAAGCTGTATAACAGTTCGGGAAAGATGATTGATCATGTGGCAAGCGGTGAACTGGCTGTCGCATATAATGTTTTAGGTAGCTACGCTCTGTCGCGGCAGGACAGTGATGAAATCCTGGTTTTGTTTCCGTCGGATTTCACTACGGTCATGATGCGAACGGTGCTTATCCCGACGTCTGCCAGCAATCAGGAAAACGCCAATCAGTTTGTCGATTTTTTGGTTGAAGAAGCGTGGAACCCTACTGGTGAGACGTCATCTTTAAGAACTCTTAACCCAGAACTAGGGACGGTTGAAAACTCCCTGCGCCGAATCCGCCTTGATCCAGGGCTGTTAGTTTTCTTGGATACGTTCAAAAAGAACCGCTTCCTGTCTGCGTGGGAAAACTCAATTCTGCAGAAATAGTGTGTGGCAGCGTGTAGTTCAGTAATTGCGTCAATTTTTTTCGTAAATTGCGCTCGGAACGGATATGTGACGCTGTACCGGTCAGCTCTGCTCTGAAACAATATGAATGTCAGCTTTGGTGGTTTTCAGGCGATCACTTCGCGGTCGCAGCGAACTTCCGCTTTCCGGCCCAAAATCCGTTAGGCGATCCCAATTCTAGTACCGAACCTATCGAACCACACTTGGTCCATAGCGACCCTAAGAAATTTTTCGCTTTTATCCTGCACAATGAACCCGTCATGAATCGGCAACACAGGAACTCTTTCTGCGGTGCTGATTT
>CAYZAY010000111.1:0-7213 GCA_964476515.1 uncultured Rhodobacterales bacterium
GTTAATCAATTGGTCGTAGGTTCGATCCCTACCGCCGGAGCCATAAAAAGCCCTTAAGGTCAAAACCTTAAGGGCTTTTTTGGTTTTTGGGATAGCGGCAATCAATCCCCTTAGCTAACCGAAATTCCCCACGGGTCTTCGCACCAGATATTTCGATGCTCGATTTGGGACGTGACAGGATCTTCGCCTACTATGGCGGACCCATCAGAATCTTCGGCCTTAAAGTAGACGTAACCTTCCTCATAATCCCAGTAGACCGAGAATATGTTCATCATACGAGACCCCAAGCCTTGATAAGTAATGTCCGCTCTTTTCGACAGTAGATCCAGCGCATAGGTTTTTGGATCTTGTTTCGAACTAAGGGAGTCAGCGTTTTTGTAGACTTGAACGGTGAAAGGTATTTGTTTTGTGCCAAATTCACTTGCGAGTTTATTGCCCGGCACGAAATTGGCAGCGTCGTGAACGTCTAGGTTATCCTGAGTGACGATGATGCTAAAATAGTCGTTACGGGATGATGGGTCGCCCAGTACGTCTACCTGATAGCACAAATAGCGTGCTAGTTTTCCCTCGTCGGGGTTGGCTTGAATTACGCAAGCCGTCGTGGTTGTGATCAAAAATACCGTCTTAACTAAGTGTTTATACATGAAAAATCCTAAAGCGTGTAAATACACTTAGGAGCGACCATCGTCGGTTTCAATAATCTATAGAGAGAAATTGAATGGTAACATCATTTGCAGCACAGCTCGATTTAACTATGCTGGCTGCTTTAGGTTTATTATTGGATGTTAGCCAAAATGGCTTCTTACAGCGGCCGAATATTCAGCTTTGTAAGACGGTTAGCTTCCTTGGCGACTACCTCAAACCGGAAGCCGTGGAATGAAAACACCTGTCCGATATCGGGAATGATCTGCGCGTCATTGATCACGAGACCTGCAATAGTGTTGGCCTCTTCATCAGGCAAATTCCAATCGGTTGCCCTGTTTAGATCGCGAATGGTCATCGAGCCATCGACTAAGAACTGATCGTCTTCGGACTTTTTGATCTGAGTCTCTGCGTCGATATCGAATTCGTCAGTAATTTCGCCGACAATTTCTTCAAGAATGTCTTCCAGCGTGATCAAACCCTGAAGACTTCCGTATTCATCCACGACCAACGCAAAGTGCGTATGCCTGCGCAGGAACTCTCGCATTTGGTCGTCAAGTGTGGTGGTTTCTGGAACGAAATAAGGTTCCATCGCCACGGCTTTGATATCGAAATCGGCAAGCCCTTGGGGCGAGGCGTTGGGGCCAAACATCAGCGCGTGCATAGCACGAAGCATATCTTTGGCGTGAACAACACCGATGATGTTTTCAGGTTCTTCGTCGTAAACGGGAAGACGGGTGTGTGCACTGCTTAGACATTGCGCCAACGTGTCTTCCGGCGAATTAGCTATGTCAATCATCTCGATATTCGAGCGATGAAGCATGATTTCTTCAACAATACGATCACCCAGATCAAGAGCGCCAAGAATCCGGTCTCGGTCCTCTTTTTCGACAATGCCTTCGGAATGGCCTAGCTGCAGCGCACCCGCAATCTCTTCGCGAACTGCCAGAATATGGGTGTCAGGATCGGTTTTTACGCCGAAAATTCGCAAGATTAGTCGCACCAATAATCTGACGGCGGAAACTACCGGAGCAAATAACGCGATGACGACCGCGATTATTGGCGCCGCTTTGGATGCTGCATTTTCGGGATTGGTGATCGCGTAGGTCTTTGGAAGAACTTCGGCGAAGATCAGAACCAGTAGGGTCATGATTAGCGTAGCTATCGCAATGCCAGAATCGCCAAATGCCTTTGTAAACAAAGCAGTAGCCAGCGAAGTTGCGAATATATTAACCAGATTGTTCCCCAGAAGAACTGACCCGATCAGCCGTTCGTTGTCTTCAGTGATATCAAGCGCCTTCTGAGCCCCCCGCGAACCTTTGTCCGCGCGTCTTGCCAACTTGCCCCGCGAGGCAGCCGTCAAAGCCGTTTCCGATCCCGAAAACAATGCAGATAAAACGATCAGCGCAACGATCCCACCTGCCGAGATCCAGAATGCTGCGTCTGCGCTAGAAGCGAAATTTATGATGTCCACGAAGGGTTCCTTTCGCCTGTTTTATGGCGACTGGCTAATGGCGTTTCAAGAGGGCCGTATTATTTTGACAAAGGGTGATGATCAAGAACCAACGATTTCAGGCGTTCTTCAAGGACATGCGTGTAGATTTCAGTCGTTGAAACATCAGCATGCCCCAGAAGTGTTTGAATGACCCGCAGGTCAGCTCCGTTTTCCAGCAGATGGGTCGCAAAGGCATGCCTAAGCACGTGTGGTGTTACGGTTGAAGGTGAAACACCGGCTTTTACCGCAATGTCCTTGATCAACAGATAAAACGCGTGTCGGGTAAGATGGCCAAGTTTTCCCCGCGATGGGAACAGGAACTTCGAAATTGGATGGCCTTCTGCCTTTACCGCCTCATCTTGTTTGCCGCGTACTGCCAGCCAATTTGCAAGCGCGGTCTTGGCCTTACCGGCCAATGGCACCATGCGTTCCTTGCCACCCTTGCCGGATACAAGAAGCATGTCGGGGTTGCCTCTTGTTGCGGCGATGCTCAGCGACACCAGTTCGCTTACCCGCATTCCCGTGGCGTACAGCAGTTCCATCAGACAGGCGTTTCTGACCTTGTCCACTTTGGTTCTTCCAACCTGACCCGAAGCGTCTATCAATCGCTCAACTTCGCCCGCTGTCAGCGTTTTAGGCAGTTTTGCGCCTTTCCCAGGCCCCCGAATTTCAACAGCGGGATTGGTGTCGCGGATACCTTCTTGAAAAATGAACCGGTAGAGCTGTTTTAGCGCTGACAAACGCCGTGCTCTGGTGGCCTTTGAAAGTCCTTGGGCGTCGCAGGACAGTAAATAGCCTTCGATCAACTCTCGATCTGCGGTCAAAAAATCACTGTTCTTGCGGTTTAGATAGTCAGCCGCGTCTTTCAGGTCACGACCATAGGCTAACAGAGTATTCGTGGAGGCCCCAAGCTCAGCCGCCTGAGCCTCAAGAAAAATGGATATCAGGCTGTGGTCATTCATGAGTCAGCTTTGACTTAACATTAGCTGAAGCGAAAACTGACGCGCGGCGTCCGACAATCCCAAAACTCTGAATACTGCGATTGCGTCGGCGATGTCGGACGGGAATGAATCCCGACCGGCAGAGACAGCAGAAATAGCCTCTAACAGGGCCTGCCCGTCGGCGTCCCGAACTAGAAGATCGGTGTATTTTTTTGAAGGGGAAGATGCGAAGCCTTTACGGATTGCATCTGGAAGTACGCCTTCATAGGTCGTTCCGGCAATATTTCCGATGGCCAGCGCGTCTAAAAAGGCTTGTCGATGATTGGTCGGCCAATGCTGGTCGGCAATCCCTTCGTACGAGCGTGACAACAGGGCGGCTTCGTGGGCAAGCGCGGACATTTCCTGAGAACTCCAAGCCACATTAACCAGTTGATCGCCGTAAAGATTAGCCAGAACAAACCGCAATCCAACATCGTCAAATGTTGACCACGCGACCTCAAGGGCTAGTTCCATGCCTTCGACATCGTCTTGGTCAATCGAGGTTTCCAGTGTCTGAACGCTGGCAACCCGATCCCAAACGCCCCCTGAAGCCGAAGGTTGGTTTGCCGTATAAATCCCTAGAAGGTGATTTTCACTAACGGCTCCGGTGCGCGCAAGGCGTTCCGCTGCTGTTATTTGCGCTCTCCAACCAACAAATCCCCTTAGATCGGAATGTGCGTACGCAAGGGGCAGGGTGCTTGTCGGCCAAGGCTCCCCAACGCCTTCCATCAAGCGAAACTGCAGCGGAGTGATCCGGCCATCAGGTCTAAATTCAACTGCACTGCCTTCGAAAAGTTCCGGATCGAGATAGCGCGTTAGCAACAGCACCATCTCGGGTTCAAGCTCACCCAAGACTTCGGCAGCAAGAAGGGTTGTGGCGGCAGTTGGCCAATCACCTGATCTAGATAGGCAGTAGACCATGTAGTCATAGCCGGGCGTAAGATCAGGTTTGGACGCTAGGCGGTCGCAAAGTTCTCGGTCTTCGCCGTGCAACAGCTTTAGATCGGCCCATTGGTTAAACAGTTCGCTGTCTGCCTCAGGGTCCGCGCGCTCTAACAGCGCTAGTGCTGGTTCAACATCGCCCAGCCTCCTAAGCATATCTACGCGTGCTTTTAAAAAGTCACCCGAAGGACCCTGTGGGCCTTCAGCCTCTGTTAGCATCAAGCGGGTCAGCAGAATGGAAAGGGCGGGAACCCTAGGAACCGATAGATCCGACAGGACTGATCCAAGGTCTTCAGAATTTGAGTGCGTCCAGATCGTTGGCGCAAAGCCAGACACCGCACTACTAATCAGCCCAACGCTGTCTGGCGTGGCAGGGGCAAGGATAGACACAGCAATTTCTGTAGTTTCGACACCTTGCTGTGTTTCTTCCTCGGGCGCAGATTCAACTTTTTCATTCAGGTTCTGTCGAAACCAGTCAATCGCCGAAAGCGGTTGTAATGTCTCTTGCGCAAATGCTGTCGAAAAAAGCGTGGCCGCCAACGGCACCGCTAACAAAACTGAACGGGTGTACAGGTTCACCGGACTATTCCGGCTGCAACGAGATCGTTTCAACCTGAGATTCAGGACGTGCAGAGAAATCCACACCCAAAAACGGTCCTACATAGGCGTAAAGAACAAGCAATATTGCCAGCAAGATCACCAGATAGATCAGCCACTTTATCAAACGCCCCATTTTGCCCGCTGCCTTTCGTTGTTTTTCGGGTATTTATATATGGCCTTTTCCAAAAGTTCACGTCATTCAGGAAATTAACATCCAATTAGCGGGCAAATGCCGAATTCATGACCCAGAACCCTTTGAAATTGAAAAAGATGGTTGTGCTGGTTGGCATGATGGGGTGCGGCAAGACCGCGGTTGGTCGGGCTCTGGCCGAAAGACTGGGTGTAGATTTTCTCGATTCGGATCAGGAAATCGTTGAAGCGGCGGCGATGAGTATCGCTGAGATTTTCGAACGAGACGGCGAAACCTTTTTCCGAGACCGTGAAACCGAAGTGATCCGGCGTCTGTTGGATTCGAGGATTGGCATTCTGTCGACAGGTGGCGGTGCATTCATGTCTGAACGAAACCGTGAAATGATCTCTGAATTTGGAGTTTCAGTCTGGTTGGATGCTGAACTTGAACTACTGTGGAACCGTGTGAAACACAAAGATACGCGCCCGTTGTTGCGAACGGCCAATCCTAAACAGACGCTGACCGAAATTTTCAATTCGCGCGTTCCGCTTTATGACCTTGCTGACCTGTCGGTTAAGGCTAAGCCGGAATACGCTATTTCGGACATGGCTAGCGCGGCTATAGATGTTCTGAAAACACGACCAGACGTTTTGGAAGGGTAAGCAATGACAGAAAATGTTCACGTCCCACTAGATGACAGAGCTTACGATATCCTAATTGGACCGGGTCTTGTCCCTGCGGCTGCCACACATGTTGCGCCACTTCTTAACCGCAAACGGGTAGCAATTGTCACGGATGAAACCGTTGCAGTTTTGCATTTGGCGGCGCTTAAAAAATCTTTTGCGGATGCTGGAATAACAACGGTTTCTCTGGCTCTGCCTGCTGGCGAATCCACTAAGGGGTGGCCTCAGTTCACACGCACGGTGGAATGGCTGCTAGAAAACAAGGTCGAACGAAATGACGTTGTTATCGCTTTTGGCGGTGGCGTGATTGGTGATCTCGTTGGCTTTGCAGCGGCCGTCCTTCGCCGTGGGGTCCGGTTTGTTCAAATGCCAACGTCACTGTTGGCTCAGGTCGACAGTTCGGTTGGCGGCAAAACCGGTATCAATGCGCCGCAAGGGAAAAACCTGATCGGGGCGTTCCATCAACCAAGCTTGGTTCTTGCAGACACCGACGTTTTGAAAACCATGCCGCGACGTGATTTTTTGGCTGGTTACGGAGAGGTCGTTAAATACGGTCTCTTGGGGGATGCAGGGTTTTTCAATTGGCTTGAAGCAAACGGACCAAAACTAGCTGATGGAGACGACGAGGCCAGAATTTACGCGGTAAAGAGGTCTTGCGAGATGAAAGCCGATATTGTTGTGCGTGACGAAACCGAACAAGGTGATCGTGCGCTTTTGAACCTTGGGCACACGTTCTGTCATGCATTGGAAGCCGCTACCGGATATTCCGACAGGCTGTTGCATGGCGAAGGCGTCGCCATAGGCTGTGCGCTGGCTTTTGATCTTTCTGCAAAGATGGGGCTGGTTTCCCAAGAAGCGCCAAGCCGCGTTCGCGCCCATCTGCAAAACATGGGCATGAAAGCCAACTTGCGCGACATTCCCGGTGATCTCCCTAGCGCCGAGTCTCTGCTTGAACTCATGTCTCAGGATAAGAAGGTCATAAACGGCCAACTTCGTTTCATCCTCGCAAGTGACATCGGACAGTCCTTTGTAACCTCAGACGTGGCTTCGCAGGCCGTTTTGGATGTTCTTAGAAACGGCTTTCTTCTTTGACGTCATCTTCTGTGTTAGCGTTCTCGCTAGTTTAGGGGGAACGTGAATAGATGGATGGCAAATTTACACCCGATCAAGTTTTGGACCTGTGGTTTCCAGTTAGCGGACACGAAAACGATGTCCAAACTCACGGCGCGTTCTGGGACGAGCGCATGCAGGGTGGCATGGATGACAGAATTTGCAGCACCTATGCCGATCTTACAGTAGCCGCTGCAAAAGGCTTACTGGATCACTGGGCCGAAACCTTACGCGGGCGTGCGGCGCTGCTTATAGCCCTTGATCAATTTCCCAGATCGCTATGGCGCGACACACCAGGTGCATTCGCGCAAGATAATAAAGCTACCAAAATGGCGATGGAAACGGTTTTTCGAGACGATTTTGACGAGTTGAAACCCTGGGAACAGGCGTTTTTCATAATCTCAATATCCCACTGCGAAGGGCCAGAACATTTGGCGAGGTATGAATCCGTTATACCGGTCGCTCATCACATTGCCGATCGTTTAAGAGGTGGACCTCTTAATGATTTTGCAGATGGATTCATCGCGCAGAACGAGCGGGTCCTTGGTAATATTCGCAGGTTCGGCCGCCATCCACATCGAAATCCGATTTACGGACGCGTTTCGACGCCGGATGAAGAAGCCTATATCGC
>CAYZAY010000112.1:0-7085 GCA_964476515.1 uncultured Rhodobacterales bacterium
CCTGCAACGCCAGACCCGCACGGGCCACCATGCCGCCACCGTCACCGGTACAGGTGTGCGCAGACGTTGCGCTGAAATACGCACGGCCATAGCCACCCGTCGCCAGCACAACCATCTTGGCGTTGAAGACATGCATCGTGCCGTCGTCGAGCTTCCAGCAGACAACACCCTGACACTGACCGTCATCCGACATGATCAGGTCGATAGCGAAGTATTCGATATAGAACTCAGCGTTGTTCTTCAGCGACTGACCATAAAGCGTGTGCAGGATCGCGTGACCGGTCCGGTCCGCTGCTGCACAGGTTCGCTGAACGGGGGGGCCTTCACCGAATTCGGTGGTGTGTCCCCCGAACGGGCGCTGGTAAATCTTGCCTTCTTCGGTCCGGCTGAACGGAACGCCGTAGTGCTCCAGCTCATAAACCGCCTTGGGGGCTTCGCGCGCCAGATATTCCATCGCGTCGGTGTCACCCAGCCAGTCAGAGCCCTTCACAGTGTCATACATATGCCACTGCCAGTTATCCGGCCCCATGTTGCTAAGCGAAGCAGCAATACCGCCCTGCGCCGCCACAGTGTGTGAACGGGTCGGGAAAACCTTGGTTACGCAAGCGGTGCGCAGACCCTGTTCTGCCATGCCCAGCGTTGCACGCAGTCCAGCGCCACCGGCACCGACAACCACAACGTCATATTCGTGGGTTTCGTATTCGTATGCAGCCATGTCGAGTAAGTCCTTAAAGCGCCATTTTCAGAATGGCGAAAACGCCGGTTGCGGCGATGGCGTATGAAAGCGCCACCATGATGATAATCCAAAGCTCCCGCGCAAAACCGTGCACATAGTCTTCGATAACGGCGCGAATACCGTTCTTGAAATGCATCATGCCGACCCAGATGGTCAGCGCAGTTACAATCGCAGGGAATGGTTTGGCGAAATGGGCGGTGACGTCTTCGTAGCTATTGCCCAGCTGAGAGCCAAAAGCGCATAAAAACAGCGGCACCAACAGTAGCAACCCGTAAGAAGATACCGTCATGCTCCAATGATGATCTGTTCCCTGACGGGCCGACCCGTTGCCAATCGCACGTTTGCGGTCAGTTAGATAACGCATGTCTCTCTCCTCAGACCAAAACGATTGTGATGCAGGTCAGAACAACCGAGCCGATTAGCGCAGCCCAGCCAAGCTTTTGTGCGGTTTCGATGTCTAGCATCACAGCCTGATCCCAGATCAAGTGACGCACACCGCCAAGCGTGTGATACCAGAGACCCAGCACCGAAAGCACCATGACGACATCCCCGATGAAGCTTGTGATCACGCGATCAGCGAACGCAAAATATTCAGGCGAAGTTGCAGCGGCCAGTAACCACCAAACGACCAATAGCGCCGACACGACCAGCGCAACGCCAGTGATCCGAATCAGGATCGACGTAATCATTGTTAATTGACGGCGGTAAATTCCCAGATGCGGCGAAAGCGGGCGATTGCCCCGATTCACATCAGCCATGTTTCGTCCTTTCGGTTTCCCATTGGGAAGTTCATATCTTTTTTTTAGACCTCTGTCACACTGTCAGAAGGTATCCTGTCTAGGAAAATCTGTGCAAATTGCCGCAATTACGGCATATGTGATCACGATAGCGATAACTGTGATCACATCAATTGTATACCATTGCATTCAAACCTTTTGAGAGATTCTACCAAGGCGCATTCTTTGCAATGTCATCGGCAAATTCAGAGCACATCGTGATTTCCTTTGCTTCCGGATCATACCAGGCGTTCGCTTCACCACAGGCTTCCACGTTCACCACCAATCGCGAAGGCAGTTTAAACTCTCCGTTCAAAGCCTTCACTTCTTCCTCTATCAAGACAGCCGTGACTTCGGCCCCGTCAGCATCACGCTCAACCCGTCCCATCCGGATCGTGTTTCCGCCATTTTCCGATGTAATATTGTCCAGCGCCGCGCCCCAGCTGTCGTATGCCTGACCAAATTCCGTATAGCACCATTCGGCACGTACCTCAGGCAGACCCAATTCTTGGGCAACATCTTTCCGCGCATCCACATTGGCGCCATAGAACACGCAAACAAGGTTGAAATACCGCTGCTGATCAGGTCCGTGCGTGTCCCAGAAAACCGGCTCATACTGATCCGCCTCGGCCTGAAACCCAAACGCTGAATCATAGGCGATCTGAACCGCGCTCTCTTCTTCCCAGAACGCATCAATCAGGAAAACCGACAGCACATCCGCCGCATCTTCCTCCTGCCCGAAAATCGGGAGCTTCTGGATATCAATCAGCGCGTGCCCCAGCTCGTGGTAAAAAACGGAAAGCAAATTGCTCTCGACGTAGCCCTGCAATTCCTCATTCCCGTATCGGAATTCGGCTTGGGCAGGCAAAGCAACAGACAGGGCGATAGCAGAGGCAAGCAGATACTGTTTCATACCCCATCATGCCCCCGACTCACCCCTGTGAGGCACGAAAAACCTGCGCTTTTTCTGTGGCGAAGTATCCTCAGGGGGTGAATGCCAAAGGCAGAGGGGGCAGATTGCCCCCTAATTCGGTCGGGCGCGCCAGCGCCCGAACCTAAATCAAACAGGCATCAACGCCCAGTAATCAAGGTCTAGCATCACCTCGGGTAGATACTTGCCGTCTTCCCCTTTCAGGGCAAACGGTTCGCCACCTTTGACTGCTACAAGACGCAAACGGATCGCCCCAACACCCGGAGCGGACGTCTCAGCCTTATCAAGAACCTCGCTCCAAGCGCGGATAGTCGTGCCCGAGAAACAAGGGTTCGCATGCGCGCCGCCGTTCAGGCCAACGATCATCTGCGCGTTAGCCAAACCGTTGTACGACAGGGTCCGCGCCATCGAAATTACATGACCTCCGTAAATCAAGCGGCGTCCACCATCGCGAATGGTCGCGTCAAAGTGCACCTTCGACGTGTTCTGCCAAAGCCGGGTCGCCATCATGTGTTCGGCCTCTTCGACCGTCACACCATCAACATGGTCGATCCGCTCGCCAACCTGATAATCACCCCAGCGGTAATCTTCGCCCGACAGCGTGAAGTCGTAGTCCGAGAAATCCAGGCCTTCGGGCACAACGAGATCGGTTGGGCTAACAACACGCGGCAATTCAGGGATCACGGTATCCGGTGCCGGCGCGTCCAGATCGCGTTTACGCACCATCACCCAGCGCACATATTCGATGACAACTTCGTTCCGCTGATTGATCCCGCGCGTGCGGACCCAAACAACCCCCGACTTACCGTTCGAGTTCTGCTTCACCCCGATCACTTCCGAGCTTGAGCGCAAAGTATCCCCCGCGTAAACCGGCTTTAGCCAGCGCCCCTGTGCATACCCAAGATTTGCCACCGCATTCAGCGACACGTCCGGAACGGTCTTACCAAAGACAACGTGAAACGCCGCAAGATCATCAATCGGGCTTTCGGGCAAACCGCATCCACGGGCAAACTCATCCGATGAATAGAGCGCATGACGCGCCGGATAGAGAGCGTGGTACAACGCGCGCTCACCATTGGTCACCGTTCTGGGCACCGCGTGCTCAATCACCTGACCAACTGCGTAGTCCTCAAAAAATCGCCCTGCGTTGGTTTTCACCATCACTGCACTCCTAAATCCAGTTCCGGCGAATACTCACCGTCTTTTTCCTTCACCACGGATTGCCCGCAGCGCATAACCCCGTTTGCGGCGTCAAACGCATAGGTCGGATCGCCGAAGAGATCCCAACCGTTGTTCAATGCCACTGTCACCTTGTGACAAAACTCAGCCGTGTCATCAGCGCTTAAAAAGCGGTACAATTTCATGTGCTTACCCGAATACGGCCAGTCCAAAGAACAGATGAACGCCCACGATAGCGCTGTACATGATCAACGCCGCGACCACGCCAATGACCTCTTTCTTCATTGGCTTTGGCTCAGGCTTTTCCCAGATCGGTTCGGCTTTGTTGATCAACTGCATCGATACCTCTGCCCATATCAGCATACCACCAAACAGGATGATCGATTCCAGATCGCCGTTCACCAGCAAATGCGCCACGGCCCAAATCACTGTACCAACAAGCATCGGGTGACGGATCTTGCGCGCAAGCCCCAGCTTCATGCCGGAAGCAGCAAAGAAATAGACCGCGAACAGCATCAGCAGATTGTTGATCCCCGCCAACATCGGTGATCGGTCCCAATAAACCGGCCCGTCCGCCATGCGGTAGCCGATAATCATCAGAACCAAGGCCGCCAAACTTGTCAGCGCCACAAGCCCCCTGCCCGCGTCACCCATGCCTTCACGAACAGATGGAAGAATGCGTTTGAACAAATGGGCGTCAATCCAGAGAAAAACTCCGATGATAAGCGTGGTCATAGCCAAGAATCCTTAAGCGAGGGCAGCAATCGCCTCTGCTTTTGCCAGAATTTGCTTGGCCGTGACAACATGAAGGTTCTCAACGATCTTGCCGTCGACCACCGCAACGCCACCCCCTGCGGCTTCGGTGTCTTCGAATGCAATGATTTGACGGCGCGCTAAGTCAACTTCGGAATCAGACGGCGCGAACTCTTCGTTGCATATTTTTATCTGCGCTGGATGGATCAGAGTTTTGCCATCAAAACCCATATCCCGCCCTTGCTCACATTCGACCTTAAGACCTTCGTCATCTTTGAACGCGTTGTATACGCCGTCCACAATCACCAAACCTTCGGCCCGTGCGGCCAGCATGCACATCGACAGCGATCCAAGCATCGCCAGACGATCAGGGCGGAACCGACTTTGCAGTTCTTTTGCCAGATCGTTGGTGCCCATCACAAACCCCTTCATACGGGGGTGCGCCGCAATCTCGGCAGCATTCAACATCCCCCGAGGCGTTTCCATCATGGCCCAAATCGGCAGATCACCAGGGATTAATTGGGCTAAGGCTTCTACATGCGCAGCGCTGTCCACTTTTGGCAGCAGAACCGCATCTGCGTTCATCTCGGCGACAGCACGCGCATCATCTGCGCCCCATTTTGTATCAAGCCCGTTGATCCGAACGATCTTAACGCGAGAACCGTAACCTCCCTGATCCAATGCCGCTTTAAGCGTGACCCGGGCGTTTTCTTTTTCATCAACTGCAACAGCATCTTCGAGATCGAAAATCACCGCATCAATCGGCAAATTCCGCGCCTTTTCCAACGCGCGATCCCGTGAACCGGGGATATAAAGAACAGAGCGATAAGGTCGGGTATCCTGTGACATGGAATCTCTTTCGCAATAAAGTTGCGCGATAAAGACCAAATCTGAATGAAAAATTCAACAAGTTTTTTCCGCAACGCAGCGTCGCCTTGCTGCAATGCAACATCAAAGGCGGATTGTCATGCCCCACTTATCATCCGCCGAGAACCCGACCGCGTCGTAAAAGCCCTTTGCCGTCCGCCCACGCCCTGCCAAAAGCATAAGCTTGTAGCAACCGGTCTGCCTTGCCCAAGCAACGGCCGCTTCGATAGTCGCCCGCCCGTATCCACGTTTTTGCATGGCTTTTGCCGTCACAACGTTCTCAATCAAAGCATAGGGTCGCCCGCCGTAGGTCATGTTCGGCAACACATGAAGCGTCACCATCGACACGACCTTATCCCCCTTGATGTAGCCAAAGACCTCGGTGCCGTCATGGGCAAGGACAGCCAAAAACTGATCCCTACCAGCGACCGACCCGCTTTTGGTCAACTCTGTATAAAGAGCTTCCGCATCCGGCCAATCGTCTTTGGTTAAGCGCCTAACAATCACACCAACGAATCCCAAATCAGTTTGCTACCCGTCAACGTTAGCAAAACGTACGTCAGGCGAAAGAACGCCTTTTCAGGGATCATGTAGTGCGCCTTTACCCCGATCCAGACGCCGATCAATGCAAACGGTGCCAAATAGAGATCAGCGATCAAAGTTTGCTTCGAAAAGATCCCAAGGAACGTATACGGCACCGCCTTTAGCAAGTTGATCACCGTAAACACCAACACCGTTGACGCTTGATAGCTGGTCTTGGTCACTGGATGGCTAAGTAAATACACCGCTACCGGTGGCCCCCCTGCATGGCTGATGAAACTGGTGAACCCGCCTGTTGCGCCAGCAATTATTCCGCCGATATGCCCGATTGGACGCGACCGCTTGGTGATAAACCCGATCTCATTTCCGACCTGCCAGAACACAAACGCTAAAGAAATGAACCCGATCAGAAAGCGGAACACATCGGGATTGGCCACAGAATACAACAAAGAAGCCAGCACCACACCGGGCAGCGACCCTATCAGCACGTATTTTGACAGACCCCAGTCCCATTTGCGCCAATATGGTCTCAAAGACCCCGCATCCATCAGCATCAGCAACGGCAGCATGACCCCAATCGCGACCGCAGGGGGAAAAACCAAAGCAAGAATCGACGCCGACGCAAATGCCGCCCCCGCCCCAAATCCGCCCTTGGAAACGCCTGCAAACAGAACTGCCGGGATCGCCAATGCGAAAAACGTAAAGTCAAAATCCAAAATCGCGATCCAAAGAAAAACCCGTATTCCGAAGCACTTTAACTACAACACAATGAAAGCAAAACCTGCCCCGACCCTATGCCGCAGCGCAGCGCCCTTGCTTTGATGACGCAAAATCGCTAGCCATAGCCCCGATTTTAACGCATCGGAGACCTTTTCCATGGCCAGACCCAAGATTGCGCTTATCGGCGCTGGCAACATCGGCGGCACCCTCGCCCACCTCGCAGCAGTAAAAGAACTCGGTGACGTCGTTCTTTTCGACATCGCAGACGGTCTGCCACAGGGTAAAGCACTCGACATCGCAGAATCCGGCCCGTCGGAAGGTTTCGACGCAGCAATGTCTGGCACCTCGGACTATGCCGACATCGCAGGCGCGGACGTTTGCATCGTAACCGCAGGCGTTGCACGCAAACCCGGCATGAGCCGCGATGACCTACTGGGCATCAACCTCAAAGTTATGAAATCGGTTGGCGAAGGCATCGCCGCCCACGCGCCGAACGCATTCGTAATCTGCATCACCAACCCGCTCGACGCGATGGTTTGGGCACTGCGCGAATTTTCGGGCCTGCCACACAACATGGTTTGCG
>CAYZAY010000113.1:0-6860 GCA_964476515.1 uncultured Rhodobacterales bacterium
GCATTGTGAGACAAATTCATAAAGCTCAACTTTGTTATGAAGGAAATCGAAGTTGCATATCGAATTGAAGCACCTGCGGACCATCAAAGCCGTCAACGAGGCGGGCGGATTGGCGCGCGCGGCGGACCTTTTGAACATGACACAATCGGCGCTTTCGCATCAGGTGAAGGGGTTGGAAGATCAGACCGGCGTTGAGCTGTTCGTGCGTCGTTCCAAGCCGTTGAAGCTATCGGCGGCGGGGCAGAGGTTGCTGCGGCTGGCTGAAAGGATCCTGCCCGATATTGAAAAGGCGCAGGAAGAATTTCGCGGCCTAAGGTCGGGCAAATCTGGCCGGATGCATATCGCCATTGAATGCCACGCCTGTTTTGAGTGGCTGTTCCCCGTGCTGGAAACCTTTCGCCACAACTGGCCGGATGTGGATGTGGATATCAAAGCGGGGCTGGCGTTTGACGCATTGCCCGCGCTGCAAAAGGAAGAGGTCGATCTGGTGATCTCGTCCGACCCCGAAGACATCCCCGGCGTGACCTTTGTACCTTTGTTCGAATATTCGCCGGTGTTTGTGGCCTCGGCCACGCACCCTCTGGCGGCTAAGACCTATATTGAGCCAGAGGATTTTCGCGGTGAGACGCTGATCACCTATCCGGTGGACCGCACGAAGTTGGATATTTTCAGCCAGTTGCTGATGCCCGCCAAAGTTGAACCAGCAGCGATCCGACCTGTTGAGCTGACGGATGTGATTTTGCTTCTGGTGGCGTCGAACAGGGGGGTCTCGGTACTGCCCGATTGGGTCGTGCGAGAGGTGAAATACAGTTCGGACTATATCACGCGACCTTTGACCTCGGAAGGTATCACACGACGCATGTATGCGGCGATCCGAGAGGATGACGCGGAAAAGCCCTATATGACGGACTGGATCGGATTGGCGAAGGACGTGGCTGAAAGATTGCGGGCACAATAAAAAAGAGCGCCCGAATGGGGCGCTCTTTGGTGTTTGGGTGATCGGGTATGATCAGGCGATTTCGATGTTGTCGATGCCGATGCCGTTTGCATTACCCCAATAGAACCATTCATCGCTTTCGATGTAGATGCTGAGATAATTAATGTCTTGCAGGTAAGTATCGGCAAACGTTTCAGTGTCCACCCAACCGGATACCCAGTTCCCGTCGTCGTTGACACCGTACGAGTACCAGCTATCCCATCCGTTATCTTGATTCATGCCGAATACATACGTATCCCACTGGTTAGTGGAGTAGTTGTAAGTGTATGATTCCATTACAATTCGACTATAGCTGCTGTCCGCAGAATTCCAGTAAGCATAGTAGTCAGAGCCTCCGTCATTCACGACATCAAAGTCCTGAATGGAGAATGTGCTGCCATCGTCTTTGGAGAGTGTAGCCCAAAGCTGTTCGCCACCCCAGTACCAAGATTCCGCTTCAACGCCTAACTCGTTATCTCCGTCCCAATTCAGGTCCTGAACCGGATTGTCGGCGTCATTGGTATACCAGTAGTAGTAATCCCAATCATTGGTCTGCCAGGTCACTGTGAAGCCATCCTGGTGATAGGCACCATTCATACCGTATCCCCAATCGCTCCAAACGTAGTTTGTGCCACTGTCAAAGTCGAGGATCACACTGTCTGAAACACCGGCGACATCGACTGTCACTGTTTCGGTGGTTTCATTGCCAGCGTCATCGGTAACGGTGTAAGTGAACGAGTCAGTAATACTTTCGCCGTCATTCAAATCTTGGATAGATTGTGTGTTTGAGCTGTCGTAGGCGAACTCTCCGTTGACCAGAGATACCGAAGCACCGTGAGCAGATGTTGAATCGAACGATGTAACCGAGAAGCTATCGCCTTCGAAATTAAAATCGTTGGCAAGCGCGTCGATTGTGATCGCGGTGTCTTCATCGGTCGCCGCGCTGTCTGCGCGAGTGAACACACCGTTGTTAACACCGACTTCATAGGTGAAGTCGTCGAACTGGATGAACTCGATGTGTTTGAGCGTATCGGTGCCACCAGCGACCGAGGTCAGCGTGTAGCTGTTGCCTTTGCCAGCTTCCAGAACTGCGTCCTGAAGGCTGCCTGTGTAAACAGCGGTGTCTGTGCCGTCGTTGCCGAAGATGGTGTCGTCGCCGCCGCCACCGAAGATGAAGTCATCTCCGTCGCCGCCGTTGATGCGTTCTACCAGATCGGAACCGGTGATTTGATCGTCGCCGTCTCCGCCGTTGATGATTGCTGCTGAACCGGCAAGAACGTCGTTCGCTCCTGTGCCGGTGACCGGGTTATTTGTAATCCCAGCGTTACCTTTGCCTTTACCGCGTGCCATTTTTTAGCCCCCCTAAAAAAATTTACCTAACGTCATGTACTCTAAATGCCACATTTTAGACGCAATATATTCAGCGCTTGATCGCCTTCCCTATCGGAAGATGCGCGCTATGGTGGTGGGTGCCTCATGGTGGAATTGCCGCAATATTTATGACATTCGAGGGGATTGATCTTCAGCAAAGCAGAGATCGTTTTTCGCTAGGTGAAACATCAAAAAACCGAGTCCTTTCCGCTCTTGGCAATCGCCCATAAGGGGCGTATAGGCGCAGCCTTATCCTCAAGGAGCCGGATGATATGCAGGGCAGTGCCAATCTCAACATCATGATGAAAGCAGCGAGAGCTGCCGGAAAGTCGCTAGTGAAGGACTTTCGTGAAGTTGAAAACCTACAGGTTTCGACAAAGGGTGCAGGCGATTTTGTAAGTCGTGCTGATATCGCTGCACAGCAGATCATCAAAGAAGAACTGATGGAAGCCCGCCCGAACTACGGCTGGCTTGCAGAAGAGGATAAAGACGAGATCATCGGGGCTGACCCGACCCGCCGCTGGATTGTTGATCCTTTGGACGGGACGACCAATTTCCTTCACGGTTTGCCGGTTTGGGCGATTTCGATCGCGCTTGAGTACAAAGGCGAAATCGTTTCGGCTGTCGTTTACAACGCGGCTGATGATGAAATGTACTATGCCGAAAAAGGGCAGGGTGCTTGGAGAAACGAAAGCCGCCTGCGCGTATCTGGTCGTAGCCGGATGATTGAGTGCATTTTCGCAACCGGTTTGCCGTTTGGTGGTCGCTCTGATCTGCCTGAGACGCTTCAGGACCTTGCGCGGCTTTTGCCAGCGTGTGCCGGTGTTCGTCGGTTTGGCGCTGCATCGCTTGATCTTTGCTATGTGGCCGCGGGCCGTTTTGACGGGTTCTGGGAACGCCGTTTGAATGCGTGGGACATGGCAGCAGGCTTGCTGATCGCAAAAGAAGCGGGTGCCTTGGTTGAGCCGCTCAAGCGGGGCGGCAATATCTTGGCCGATGGCGAAGTGATTTGCGCTAACGAGCAGATTTTCGATCAATTCGCAAAAGTTATCCGCACCTAAGACCGCACTGTGGTCTAGGGATTGGTTAAACGTTTCGGGGGCATCTTCCCCGTGACGTCAAAACGGTTCGACAGGTCCAACGGCTAGCGAAAGCTGGGATGCTTAGGGGATCAGCCAATCACTGGAAGTACTAAAGGTGCGGGGAAATCCCGTGCGGCGATGAACTGCTTACCGGCAGGCCTGCCACTTTCACTAAGAACAAGCCCTGATACGCGATACCCCGCCGGAGAATGGTCCGAGTGGGGTTAAGGTAGTGGGTTTCCAACCCACCGCCCCGTCACCGATCCGCCGGATGGTTCACGCCGTCGTGCCAGCCGATGGGTTCGTAATCCCGCACGTTGACGCCTTCGATGTTCGCAGCATTGACCCCGCATTCTTTAGGGTTTGATCGTCTCTGGTGGTGGGTGTAGATGCCACAGGTTTTGCAAAAATAATGCTTGGCCGTCTTGGTGCCCCATTGATAGAGCGTCAAATTATCGGCCCCTTTGACGATTTCTACGTCACCAACCAGCGCAGTCACAGGGGCGGCCTGTCTGCGTTGACAGTATGAACAATCGCAACGGCGGATGGTATTCATCCCGTCAAGAAGTTTGACCCGAAGTTCTACGGCCCCGCAGTGGCAGGTGGCTGTGACGTGATCGCTCATTTCTTTTTCCTTTTGACGACGGGAACACTGGATTCATCGTTATGACTGCGCCGGATCGCCGGGACGCGGGTTTTGGACCAAACGTATTCGGCGTCCTTATGCGGCGGCAGACCGTGGGTTTTTTCCCAGTATATCCGGCCTCCGTTCTTGATCCACAGTGGTAGGGTTAATAGCAACCCGATGACAAACCCGCCAGCATGGGCCCAATAGGCCACGCCCGCCCCTGTGGACGCGCCAACGCCGTTGAACAGTTGCAGGCCAAACCAGAAGCCCAGCATCAGCCATGCCGGAACAGTGAAGACGCGGAAGAACACGACGAAGATCAACAAGATATCGACTTTGGCCTTAGGGAACAGCAGCAGATAGCCGCCCATGACACCCGCAATAGCGCCCGACGCGCCGACCAAAGGGATGTCACTTGCAGGGGCAACGACCCAATGCGCAAGCGTCGCGACCAGGCCGCTGATTGTGTAAAAGCCAAAGAAGCCTGCATGACCAAATTGCTCCTCCATGTTGTCTCCGAAAATCCAGAGGAACAGCATGTTACCCGCCAGATGCATAAAGCCCCCGTGCAGGTACATCGAGGTGAACAGGCCAATAGAATTGTCGGCAGGAAACAGGGCAGGGGTAAAGGCCCAAGCTTCATAGAACGGGATGATGCGGCGGGCGTCTTCGATGAAACCCCACTAACTGAAAAATACGATGATATTCACCGCGATCAAGCCATAGGTCACAAAGGGCGTTTTGCCGGTCGGGTTGTGGTCGCGCAATGGAAACATGGTTCAAGATTGGGCGCTGGGTGGGGAAGGTCAAGTCTGGACTGCCACCGCTGGCCTAAATCTGCCAATCTGGGGTGGAACGATTCTGAGGGTGTTATGACGAATATTGTGATTTTGACGGGTGCTGGGATCAGTGCGGAAAGCGGGTTGGGAACGTTTCGGGCTGAAGACGGACTGTGGGCCGAGCATCGCGTTGAAGATGTGGCCACCCCCGAAGGTTTTCGCGCCGACCCACAGTTGGTGCATAACTTTTACAACATGCGGCGCGAAGAAAGCGCCAAGGCATCCCCCAACGCCGCGCATGAGGCTTTGGCGAGATTAGAGGCCGAATTGAACGGCTCGGTCACAGTGGTCACGCAGAACGTAGACGACCTGCACGAACGGGGCGGGTCGCAGAGCATCATCCATATGCACGGATTGCTTGCAGGGTCGCTGTGCGCAGCTTGTGAGCACCGCTGGCCATCGGCGCATGTGACGAAGCCTGATGATAGCTGCCCGTCCTGTGGGCGACCCCACACGCGGCCTGACATCGTCTGGTTTGGCGAGATGCCCTATCAGATGGAACGGATTTTCGGGCTGATTGGTGACGCGGATATTTTCGCGGCCATCGGAACGTCCGGGAACGTCTATCCGGCGGCTGGGTTTGCGCATGAGGCACGCCGTTCAGGTGCGCTTACGATCGAGTTCAACCTTGAGCCGTCGATGGTGGTGAGCGATTTCGTCGAGACGCGATTTGGTAAGGCGAGCGAAACGGTGTCGGTTTGGGTGGATGAGTTGTTGAACCGGTGAAGGTGCGCAATAAATGCGCACCCTACAGTAAGCGTAGGGCGGGCTTCAGCCCGCCACAACTGCAGCCCGTTTAGCTTCCGTGGTCCATGCTTTCCATCGCCACACGCTCCAGATCGACCGGAACTGTCACGGTGATTTCACCAGCGTTGCGGAAGACCAGCGTGATGGTGATCTCTTCGCCATGAACGAACGGTGCGTTCAGGCCCATGAACATCACATGTTTGCCACCACGTTCCAGCATGGTCATGGCGCCTGACAGGATGACAAAGCCGTCTTCGACGTGAACCATGCTCATCACGCCCATTTCGCTTTCAAGGTGGGTGTGAAGCTCGACCCGCTTGGCGGCGTCTGAGGTGACGGAAACTAGGTGATCATCTTGATCGCCGGTGTTTTTGATCATCAAGAACGCAGCGCCGGATTTGGCCAGCGGGCCAGAGCTACGGGCATATGGGTCCGAGACGATGATGTCTGCAAAAGCCGGTGTAATAAGTACAAGTGACGCAACAGCCGTCGCGATTAGGGATTTCAGTTTCATATTTTCTGTCCTGTGTGTCTGAATTTGATGTGAAAGGTCAGACAGAAACAGGCGGTCCCCGTGCAGGATGGGGCACGTTGACCAGCGGCACAACAAGCGATGCTTCGCTGGCCACATACACAACCGAAATTGTCGCGCGACTGGCAGGTAGTGGAGCGGCGCTGGCTTCCACGGCAACAAGCGCGGTCGCTGCGCAATCGGGGCAGTAAAAGACTTCGCCAGTAGGATTGCCGTCAGCGTCGATCCCAATGGTGACGGCGCTATGCCCGTTACAGATCACCATTTCGTCCACAGCAGGCGCTTGGCCGCTGGCATAGGCCATCTGCAGCGTTCCGGCCACAAGGACCAGCGCAGTCAGAAGGGTTTGGACAAGATGTGCAATCCGGTTCATGCGGGATATTTATTCACTGCTTGGGTCAAATTGAAAGCGACAAAAGGAAACAGCCCTGCAAGGGGTGTCCTTGCAGGGCTGCTAAAACTCTAAGTCGAAAAAGACTTACGCTGCGGCTTGTACCTTAGCGATTTCTTTTTTCACTTTAAGCGCGGTATCCGATAGCTCTTCGTCCTTGGCTTTTGCAAGGAACGCGTCAAGACCACCACGGTGGTCAACGCTGCGCAGAGCAGATGCCGAGATGCGTAGCTTGATGCCACGGCCCAGGGCTTCGGACTGCAGGGTAACGTCGTTCAGGTTTGGTAGAAACCG
>CAYZAY010000114.1:0-6774 GCA_964476515.1 uncultured Rhodobacterales bacterium
AAATCAGATATCACAGCCAATCCCGACATTTGCTGGCATTGATTTCGACATTGACGCTGACGTTTGGCTAGGACAAGTTTCACCTATGACAGAAGTATTTACCGGCAGTTTTACACAGCAAGAACCCATCCCCGATGACGCGATCACGGCGGCGATGGAGATTTTACGCACCGGTCGGCTTCACCGCTATAACCTTGTTGGCGATGAAGAGGGCGAAACCTCGGCCCTAGAGCGCGAGTTTGCTGCATATACTGGCGCGAAATACTGTCTGGCCGTTGCGTCCGGCGGATACGCCATTGCGACGGCTCTTCGCGCTTTGGGTGTTCAGGCTGGTGACATCGTACTGACCAATGCGTTCACGCTTGCCCCTGTGCCGGGGGCGATTGCCAGCCTTGGCGCTGTTCCAGCATTTGTCGGCGTAACCGAGCATCTAACAATTGACCTTGATGATCTCGAAGCCAAAGCAATAGGCGCTGGGGTTCTGGTCCTAAGCCATATGCGCGGTCACTTGTGCGACATGGATCGTCTGATGGCGATTGCCGCCGCCAACGATCTGAAGGTTGTCGAAGACTGCGCCCATACAATGGGGGCAAGCTGGAATGGTATTCCGTCTGGCCGTCACGGTGATCTCGCTTGTTATTCGACGCAAACCTACAAACACATGAATTCGGGCGAAGGCGGTCTCTTGATCGGTGACGACCCCGAGGTAATGGCAAGGGCGACGATTCTGTCTGGGTCTTACATGCTGTATTCCCGCCACGGCGCGGCACCTGATCCAGAGGTATTTGAGAAGGTCAAATACCACACACCAAACGTATCTGGACGAATGGATCATATGCGAGCCGCGATCCTGCGTCCGCAGCTGAAAAACATTGCCACCCAATGCCAGCGCTGGAACGAACTATACGATGTCACCGAACAAGGCCTTCGGGACACGCCCGGTCTTACAGTTATCGACCGTCCAGACGCTGAAACCTTTGTCGGATCGTCCATCCAGTTCCTTCTTCTTGATTGGAGCGATGAGAACGTAAACGAAGTCATTTCCCGCTGTGCGACCCGCGGTGTTGAGTTGAAATGGTTCGGTGGCGCTGAGCCTAACGGTTTTACCTCTCGCTACGACAGTTGGCGGTACGCGCCTTCAGATCGCATGCCCGAAACAGACAGGGTGCTAAAAAGCATCGTGGATATGCGTCTTCCTTTGACGTTTCCACTGGATGACTGTGCCTTGATCGCACGTATCATCCGGCAGGAAGTGTCTGCGGTCTATCAATCCAGCTAATTTTCTTTTGTCCCCAAATATCCCGGGGAGCGCGAGGGGCCTGCCCCTCGCTGTGACGCTACGTGTCATTTGACGCAATAGGTGGGTTTGTGTCAGTTAATGAACAAGTGTTCAATAACTGACTTGGAGCGGCCCCGCATGTTTAACGCAGTGATGAATTTCGACCTTGGTGAGGACGTAAACGCCCTTAGAGATATGGTCCACCGTTGGGCGCAAGAGCGCGTAAAGCCAATGGCAGCAGAAGTTGACCAGAAGAACGAGTTTCCAAACGAACTTTGGACGGAAATGGGCGATCTTGGATTGCTTGGTGTGACCGTCCCCGAAGCCTATTGCGGTGCCGAGATGTCTTATCTTGCTCACGTGGTTGCTGTCGAAGAGATTGCGCGGGCCAGTGCTTCGATCTCTCTCAGCTACGGCGCGCATTCCAATCTCTGCGTAAACCAAATCAAGCTCAACGGTAGCAACGAGCAAAAGCAGAAGTACCTTCCGGGCTTAATTTCAGGCGAACATGTTGGTGCATTGGCAATGTCTGAAGCCTCGGCTGGTTCCGACGTCGTGTCGATGAAGCTCAGCGCCGAAAAGCGCAACGACCACTTCCGTCTGAACGGAAACAAATACTGGATCACAAATGGTCCTGATGCCGACACTTTGGTTGTTTACGCGAAAACTGATCCTGAAGCGGGTGCCAAAGGTATCACTGCGTTTATCGTTGAGAAATCCATGAAAGGTTTCTCGACTTCCCCTCACTTCGATAAACTCGGAATGCGGGGATCAAATACCGCGGAACTGATTTTTGAGGACGTTGAAGTTCCGTTCGAAAACATCCTTGGGGACGAAGGCAAAGGCGTCAAAGTCCTGATGTCTGGCTTGGATTACGAACGCGTAGTTCTTGCAGGTATCGGCACCGGCATCATGGCGGCTTGCCTGGACGAAGTTATGCCCTACATGGCCGAGCGTAAGCAGTTTGGTCAGCCCATCGGGAACTTCCAACTGATGCAGGGCAAGATTGCAGATATGTATACGGCGATGAATTCGGCCCGTGCCTATGTTTATGAATGCGCCAAGGCGTGTGATCGCGGCGAAATTACCCGTCAAGACGCAGCAGCATGCTGTCTCTATGCGTCAGAGCAGGGGATGGTCCAAGCCCACCAAGCCGTTCAGGCATTGGGCGGTGCGGGGTATCTGTCCGACAATCCAGTCGGTCGCATTTTCCGCGACGCTAAGCTGATGGAGATCGGGGCAGGGACGTCGGAAATTCGCCGGATGCTGATCGGGCGCGAATTGATGAACGAGATGCTTTGATCCGCTCTGGCCATGCTTCCTGCTACCGGATCATATGAAACGCTGAAACGCGACTTTGCTTGGGACATCCCGGAGCAACTGAATATGGCGACGCAGGTTTGCGACGGTTGGGCAGCGTACGCGCCTGATAGGACTGCGATCATTGATGCCACCGGTGGGGCAACGCGAAACGTATCTTTCGCTGAACTCAGAACCCTCGCAGACGGGTTGGCGCGTCATCTGTCGGTGACCGTCCAAAAAGGCGATCGTGTGGGTGTCCTGCGGACCCAATCCGTTTGGACTGCTGCTGCTCATATCGCTGTGTGGAAGCTTGGCGCTATTTCGATCCCGCTTTTCAAGCTTTTCGCAGAAGATGCGCTTGCTACACGGCTGAACGACGCATCGGCAAAACTTGTCATCACAGATGAAGCCGGATCAGCGCTTGTTGAAAAATTAGGGTTTGAAGCTTGCATGCCTGAGCAGTTGGAGCTTTCAACCGATCCGTTTCCAACCGCTGACACCTGTTCCGAAGATCCAGCCGTTTTGATTTATACCTCGGGCACCACAGGCAGCCCAAAGGGTGCATTGCATGCCCATCGTGTTTTAACTGGTCACCTTCCGGGTGTGGAAATGAGCCACGACCGGTTGGGACAAGACGGCGATGTTTTGTGGACCCCAGCCGATTGGGCATGGATCGGCGGTTTGTTCGATGTCTTGATGCCCGGCTTGGCGCTGGGGGTTCCCGTGGTTGCGTCGCGGGCAGACAAGTTTGATGCCGCTCAGTGCCAACAGTTGATCAAGACTGCAGGTGTTCGAAACATCTTCTTCCCCCCGACCGCTTTACGGATGCTGAAAGCCGCTGGTGCAGAAGTTTCAGGACTTCGGTCTGTGGCTTCAGGAGGGGAACCTTTGGGCGCGGAAATGCTTGATTGGGGCCGCAAATCATTCAGTCTGACGATCAACGAATTTTATGGCCAGACAGAATGCAACATGATCGCATCGTCTGCGTCTACCTTGTTTAATCCTGCACCCGGCTGCATCGGCAAACCCGTGCCGGGTCACGATATTGCTGTGCTCGATGAACAGGGCAACCCCACGGATGACGAAGGCGACATTGCCGTGCGCAAAGGCTCGGCGAGCATGATGCTGGAGTACTGGAACAGGCCGGAAGAATCCTCGGCCAAGTTCACGGGTGACTGGATGCTGACGGGTGATCGCGGAGTCTGGGACGGGGACTATCTTCGATTTGTCGGTCGCGAAGACGATGTGATTACCAGCGCAGGCTACCGCATCGGACCGGCTGAAATTGAAGACTGTTTGCTAAAACACCCAACCGTTGCGACTGTTGGTGTGGTTGGCAAACCTGATGACCTGCGCACCGAGATCGTCAAAGCCTATGTCGTTTTGAAAGACGCGAACGAAGCGTCGAATGCGCTACAGGATGAGTTGGCGAGTTTCGTCAAAGAACGCCTGTCAAAGCATTCATACCCAAGAGAAATAACGTTTGTTGCGTCGCTGCCAATGACAGTGACCGGCAAGATAATCCGAAAAGATCTAAAGGCACGTGCCATTGCCGAAAAGGAGCAAGGCCAATGAAATTGAATTCAAAGGTTCTGACCAATTCAGAAGACTTCAAGCGTAACCGCGACGCACATCTAGAGGCTCTCTCAGTTGTCTCGGAAGCTTCTGACGCTGCGCGTTTGGGGGGCGGGGAAAAATCTCGTACCCGTCACGAAAGCCGGGGCAAAATGTTACCGCGTCGCCGTGTGGCCAATCTGTTGGACCCCGGGTCTCCGTTTCTTGAAATCGGGGCAACCGCTGCGCATGGGATGTATGGTGGTGTAGCCCCTGCGGCTGGCGTTGTTGCTGGTATCGGCAAGGTCCACGGTCAGGACGTGATGGTCGTGTGCAATGATGCGACGGTTAAGGGTGGCACCTATTATCCTTTAACCGTGAAGAAACACCTTCGCGCACAAGAAATTGCTGAAGAATGCCGTTTGCCATGCATCTATCTTGTCGACAGCGGCGGCGCGAACCTTCCCAATCAGGATGAAGTATTCCCCGACCGAGATCACTTTGGTCGTATTTTCTACAACCAAGCGCGGATGAGCGCCAAGGGCATCCCGCAAATCGCCGTTGTTATGGGGTCGTGTACTGCGGGCGGCGCTTACGTTCCGGCGATGTCAGATGTGACGATCATTGTGAAAGAACAAGGCACGATTTTCCTTGCCGGACCCCCGCTTGTTAAGGCCGCGACGGGTGAAGTTGTGTCGTCGGAAGACTTGGGCGGCGGTGATGTTCACACGCGTCTGTCTGGCGTTGCGGATTATCTGGCCGAAGATGACACGCATGCATTGGCGCTGGCCCGTCGGGCGGTTTGCCATCTGAACCTGACAAAACCATCAAGTGTGAATTGGCAAACGCCAGAAGAGCCTGCCTATGATCCTGAAGAAATCTTCGGCGTTGTGCCCGGCGATCTTCGCACGCCTTACGACATAAAAGAGGTTATTGCTCGCGTCGTGGATGGGTCGCGGTTCGACGAATTCAAACCTAGGTTTGGTGAAACCTTGGTCACAGGGTTTGCGCATGTCAAAGGCTGCCCCGTTGGGATCGTCGCAAATAACGGTGTGCTGTTTAGCGAAGCGGCGCAAAAGGGTGCGCATTTCGTCGAGCTGTGTTCCCAGCGCAAAATTCCGCTGGTCTTCCTGCAAAACATCACCGGTTTTATGGTGGGCCGTAAGTACGAAAACGAAGGCATAGCGCGTCACGGCGCGAAAATGGTGACGGCAGTTGCGACGACCTCGGTTCCCAAGATCACGATGTTGGTTGGCGGATCGTTCGGGGCAGGCAATTACGGCATGTCGGGGCGGGCGTATCAACCTCGGTTCCTGTGGACTTGGCCCAATAGCCGGATTTCCGTCATGGGCGGAGAACAGGCCGCAGGCGTTCTTGCTACAGTGAAACGCGACGCCATCGAACGGCAGGACGGAGAATGGTCTGCTGACGAAGAAGCTGCGTTCAAGCAACCCACCATCGACATGTTCGAAGAACAATCCCATCCGCTTTATGCGTCTGCGCGTCTCTGGGATGACGGAATTATTGATCCGCGCAAAACTCGCGATGTTTTATCGCTGTCACTGACAGCGTCGTTGAATGCACCAATCGAGGACACCCGCTTTGGTGTCTTTAGAATGTGAGGTGGCGATATGAGTATTTTTGGAAAGATGAAGATGCGCGTTCTGACTGCCCTCAAAGTTTTGGAGACTGGCAATGTTTGATAAGATTTTGATTGCCAACCGAGGTGAAATAGCTTGTCGCGTGATTGAAAGCGCACAGGCAATGGGTGTGAAAACGGTTGCTGTTTATTCCGATGCCGATGCTGCGTCCAAGCACGTCGCGCTGGCGGATGAGGCGTTTCACATCGGCGGGCCAGCGCCTGCGGACAGCTATTTGCGCGGTGACGAGATTATCCGTGTTGCGATTGCGGCAGGGGCTAAGGGTATTCATCCGGGTTATGGTTTTTTGTCTGAAAACCCTGATTTCGTAGATGCGGTCGAGGCCGCCGGTTTGACCTTTATCGGACCGTCGGCGAAAGCCATTCGGGCGATGGGCCTGAAAGACGCGGCGAAGGCATTGATGATCGACGCTGGTGTTCCTGTGGTGCCCGGATATCACGGTGACAATCAGGATGACGCGTTTCTTGCCGTCGAAGCCGAAGGTATCGGCTATCCGGTATTGATCAAAGCTGTCGCTGGCGGCGGAGGCAAAGGCATGCGTCTGGTCGAAGATCCAGCCGAGTTTCTTGATGCTCTGGCCTCTGCTCGCGCCGAGGCGCGCACGGCGTTTGGTAATGAGGACGTGCTGGTTGAGAAATTCGTCACCAAGCCGCGCCATATCGAGGTGCAGGTTTTTGGCGATGGTGAAAAGGCTGTTCATTTGTTTGAACGAGACTGTTCGCTGCAGCGGCGCCATCAGAAAGTGATCGAAGAAGCGCCTGCGCCGGATATGACCCTTGAAATGCGTGATGCGATGGGCGCGGCGGCTGTTCGTGCTGCCGAAGCGATTGGCTACAAAGGTGCAGGGACGGTTGAGTTCATCGTTGATGGGTCAAGTGGTCTGTGTGCAGACGGGTTTTGGTTCATGGAGATGAACACCCGCTTGCAGGTAGAGCATCCTGTGACCGAAGCCATCACTGGTGTTGATTTGGTGGAATG
>CAYZAY010000115.1:0-6751 GCA_964476515.1 uncultured Rhodobacterales bacterium
CTTTTGGTTCGTATGTCCCAAAGGATGAATGACGCGGGTGGTTTGGAAGGCTACGTGGTGGCTTTTGATGACGTCACGGACCTCGTTTCTGCCCAACGGATGGCGGCTTGGGGGGATGTAGCGCGCCGAATTGCGCATGAAATCAAAAACCCGCTTACACCGATCCAGCTTTCAGCAGAGCGGATAAAACGAAAATTCGGGCGAAAGCTTGGGGATGAAGAAGAAAGCCTTGGGCAATTGACCGAAGTTATTGTCCGTCAAACCAATGACTTGCGTCGCATTGTCGATGAGTTTTCCAAGTTCGCCAGAATGCCCGAACCCGAAAAGCGGGAAACATCGGTTAGTGGGTTGGTTGAAGGCGCGGTGACGCTTCTTCAGTCAAAAGAAACGGATATTTCGTTCAAGGTTTTTATTCCGGATATCCCGGTTGTCGCGAATGTCGATGAAACGATGATCGGTCAGGTGCTGAACAATCTTCTTAAGAATGCATCAGAAACCATTGAAAAGAAACAGGAAGAAGGTGTTAACGGATACATTGGCGAAATTCAGTTAACGATGACCTGTGATGACGAAACAGTGGAAATCCAAATAACTGACAACGGTGTCGGACTACCCGAAGATCGCAGCAAGCTTTTCGAGCCGTATTACACAACGCGGTCAGAAGGCACGGGTCTTGGACTGCCGATCGTCAAGAAAATCATCGAAGATCATGGCGGCACCTTGCGGCTTGATACGGCCCCGATTTTCGAAAACAACTCACACAGTGGCGCGATTGCAATGATATCGCTTCCGCTTAACGAAACAAAAGATGTCTAACGGAACTATATGATAATGAACGATATTTTGGTTGTAGATGACGAAAAAGACATCCGGCACTTGGTGGGTGATATTCTTCAAGACGAAGGATACGCAACAAGGCTTGCGGGAAATTCGGATGAGTGCATCAAGGCGATCGAGCAGAAAACGCCGACTTTGTTGATTTTGGATATCTGGCTGAAAGACAGCAAGATGGACGGGATCGACATTCTAAAACATGTGAAACAGAATTTTCCCGAAATCCCTGTGGTCATAATCTCGGGGCATGGAAACATCGAAATCGCCGTCGCAGCAATCAAGCAGGGCGCTTACGATTTTATCGAAAAACCTTTTAATATTGACCAGTTATTGGTCGTTATTCGACGAGCAATGGAAACAAGTAAGCTTCGCCATGAAAACGTAGCGCTCAAGCGAAAGGACAGCGGTCCAAGTCTGATGTTGGGGGATAGCCCGAACTTCCGGATGCTCAAGTCTCAGTTGGACAAGGTTACCAAATCTAACGGTCGAGTGATGCTTTTTGGCGGTTTCGGCGCGGGCAAAGAGGTTGCGGCACGTTATATCCATTTGAACTCGGACCGCGCGTCAGCCCCTTTTGTTCTGGTCAATAGTGCGTCAGTTGAACCCGACAGATTTGAAGAAATGCTGTTTGGCAAGGAAACGTCCGGAACGCCTGAACTTGGGCTATTGGAGCAAGCTAATGGCGGCATCATCTTCTTTGATGAAATCGCAGATATGCCGTTGGGCGCGCAGTCCAAAATTCTAAGAGTGCTCGTAGATCAAAGCTTTAGTCGGGTTGGTGGGTCTCGTAAAATCGAAGTTGATCTTAGGGTAATCAGCGCGACAAGTCGTGATCTAGAAAACTCGGTCGATGCCGGACTGTTCCGTCAAGAACTGTACCATCGCCTGAACGTTGTGCCTATTTCGGTTCCTTCACTTGAAGAGCGGCGCGAGGATATTCAGATCCTTGCTGATCACTTTATCTGCGAATTCAATCTTCAACAGGGCATGGTTAAACGAGACCTTTCCGAAGACGCGATCGCCTTGCTGCAAACCCGCAACTGGCCTGGAAACGTCCGCGAGCTACGCAATCTGATCGAGCGGGTGCTTATTTTGTCCGACAGCGATGGTCCAATCGAAGCCGCGGATTTTTCAGGGACCGAGCCTGTAAAAGGTGGAGATGATCGTGTTGTGCTTTCGGGTAACGTTGCGACTTTGTCCCTGCGCGAGGCGCGAGAAGCCTTTGAGAGAGAGTATCTGTTGACGCAAATTAACCGCTTCGGGGGCAATATTAGCCGCACAGCGCAGTTTGTTGGAATGGAGCGATCCGCGCTTCATCGAAAGCTGAAATCCCTGAATGTGGTGAACACCGGCAAGAAAACAGCCGACGGCTAAAAAGACAATTGAATTGACCGCGCTTGTCGCTTCTGACAAGCCTAGCAGTCACAAAATGCAGGATCGGCTGAAATGAAAGTCATCATTTGCGGTGCAGGGCAGGTGGGTTGGCAAATCGCCCGCCATCTCTCGGGGGAAAAGAACGATGTGACCATCGTTGATAGTAACCCCGATTTGGTTCGGCGTGCGACTGACACGCTGGATGTCCAAGGTATTGCCGGATTCGCGTCTTACCCCGATATTCTGGATCGCGCAGGTGCGCGGGATGCCGATATGGTTATTGCCGCGACGCATTCAGACGAAGTGAATATGGTCACCTGTCAGGTTGCTCATTCGGTGTTTTCTGTTCCAAGAAAGATCGCCCGCCTGAGATCGCAAAGCTATCTCGACGCGATTTATTCTGATCTCTACCGTCGCGATCACATGCCGATTGACGTTGTTATTTCGCCAGAGCGTGAAGTGGCTGAAGCCGCGTTGCAGCGCTTGGCATATCCAGCTGCCTTTGACACGGAATCGTTTCTGGAGGGCAAAGCCCGCCTTATTGGCATTCATGTGAATGACGATTGTCCTGTGGTGAACACACCTCTGCGCCAGTTAACGGACCTGTTTTTAACGCTACGGGCATTTGTGGTTGGAATTCGTCGAGAAGGAACCCTTTTTGCACCCGAACCGGGGGATCAGATATTTGTCGGGGACGAGTGCTATTTTCTGGCTGCAAATGAAGACGTGAACAGAACGCTCGAAATTTTCGGCAAGGAAGTTAAGAAGCAGGAACGGGTTCTGGTCATTGGTGGCGGCAACGTCGGGCTGGCCGTGGCTTCAGCGCTTGAAAAGCGCGTTGATCGTGTCCGCGCCAAGGTTATTGAGCGTGATCGCAGGTCTGCTGAAACAGCGGCCGAGGCGTTGGAGCGCACCATCGTACTTCATGGCGACGGTCTGGACCCAGCTCTGTTGAGTGAGGCAAATGTTGATCGTCTAAGCGCTGTTCTGGCGGTTACGGATGACGATAAAACCAACATGCTGGCGTCAGTGCGTGCAAAGGCGATGGGATGCCAAATGGCGATCTCACTGGTGAATGACCCGACGCTTGCACCGCTGATGGCCCCGTTGGGTATTGATGCGTTTATCAATCCTCGCGCGACGACAGTTTCTTCGATCCTTCGCCACATTAGACTCGGTCGTGTTCGCGGTATCTATTCCTTGGGGGATGCCGAAGCCGAGATTATTGAAGCACAAGTCTTGTCGACCTCACCGATGGCTGGGCAAAACCTGCGCGATATTGATCTGCCCGAAGGCGTTCTTGTCGGTTTGGTGCAAAAGCCAAGTGGAAACGTTGAGCGCCCCAAAGGGGGCACCCGTATTGAAGTCGACGACGTCTTGGTGATGTTCAGCCTTGCAGCGGACGTGCCCGAAGTCGAACGTCTGCTACAGGTCACGATCGATTTTTTCTGAGGCACAGGGATGAACCTGTCGAGATATCCACTCTTTTTGGTTCTAATGATCCAGACCGGACTAGCTATGCTTGTCCCCGCCGCCTACGCGTTTACCGTTGGTGAGGCGTCCGAAGGACGTAGTTTTCTATATGCGGGCATCCTGATGATCCTGCTTAGCGCGTTCATCGGTATCGCCGTTAAAAAAGAAATCGTCAGTGAGATTTCGCAACGAAACCAGCTTTTGATCTTGCTCGGGGCCTTCGTTGGGTTGCCGTTCTTTATGGCCGTGCCGTTTCACGATTCTGTTGGGGCTATCACGTTCTTCGAAGCGTATTTCGAAATGGTGTCCAGTTTCACCACCACTGGCGCTACGTTGTTTTCTGATCCGTATGAGTATTCGCTAACCCAGCATCTTTGGCGTGCCGAGGTCGCTTGGCTGGGTGGTTATATTATTCTGGTCGCTGCTGCGTCGATACTCGCTCCGATGAATTTGGGCGGTTACGAAGTTATCGGGGCATCGTCCGAAGCCCAAGGACGCCTGACCGAAAGAGCAGTCCGCGAAGGTGCGTCAGGCAGAATTGGGCGATGGTCGCAGAAAATATTTCCAGTCTATGCGGGTGTCACCCTTCTGCTCTGGGTGGGACTATATGCGACCGGCCAAGACGTCACGGTTGCTTTGATCCACGCGATGTCGGTTCTTTCGACATCGGGAATTTCCCCTGTCGGCGGGTTTGACAGCATCCCTTTTGGCTTTGGGGCTGAATTCCTTGTGTGCATTTTCATGCTAGCGGGCCTGTCCCGACTAACGTTGTTACCCGATGACCCTCAGGGGCGTGGGTTAAAGGATGATATCGAAATCCGGCTGGGTATTTTGATTGTTATAACGGTGCCGACACTTTTGCTGCTACGACACTGGGTGGCCACGATCGAATACGGCGACACAGAAACCGCCCTGTCTTCTGTTAAGGCACTGTGGGGCGGGTTGTTTACGTCGGTGTCCTTTTTGACGACGATGGGCTTTGTTTCGGCCGAATGGAATGAAATCGCACTGTGGTCGGGCTTGGGCGCACCCGGAATGCTGTTGGCAGGGTTGGCCGTTGTGGGTGGTGGCGTCGCGACAACAGCTGGTGGTGTGAAACTGTTACGTGTGTTTGCTCTGTTTGGGCAGGGTAAGCGCGAGATGGATAAATTGGTCTATCCAAACTCCATTGGCCAAGGCGGAAGCCGGTCGCGTCGAATTACCCGCGAAGGCACTAGAATCGCTTGGGTGTTTTTTATGCTCTATGCGCTTTCAATTGCCAGCGTGATGACAGCCCTGTCGCTTATAGGGGTTCGGTTTGAACAGGCAGCTATTCTTGCTGTGTCAGCACTGTCAACAACCGGTCCTTTGGCCGAAGTCGCATCATCATGGTATTTTTCCTACGACATGCTTGAACCCGCAGCACAGGCAATTCTAATCGTAACAATGGTGGTCGGACGGTTGGAAGCCTTGGCGCTAATTGCCCTTTTCAACCGCGATTTCTGGCGAAGCTAGGAAATTTATTCGCAACTGAGTACAGCCGCGATGCGATTTGGGGCTGGAAGTTTCGGTTAACGCACTCCATACTTACGTCTGACTGGCAGAAGAAAAGTCGATAAAAGAAAGAAAAAAGGCGATTTCAATGGCTTCTGATAAGCAAAATCTTCAAGATGCGTTTCTCAATCACGTCCGGAAAACCAAAACTCCCGTGACGATTTTCCTTATTAACGGCGTCAAATTGCAGGGCGTTATCACGTGGTTTGACAACTTCTGTGTCCTTCTACGTCGTGATGGTCAGTCGCAATTGGTGTACAAGCACGCGATTTCGACAATTATGCCTTCGCAGCCGATTAGCCTCTATGAAGGTGAAGAAGCTCAGTGAAAGAGCATGACAAGGGCGTAACGCGCGCATTTGTTCTCCATCCGGATATTTCAAGTGATAGACAGCGTCGCGATGCGACTGCAGGGCTGGAAGAAGCTGTGTCTTTGGCTGCAGCACTTCCTGAGTTGGAAGTGGTTGGGTCACTTGTCGTTAGGTTGCCAAAACCCCAGCCAGGTTATCTGTTCGGGTCGGGAAAAATTGAAGAACTCAAACAGATATTTGATGACGCGGAAGTCGATCTCGTTCTAATCGACGGGCCGGTATCTCCTGTTCAACAGCGAAATCTGGAAAAGGCGTGGAAGGTCAAACTTCTCGACCGAACCGGCCTGATCCTTGAGATTTTCTCGGACCGTGCCCGAACGCGCGAAGGCGTACTTCAGGTGGAAATGGCGGCGCTAAGCTATCAAAGGACGCGTCTGGTTAGGGCTTGGACCCACCTTGAGCGCCAAAGGGGCGGTTTGGGGTTTGTCGGTGGCCCGGGTGAAACTCAGATCGAGGCTGACAGACGTGCGATTGACGACCAGCTTGTTCGCTTGCGTCGGCAGCTTGAAAAAGTTGTCAAAACGCGTGAACTGCATCGCAACGCGCGTGCCAAGGTGCCTTATCCTATTGTTGCTTTGGTCGGATATACGAACGCTGGCAAGTCGACGCTGTTCAATCGCCTAACCGGTGCGGATGTGATGGCTGAAGATATGCTGTTCGCCACGCTCGACCCTACAATGCGCGGCGTAAAGCTACCAGACGGACCAGAAGTGATCTTGTCAGACACTGTTGGGTTTATTTCAGACCTGCCAACCGAACTTGTCGCTTCATTTAGGGCAACGCTGGAAGAAGTCCTTGCAGCAGACTTAATCCTTCACATTCGCGATATCAGTCATGCCCAATCCAATGAGCAAGCCGAAGATGTAATAAACATCCTTGAAAGCTTGGGCGTCGAAGATGATCGCCCGATGCTGGAAGTGTGGAACAAAATCGACCAGCTGGATTCTGATCAGAAAGAGCTGAAGCAGATTTCAGTTCAATCAGACGAAAACACCCAAATGGTGTCGGCTATTACGGGCGAGGGGTTAGAAGCCTTGCTTGAAGAGGTCACAAACCGGCTGGAAGGTAAGAAGACGGTCACTGATCTGTTGGTGCCCTATAGCGATGGGCGCAAACGCGCTTGGCTATTTGAACAGGGCATCGTCGAGAACGAAGAACAGGTCGACG
>CAYZAY010000116.1:0-6696 GCA_964476515.1 uncultured Rhodobacterales bacterium
CCACCCCGTTTGCGTCGGAATCGAGTTTCACGGTGGGGTCGAGTTGCCAAGATCCTCGGGCCGAAGTGACGATTGGTTCGAAAACGATGGCCAGATCACCAAGCGTCCGGTCCGCGCTTTGACCCTTTCCGCCCTCGCCCCGAAACGAGGCGAACACCTATTGGACATCGGCGGCGGATCTGGGTCGATCTCAATCGAATGGCTTCTAAGCGATCCTTCGACCGAGGCGACGATTATCGAAGCCAACCCCGAACGCGCTGAACGTATCCGCGCAAATGCAGCCAGACTTGGTGTTGATCGGTTGACCGTGATCGAAGGCCGCGCGCCTGATGCTTTGGCGAATGCCCCTACCCCGAATGCAATCTTTATTGGCGGTGGTCTGTCCGAAGCTCTGCTTCAGAATATCTCGGCCCGAATGCCATCTGGCACGCGTTTGGTTGCCAATGCCGTCACGCTTGAAAGCGAAGCTTTGTTAATCCAATGGCACGCCAAACTTGGCGGAGACCTGCTGCGCATCGAGCTGTCAAACCTTGGCAAAATTGGCCCCAAACGTGGCTGGAAGGCCGCCTACCCCTTAGTTCAATGGAGTGTCACGCTATGATCGTTGCAGGTATTGGATTGCGCAAAAACGCAACTGTGGACAGTTTACGGTCGGCGCTTGCTTTGGCATGTGCGGATGGTGCCGACACAATCGCAACACCCGCGGACAAGTCTGATCATCCGGCTATGGTGGCCCTTTCACAGGAACTTGGGTTACCGGTACGCCGCGTTTCCCACGATGATTTGGTTGCCCAATCAACTGAAACGCAATCCGAACGCGTGATGGAAAAGCGTGGCACCGGAAGCGTCGCCGAAGCCGCGGCACTGGCCGTTGCAGGTCCAAACAGCACCCTCAAATCTGCGCGCGTAATTTCTGAAGACAGGATGGCAACCTGCGCCATCGCAATCGGAGCCTGATTTATGACCGTTCATTTCATCGGCGCGGGTCCGGGCGCTCCGGATCTTTTGACACTCAGAGGTCGCGACATCATCGCAAGCTGTCCGGTGTGCCTTTACGCGGGTTCACTTGTGCCTCAGGCGATATTGGATCACTGCCCTAAGGGGGCCAAGATCATCAACACGGCTCTGCTGGATCTCGATGCGATCATTACCGAGTGCAAAAAGGCGCAAGACGCAGAGCAAGACGTTGCGCGTTTGCATTCTGGTGATCTATCGGTTTGGTCTGCGATGGGCGAACAAATCCGCCGCTTGAAGGCCGAAGGTATCCCCGTCAGCGTGACCCCAGGCGTGCCCTCATTTGCAGCGGCGGCGGCGGCTCTTGGCACCGAACTGACCTTACCCGGTTTGGCGCAATCCGTTGTCCTGACCCGCACCCCGGGCCGCGCATCATCGATGCCCCAAGGCGAGACGCTAGAAAACTTCGCGGCAACCGGCGCGACATTGGCGATCCACTTGTCTATCGGCAATCTGGACAATGTTATCGCACAGCTGGTTCCAGCCTACGGCGACACTTGCCCCGTTGCGGTCGTCTATCGTGCCAGTTGGCCAGATCAGCAGATCATCCGCACCACATTGGCCAAGCTAAAAGGCGACGTGACAGAAAACATCACCCGCACGGCATTGATCCTTGTTGGTCCAGCGTTGGCTGGCGAAGGCTTTGACGAAAGCTGTTTGTATTCAACGGATTATGATCGTCGATATCGCCCACAAACAGCTGAATCGCCGTGGTCCGAATGGAGGGAAGGCGATGACTAACCCACCCGGAATACTGATTTCGGCCCCGTCTTCTGGGACCGGAAAAACAACTGTTATGCTGGGCTTACTTCGGGCGCTTTCAGATCAGGGTTTATCAGTTCAACCCTTCAAATCCGGCCCCGACTATATCGACCCTGCTTTCCACCGCGCAGCCGCGCGACGGGCTTCATACAACCTCGATAGCTGGGCGATGTCTGAAGACCTGATCAACACAATCGGCGCCGAAGCACATGATGCAGATTTCGTGGTCGCCGAAGGGTCTATGGGCCTGTTTGACGGTGTCGCGACCAAGGGCGAGGCTGGCTTTGGCACATCGGCACAAACGGCCAAACGTATGGGCTGGCCCGTGGTTCTTGTGATCGACGTTGGCGGCCAAGCACAATCGGCGGCGGCCACGGCGCTTGGGTTCAAATCCTACGATCCGGACCTTCCCTTTGCCGGTGTTATCCTGAACCGTGTTGCAAGCCCAAGACATGAACGTCTTGCGCGTCTGGGGATGGAGCAAGCTGGCATCAAGGTGTTGGGGTGCCTTCCCCGCCGTGGTGATCTAGCCCTTCCGGAAAGACATCTGGGGCTTATTCAGGCTGTCGAGCACCCTGATCTTGAAACCGCTATTGCTGGATACGCGCAATTCCTGACAGACAATGTCGACCTTGAAGCGATCAAATCCGCAGCGGCCTCGGGCACCCAACCAAAGACGGGCAATTTGCCCAATCCCCCTGCCCAGCGGATCGCGTTGGCCAGAGATGCCGCGTTTAGTTTCACGTACCCGCATTTGTTAGAGGGTTGGAAACGCGCGGGCGCTGAAATCCTGCCGTTTTCGCCTTTGATCGATGAAGCACCGGATGCAAACGCCGACCTCGTTTGGCTACCCGGCGGCTATCCAGAACTCCACGCGGGCAAGCTTGCGGCAGCTTCAAACTTTTTAGCCGGTATAAGAGAGCACGCTGAAACCAAAGCGGTACACGGCGAATGCGGAGGCTACATGGCGCTTGGCAACACGCTGATCGACAAAGAAGGCACAGCGCATCAAATGGCCGGATTGCTTAATCTTGTGACCAGCTACGAAAAGCGCAAATTTCATCTGGGCTATCGCCGTGCTGAATTGGTTGAACCGACACTCGGTCTTGCTGTCGGATCAGCTCTTCGGGGTCACGAATTCCACTATTCCTCAATCCTTGAAGAAACCGATGCCCCTTTGGCCAATGTTTTTGATGCCGACGGCAACCCCGTCCCGGAAACCGGATCAAAACGCGGCAACGTAAGCGGCACTTTCTTCCATCTGATCGCAGAGGCAACATCATGAGCGGTTTTGTATCTTTTGTCGGGTCCGGTCCGGGTGATCCTGAACTGTTGACCCTGAAAGCGGTCAAACGGCTTCAGAATGCCGAGGCCGTTCTGTTCGATGATCTGTCTTCAGGGCCGATTTTAGAACACGCAGGCCCTGATGCGGATATGATTGGCGTCGGCAAACGCGCGGGACGTCCATCGCCAAAGCAAAACCACGTCAGCAAACTGCTTGTTGAATACGCGCAATCAGGGGCAAAGGTTGTACGCCTTAAATCCGGTGACAGTGGTTTGTTTGGTCGTTTGGAAGAAGAAATAGTCGCGCTGGAAGAAGCCGGAATAGAATACGAAATCATCCCCGGTGTTCCTTCAGCAATCGCTGCCGCCGCGGCAGCGGGAATTCCGCTGACCCGCCGTCTGACCGCCCGTCGTGTTCAATTCGTGACTGGCCATGACGTCACCGGTGAGCTTCCAAAAGACCTAAACATGGCGGCCCTAACCGATTCCGAAGCGACGACGGTTATCTTTATGGGCAAACGCACGTTTCCTATATTGGTTGATATGCTTGCCGATAGCGGCCTGTCGCCTGAAACCCCTGCTATACTGGCCGAAAACGTGTCAAAGCCGGATCAATCAGTCACGCGTGGAACCCTAAAGTCACTCGCCGAACAGCTATCTGGCGATATAGGGCACAACCCTGCCCTTATCCTTTATGGTCCGCTGGCGGAGTTCGGCGATGATTGACCTTTGGCTTATCGGAATTGGCACCGGCAACCCAGACCACGTGACGTTTGAGGCCGCTAATGCCATTCGCGATGCAGACCTGATCCTGATCCCGCGCAAAGGTCCGAACAAAGCCGACCTTGCAGAGATCCGTCACCGAATTATTGCAAAGGTTGCCCCTGACGCGACAGCAAATATTGCCGAATTTGACATTCCGACCAGAGACGCCAGCGGGTTTTATCTGGATGGCGTCAATGATTGGCACAATGCCATCTCTAAAGCCTGGCAAGACACCATTTCTGCCAGTGATGGTGCAGGAAAGCGCGTTGCCTTGCTCGTTTGGGGCGATCCTTCGCTTTATGACAGCACGCTGCGGATTGCCGATCGTCTGGACCCAAAACCAAACCTGCATGTTGTTGTGGGCATCACCAGCTTGCAGGCCCTAACGGCCGCGCACGCTATCCCCATCAACCGAATCGGCGCACCTTTCACGGTGACCACCGGCCGCCAATTACGTGAAATGGGCTGGCCAAACGATGCCGATACCATCGCCGTGATGCTGGATGGAGAATGCTCGTTCCAGTGCTTGGATGCCTCGAATTATGAGATCTGGTGGGGGGCATATGTCGGAATGCCCGAACAATTGCTTGTTCGCGGCAAACTTAGCGATGTTTCCGACGAAATCCTTGATACCCGCGCGAAAGCCCGTGAAAATCATGGCTGGATCATGGATATCTATGTGCTGCGCAAACTTGGCGCATAGGTCAGTTTTTCATTGCACGGCACGGGTTTTCCCGATTATTTGGAGAGGCTTGGTCCGACAATCCGTCGGCAATAGGGAATTCGGTAAGATAGGATCAACTCCGAAGCCGCCCCCGCGACTGTAAGTGGCGAGGTTCTGATCATAACCCACTCGGCCAACGCCGGGGAAGGAGATCAAAACCGCAGAGCCGCAAGCCAGGAGACCTGCCAGGCACTGGAACGAAACCCGCCGTCGGGAAGGACGGCAAGGAGGATTAAATGACTACTAAAACATTGAACGTATCGGCAGTTCGCACCAGCTTCGCACCGGCTCTTTTCGCCGCTGTACTGGGTTTCTTCATCGTCGCTGTTGCAGGCCACGTACAGGCAAGCGCCCTGCATGACGCTGCACATGACGTGCGTCACGCCACTGGCTTCCCCTGCCACTGAGCAGACTGACCATTCATGTTTTCTAAAATTCTGACCAGCGCGTTGATCGCTGGCGCAGTGGCAGGGCTGATTGCAGCTCTGCTACAGCTCGTTTTCGTGCAGCCTGTCTTGCTTCACGCGGAAATGTTTGAAACCGGCGCAATGGTGCACACGGGCGTAAGCTCGGCGCATTTCGAAATGCCGCCATTTGATGTTCAGCGAAACCTTCTGAGCATCGTTTTCTCAATGCTCATCTATGCAGGCTACGGGCTTGTCATGGTTGCACTGATGAATTTGGCCGAAGCACAAGACGCAACAATTACAGCGCGCTCAGGGATCATCTGGGGCGTCGCAGGGTTTGTTGCGCTTCATCTGGCACCGGGTTTCGGCCTAGCCCCCGAGGTTCCGGGGTCTGCCGCCGCAGATATCGGTGACCGCCAAATCTGGTGGTACGCCGCTGCGGCTGCAACAATGGCCGGACTTTGGATGATCGCATTTGGCAAAAGCCCAGTATTCTGGGGCGTTGCCGCATTCCTGATCCTTGCACCACATATTGTTGGCGCACCGCATCCTGATGTTCTAACCGGCTCTGCCCCCACTGAACTTGGTGGACTATTTGCAGCACGCTCGTTTGGTGTCGGTCTTGCTGCGTGGGTCATCTTGGGATGTCTTGCAGGGTATTTTTGGTCAAGAAAGGAAGATAGCTAATGAACCGCTCAATACCAATGCTTCTGATTGGGTTGATCTTTGGCGGGCTGGCAGGATTTATGCTAGCGGCCAGCTATGGCGTTACGTTCGACGGCCATGATCACGATACCGATCACGGTCAAGAAACGCATACATCAACCGATGCAGTTGCGCATGATCACTCGGAAATCATTGCCCTAGCTGCCGAAAGTGCACCCACAGTTGAAGCTATGCTTCACAAAGACCCAAAAGGCGGCTGGAACCTTGAGGTCACGACCACAAGCTTTCGTTTCGCGCCAGAGCATGTCTCGACCGCGCATATCGACGGCGAAGGCCACGCCCATGTTTACATCAACGGCAAAAAAATCAGCCGAATGTACGGAAACTGGATGCAATTGCCTTCTGTAACGACTGGCGATGTTGTGGCGGTGATCTTGTCGTCGAACGACCACAAAACCCTGACCATTGGCGCAAAGTCGATCAGCGCTTCTGTAATGGTTCCCTAGACTGCCTTAAGCCTCTAGCGCCGGAATACGCGTGCGCAAACAATACCGAAGGCGCCCACATGGATGGGCGTCTTCAATCCAGCCTTTCGGAGCAGTCAGATAAACCTGACACGTCTGCGCGATGTCCTTGGCGTCTTCATTCAAATTAAGGCCGGAAAACACATAGCTTGCTCGACCTTCTGCCTGCATCGCCAATGCCTTAGGCGTTTCACAAGCACCCAAACAGGCCACACGCTTAACAGTTACATTCTGGCTGAGATTAGCATCATTCAGCGCCGTCTCAACAGCCTGTTTCCCTTCGGCAAAGCCTTCGCCCTCGCAGGTTGCACATAGCCGCAACACCATTTTTGAATTGTCTGTTGCGTCGTTGACCATCGTCGTTCGTGCCCGCTTGTGATGCGCTTGGACAAGTATTCATTCGATGCGCAAATTTGCAAGATTAGAGCGTTAGAAATTCATCCTATATCGTGTATCTTCTACTCTTGCATACCCCCCAAATCTAAGGGTAGACAGGCCCGAACGGAGCGGTGGCCGAGTGGTCGAAGGCGCACGCCTGGAAAGTGTGTAG
>CAYZAY010000117.1:0-6402 GCA_964476515.1 uncultured Rhodobacterales bacterium
ACCAGCGTGAACCACACCGGCTTTTTCAGCTTTGAACTGAACTTCGCCGCCTTTTGCGTTTTTAACAGCGTCTGCAACATCCATGGTCACAGTGCCAACGCGTGGGTTTGGCATCAGGTTGCGTGGGCCGAGGATTTTACCCAGACGGCCAACGATTGGCATCATGTCAGGGGTTGCAATGCAACGGTCAAAATCAATGGTGCCGCCCTGAATGCTTTCCATCAGGTCTTCTGCGCCAACGATATCTGCGCCAGCGGCCTGAGCTTCTTCAGCTTTTGGACCACGTGCAAATACTGCAACACGAACGGTTTTACCCGTGCCATTTGGCAGACCAACAACACCGCGGACCATCTGGTCTGCGTGGCGTGGGTCAACACCAAGGTTCATTGCGATTTCAACAGTCTCGTCGAATTTCGCAGTTGCGTTGGATTTAACCAGTGCAACAGCTTCTTCAACGGTGACGTCCGAATTGCCAGCGAATGCTTCACGAGCAGCGGCAGTGCGTTTTCCAAGCTTAGCCATCTTACTTCACCTCGATGCCCATAGAACGTGCCGACCCGAGGATAATCTGCATTGCAGCTTCGATGTCGTTTGCGTTCAGGTCTTTCATTTTCGCTTCAGCGATCTCTTTCATCTGCTTCGAGGTGACGGTGCCTACGGTCTCGCGACCTGGAGTGTTTGCACCGGATTTCAGCTTAGCGGCCTTTTTCAGGAAGTACGACGCTGGTGGCGTCTTGATGTCCATAGTGAAGGACTTGTCCTGATAGTAGGTGATTACAGTCGGGCATGGTGCACCAGGCTCAAGTTCCTGTGTTTTAGCGTTAAACGCCTTACAGAATTCCATGATGTTGATGCCGCGCTGACCCAGTGCTGGACCTACGGGTGGGGATGGGTTTGCTTTACCTGCAGGAACCTGCAGCTTCATTGTACCAGCTAGCTTCTTAGCCATTTGGTTTTCTCCTATTCCAACCTCTTCAAGGCGCGCCCGTCAGAGTGTCATGTTGTGTGGTCTGGTCCGGATATCGCGATACCCTCGCCTCCCACGAAAAAACGCGCGGGGCCGAAACCGATTCCGCGTCGTGTGCGGGCGAATAAAGTAGAATGGAGCATTGTGCAATCCCATCACGGGATATGAAATCATCTTTATTCCCTGCATCAGTCGCAATTCACGCTTCTTTGGGACGCACGTTAAGAATTGCTTTAGACAAGGCTGCCAAGGGATGATGGCATCATCCCCAGCCATCAATTGGTGGTCTCATTTAATCGCCCAAGTTGAAGGGAAGTGTTTATTCTGTACGAAAAATGTGATGTGGATACATATTAGGGTCTGTGTTTAGCTCCGTTTCGTATTTTATGCAGTGACTGTTTTTTTTCGCCAACACCCAAGTTCAAATTAAAAGAGCAGCATCGTTTCTAAATGTCTGATCAAATCTATAGCACCACCAAAGATACCTGCCCTGCAGAGACTCAAGAAGCTCAGGTTAAAAGCCAAGCGCAAAGCGACATCGATTCTGGAAGACCATTTTCAACCGAAATCAATGACGGTCGTAAAAATCGAAACCCGTCTGACATTAATTTTTGGGGTTTGGTGAAAGAAGATTTTCAAACCCACGGAAGCCGTTATTTGTCTCAGGGTTTCTGGGCGCTCTTCTGGCATCGCTTCGGCAACTGGCGAATGGGCATCAGAATTCGGCCGCTCCGGATACTCTTAACGATCATTTACCGCTTTTTGGAAAAGGTCGTCCAATGGGCTTGTGGAATGACAATTTCCTATTCCGTCGTTGTCGGCCGGCGCGTAACGCTTGAACATCATAGCGGAATAATTCTTGCAGCGCGGGCGATTGGAAACGATGTTTTGATACGCCAGAACACCACGTTCGGCGTGGCCTCTGTGGACGCACGACACAAGCTACCAACGATTGGCGACAACGTCGACGTTGGTGTGGCAATCTTGGGCGATGTCTCAATAGGAAAAGGCGCCAAAGTTGGCGCCAATGCTGTTGTTGTTAAAGATGTACCTGCAAGTGCAATCGTCGGCGGTGTTCCAGCCCACATCCTCAAGACACAGGCTAACACCTAGACTTAGCTCTGCTTTGTAACCTGAGTGTATTCCAGCTCGACCGGAGTTTCGCGTCCGAAGATAGACACCGAAACTTTTAGGCGCTGGTTGTCTTCGTCGACTTCTTCGATCATGCCATCGAAATCTTCGAACGGGCCGTCGTTGACTTTGACCTTCTCGCCGATTTCGAAGCTGATCAGCAGCTTTGGTGCTTCCACACCTTCTTCAACGCGGTTAAGGATCTGGTTCACCTCAGCATCGCGCATTGGCAGCGGACGCCCCTGTGGACCTAGGAAACCTGTGACGCGGTTGATCGAGTTGATCAGGTGGTAGCCCTGATCGCTCATTTCCATGCGGACAAGTACATAGCCGGGCATAAAGCGACGCTCGTTGGTCACTTTTTTACCGCGGCGAATTTCGATGACTTCTTCGGTTGGAACGAGCACTTCTTCGATTTCGTTTTCCAGACCGGCTTCAGCCACGGCTACTTTGATCTGCTCAGCGATTTTCTTTTCGAAGTTGGAAAGAACACTGACCGAATACCACCGTTTTGCCATCTGCTTAACTACCTTAGATTTCCCGACACATACGTCGGTATGGTTACATTCCGAGTCCCGGATAAAACAAGGGCGTGCAGCTTGATTCGCAGCACGCCATTTTCGGGATTGATCACGAATTACCGTTTGCGAATTCGGAATTCAAGGGGCAAGCGGTTTTCAAGTGGCTGATGCCTAATTTACCCGAACATCCCCAGCACGCCCTGAAGACCGAAACGGATGATCATGTCTATAAGCGCAAAGAAGATTGCAGCCAGCGTTGCCAGCATGAAAACCATACCGGTAGTCAAAAGCACTTCGCGACGGGTCGGCCAGACGACTTTCGATACTTCCGAGCGGACCTGCTGGATAAACTGAAGCGGGTTGGTCATGGCCATGGTGAATCTCTCTTCTAGGATCAGGAGGCAGTTACGCCCTTCAATCAGCGATTTCAAGTGGGTTACGCATCACAATGCGCCATGTCCACCGTTCCACTGGAATCCGCCTTTGGGTCCAAGCGGTGAAACCGGATTATATGCAATTTCCCAATAGTGTCCGTCCGGATCGCGGAAGTACCCCGAATGACCGCCCCAAAACACATCTTGAGCAGGCTTAACGATGGTCGCCCCCGCCGCTTTGGCCTTGGCCAGAGTTTCTGCGACCTCTTCCTTGGTGCGAACGTTTTGGCCAATCATTGCGTTTGGCTTGCCGTAGTCTTCGGGGGTCATACCCAATTCCGCAGCTACATCCGGCCATGGATATAGCGACAAAACCATTGTTCCCATCATGTTGTAAGCCGCGATGCCTTCGTCCTGAGAAGAAATCTGCCAGCCCAAGGCCGTAAGAAACGCCTTGGCGCGCGTCAGATTTTCCACCCCTAGAACTATTCCCGATAATCTTTGGTCCATCATGATCCTCCTAGCCGCGGCTTTTGCGTGATGGTTTCAGCATTTCGACTTGCGCAATACCTTCAATCTTTTTGACGTCTTGTTCGTAAGCCAAATTGCTTTGTGCCTTCATATCCTCGGGCCATGGGTCAAACACGTTGACCCCATCAGGAGAATCAAAAGTTTTCCGAACTTCCTTGGCCCATTCTTTTGCATCGCCTTCCCGCCCTTCGTTACCCCATTCAACCAACTGGGCAATGGCGGCCGAGCTTAGACCCGCGTTGACGCGCCCCTCGACGCGTTCCAGCAGCGGCCCCAGCTTCCAGCCGACCATTCGTCGAAGGACTGGTGCTGCGACTTCAGGATAATCTTCCTTGCGCCAAACAAAAATTCGCCGGTCACCCGAAATTTTCGCCAGCCTGCCGATCAGATTTGACCACCTAAGCAGGTCCGGTTGATTGTCGCCGACAAAGTCTTGGAAACTTCTGTACTCACCGCCAATGACACGTTGCGAATAAAGCGAAGCCAGCCATGTGGACGGCTCTCGGATTGCCAGAAAGATCGTGACCGGCTGGGGGGATATAACCTCGATGAAGCGTTCGATCCTTAGATCGCCCTGCGGGTACAGGACGCCCGGATTTATTTTGTTGAAAACCGGCCCAAGGGCATTTTCTTCGGACAGGACTATTTGATCAGCGCCGTCAGCCAACCATTCGATTTGCTCTTGGCCCGTACGGTTGCCAACAGTTTTGCCGCTTGAGCGAAGACCAAAGAGATCCAGAAACGCGTGATCCTTATGACGGAGGTATTTTGGACCGAAATAGCGGATCGCGTTTTGCTCAAGCAAAGGCTCATTGCGCTCAATCGATTTTTGAAGATGCGTGGACGCGGTCTTGTGGGCACCAAGATGAAGTGAAACAGCTATCTGGCGTGCCAATGGGCCAATCCCGGTTTGATGAATGCATCAGTCTCAGGCTTGAAGCCCAGACGCTTCAACAAATACCCAAGAACAAAGAAAGGGGAAACCCCCTCGTCATCGCACCAGTTTACTTACAGGTTACGACCTCCACACGACGCCAAACATCAACGTCAACTTCGTCACCGAGGTATTCCTGAACTTCATCCATATCGTAGGCGCTAACGCCCGCTGGAAGAAAAGTCACGTCCATATTGAAGCATTCATTGGCGTGGTGCGCATCCGCGTACCAAGTGGCTCCACCGTTTCCGACAATTTTGAAACCCGACACAAATCGCCCGTCACAGGTTGGTACATTGGTTCTGAACAAATCAGGAGACGACGTTTGTTTGTCGGGCTTGTAGGCGACTGCGACGCATGATGTTGAATAGGCAGGTGAGGTTGCGCTGGCTAAAAAAGTAGTCGCCGCAACCATTAAAGATAGCATCTTTTTCATGGCATTGGTCTCATATTTTATGGGGCGCGTTTCCCTGTCAGGATATTTGCAGCACCCTATCAAGTCTATGATAACGCGAGGGAAACGCCCGTATAGCTGGCGCAATCACACCTGCGCACTAATCATAAGTGTGCGTCGGTCCGAAACTTGGACAGTTACCCGCCCAAAGCGAAGCAAACTGGATGGTATAGAATGTCGTAGAGATGGCAGGGGCACCAGGGCTCGAACCCGGGACCTACGGTTTTGGAGACCGTCGCTCTACCAACTGAGCTATACCCCTACGACCGAGCAGTGAGATACGGCAGGGGCAAGGTGAGATCAAGAGGCATTTAGCGGAAATCACACGTAAATAATGATTGATCGTCAAGAAGCCCCAAGGGCACGACATCCCTTGGACCTTCGGTCATCCACTTTGTCAGCATGTCCGACAAGCGAATGATCGCCCGCCCTAAGCAAACGCCATGATCATGCATCCAACGCGCCCGACTGCGTAGACGGCGCTTCGCAAAAACAGACCACCAAACATGTATGCCTGAGAGCAGGTGATACGGCTTAGGACGAATTCGATCTTTGGGCCGCTAGTCACCCGCAACGATCTTTAGATCGGCATACATTTTCGCGACAATAGCTTGCGTGTGATCGGCAAGGTCGCGAACGGTTTCCTCGGTATAGCCCGTCGATTCGATAGGCTCGCCAAAGTGAACATGTACCGTTCCCGGGCGCACCCTCAGCGAACCCATAGGCAGGCGTTGATAGCCGCCATAAAACGCGACCGGAATGACCGGCACACCGGCGCGAATGGCTATTAGACTAGCGCCCCGCTTGAAGCGCCCCACTTCGTCTTTTCCAGACAACCGTCCTTCGCCACCCCATGCAATGCGCTCGCCATTTTTAAGCGCTTCGACGATGGTCGCCATCAGGTTTTCTGTCGCGCCACGTTTGCCACGCGGAACAAGCTCGATCCCAGCGTTTTGGCACGCACGGCGCGCGAATGGGATCAGGGCATAGGCATCCGCCGCCGCTGCCCTATCAACATGGGGAAGAACCACCGACGGGAACACGAACACATCCGCAAAAGTCGTTTCATTGTAACAAACCACACATCCGGCGTTGGGCTTTGGGGGTGTGCCGTGAATGACAATTTTTATACCGCAGGATTTTCTAAGACGATCAAAGCTGTTGATGAGAATGGTGCGCGCTTCGGATTTGCTTTTCGCCTGACTTCCGGCACGATACGTCATCAAAGGAGCCGCGAACGCCCATCGCAATATCGCGCGACCTCCACGCCATGTTTCGACCAATGCTTTCATGATACTCCGCCACCCACGCTGCCGACCTTTATGGTGGGTTTCGTTGGACCATCCAAGCTTTTAAATTTTATGGGTGTTGGGCACGGTGGGTTAGAAACCCACCCTACGTCGCGGCGTCCCGTAGGGTGGGCAGTTCTGCCCACCGGCCCTTCCCCCAAAGCAAAAGGGGCCGCCATTTGGCAGCCCCTTCAATAATAC
>CAYZAY010000118.1:0-6391 GCA_964476515.1 uncultured Rhodobacterales bacterium
AAATCGAACCCGCAAACTCTCGTTATGAACGAGGGACCAGCAGGGGGCAGGTCAGTGGCTTGTTGAGCAGTTTTGGTGGGGAGATCAAAAAGGCACTTACTTTTGCCGCCGTTTTACCCTTGTCCACCGAAATCGGGATGGAAGTAGGCACTGCTTCTACGCTCAAGCCTTCCCCGAAGTTGGTTTTCGTCGGGATCAAGGCAATGTCCTGGCCAGTGGCGAGGCGTACGGACAATGCGTTGCCATGAATATTGAAAGCTTCAGCCCAATTGCCAGCCTCAAAGAGCGAACTAAGATCTAATATGACTCGACCTTCGATAGTATACTGAGCCATTATTGTTGTAGCGCAATCTCTTGTTTCCGATCCAATTGAAATGCTCTCAATACCAATTGGTACCTCTTTTGGTAATCCAGCTTTTTCGAAATCCTCGTACGACAACATTTCGATGCTCCAAATAATGCAATAGCAATCGCATACCAGCATTTTGCTACTGAACTTGGAAGCGCTACTTCTTCCCCCACATATCGGGCCGTCGCTCCCGCGTGATCTTCTCGCTCATCTCACGTCGCCATTCCTCGATCTTCCCGTGATGCCCTGACATCAGCACCTCGGGGATCGGGCGGCCCATCCATTCTGCAGGCTTGGTATACTGAGGGTGTTCCAAAAGCCCGTTTGAGTGGCTTTCTTCTTCGGTCGAGGCTTCATTGCCCAGCACACCGGGGATCAGTCGGACAGTGGCGTCGATCATGGCTTGGGCGGCAATCTCGCCCCCTGTCAGGACGAAATCGCCCAGTGAAACTTCTTGCACGTTGTACTGTTCCAGCACCCGCTCATCGACGCCTTCGAACCGGCCACAGAGCAGGGTGATGCCGTCGCATTGGCTCCAAGCGCGGGCCATTTTCTGGTCGAAAGGTTTGCCGCGCGGGGAAAGGTAAACGACGGGCCAATTACCTTTTGTGCCGCTCATGGCGTCGTAGATCGCAGGGCCGACCACGTCAGCGCGCAGCACCATGCCAGCGCCTCCGCCTGCTGGGGTGTCGTCGACGTTGCGGTGTTTGCCGATGCCAAAAGGGCGCAGGTCGATGGTTTCCAACTGCCACAGCCGATCCTTCAACGCGCGACCTGTCAGGCTTTCGCCCAACACGCCGGGAAAGGCGTTCGGAAAAAGGGTGATGATCTTGGCGGTCCAGATATCGACCAGACGCTTTTCTTCCATCAGGTCACGCGGTTTATGTGAAACCTGAATGGATTTGCGGCCAAAGGATTTGGGTTTGTCGGTCATGTTCGCCCTCGGGATGTCAGCGCGTTCTAACGCCAGCCATGGTGGAAGGGCAAGGCTGGGGCGGATTTGGTGAAAGCTTAAAGGTCTGCTTGCAACTTGCGGGCCTGTAGTGAGACTTAATCCAAAAGCCCTTCGGGAGGGTCTGCAACAATTCTACTGGCTTTCAGGTCGACCGTTGGGATCACTTCAAGGGTAAAGGGCAGCAGCACGGTGCCTTTCAACCCTGCACCGTAGATTTCCAACAGGTCAGCCGCGCCGTGGTTCAGGACAGTTTTGACGCGCCCCAGAAGCGTGCCGCCGGTGTCGTAAACCTCAACCCCGATCAGGTCGGTGTGATAGTATTCATCATCCGGCAGGTCAGGCAGCTTGCTGCGGTCAGCGTATATTTTCACACCCTTCAAGCCATCGGCCTGTTCCTTGGTTTTGACGCCAGCAACCTGTGCGGCAAATCCATTGTTGATCGGGCGTGTCAGGGTGACCGAGAATTCTTGCTGACCATCTTCGGACGTCAAAACGCCGTAGTCGGCAAGCGCTGTTGGCTCAGCGGTGAAGCTTTTCAGACGAACCTCGCCTTTGACGCCAAACGCGCCAGCAAATGCGCCTACACAGATTTTGTCGGTCATTTACGTGCTCCGATACAGATGCCTTTAACTACGTGCCCACCACGGTCGAGACAATTGTCTGCCATTCCATTTCTCTCGTAAAGGATGCCAGCGACGAAAACAGCGGCCAAAAAGACAATGAAGCGGATTAGTCGGAACATTTTAGCGTTCCTCGACGATCAATTGATCCGCCCGCGTTTCCCACCCTGCAAGCTCAAGTTCAGGGGTTTCGGTGAATTCTTCCGGCCAGCCGATACACAGGTACGCCACAAGCGACCAGTCGTCAGGGACATTCAGGTCGGATTTAAGCCGATCGGGGTCAAGGATGGACACCCAGCCAAGCCCCAGCCCGTGTGCACGCAAAACCAGCCAGAACTGCATGATCGCAGACACGACCGAATAGCGGCGCATTTCTGGCATAGTGCCAGCCCCAAGACCCGCACCTTTGGTGGTTTCTTCGTCGCAGAACACAGCAACCTGAATAGGGGATTCCTGCATGCCGGACAGTTTCAGTCCTGCGTAAATCTTTGATTTGTCGCCGGAATACCCAGCCAAGGCATCTGCGTTGGCCGCCTGAAAATTCTTGAGCGCAGCGGCGCGGGTGGTGTCTGAGGACACGCGCACAATGCGCCAAGGTTCAGACAGGCCAACCGAAGGGGCCATAGCAAAACTGCCAAGGCAGCTTTGCAATAGATCTTCGTCAACATGGTCATGGCGGAAGCGGCGTATATCACGCCGCTTCGCCAAAAGCAGGTCAAGCTGCTCTCGGAATTCTGGATCGAACTCAGGGTTGGCTTGACCTTGCTGCAAAGTCTTACTCTGCAGCTGCTTCTTCTTCAGCTGGCGCTGCAGCAGCTTCAGCAGCTTCTGCTGCCTTAGCGGCTTTTTCGTCAGCGCGTTCTTGTGCTTTTTTGCCTGGAACAGCTTTCTTTGGGTTGCTGCGTTCTGTTTTTGCAACAACGCCAGCAGCTTCGAGCATACGTGCAACGCGGTCAGTGGTCTGAGCGCCCTGGCCAAGCCAGTACTGAACACGCTCGAGGTCCATTTTCACACGGTCTTCGCTGTCTTTTGCCAGCAGTGGGTTATATGTGCCCAGCTTTTCGATGAAGCGACCATCACGAGGCATGCGGCTGTCCGCTGCAACGATACGGTAGAATGGGCGTTTCTTCGAGCCACCACGGGCCAGACGGATTTTAATAGCCATTAGAGTTTCTCCTTAGATTGGCGTTGTTGATGGATCATTGTCCACCATACATCCTTGTTATAATTGATGTTTCTTGTGATTTTGGATCACTTCCCGAATAATGAAATTCAGGAAATTCTTGGCAAATTCGGGGTCGAGATCGGCGCGTTTTGCCAGATCTTCGAGACGGGCAATCTGCTTGTCTTCGCGCACGGTGTCGGAAGGGGGCAGATCGTGTTCGGCTTTCAGTTTGCCCACCGCTTGGGTATGCTTGAAGCGCTCACCCAGAGTATAGACAAGGATCGCATCAAGTCGGTCGATGCTTTCGCGGTGGTTTTTGAGGAGTTCCGCAGCGCGGGTGACGTTATCGGTCATACGGTTGCCCCTTGTGATGGAGTTTGTAGACATTTGTAAAATTTGTACGCCGAAACGGTGCAAATGCGTGGATCAGTCAACGGCCCATCCTTTCGGCTTGAACAAAGGGTCGGCATAGTGGGCGATTTCCATCGCGATGCCGTCTTCGATTTGGCTTGAACGAAGTTCTTCCGGTGACGGGTGGCGATAGCACACATCATGACCGTCAACGCTTTTGGCGGACTTGTCTTTGACGGCGCCCAGACGTTCGGCCAGACGGATCGCTTCAAGGTTTTTCGGGTCGACGTAAGACACTGCGCCGTCCCAGCCCAGATCTTCGTAGAAATACATCCGCACACGGTCGGTCGCTTCAAGCGCAAAACCTTTGCCGGCCTGATCTGGCCAGATGATCCACGCGATCTCTTTTTCCGGCCATTGCGCGGGGAACCAGCCACCAGCCATGCCGACGGTTTCGTCGGTGTCTTTCAGGTGGATCATCCACATGCCAAAGCCGCGGATTTCCCAATGGCCGATTTCGGCGGCATAGAGCATCCACGACTCATAAGCTGACAGAGGGCCACCCATGAAACGCGAGCGATAGCTAGAGAACGTCGCCTTGAAGTTCGGATAATCCTCAGGGTCCGGACCGCGCAGGACCAGACGATTGGTTTCGAGGATTGGAATATCACGATGTCCCATCAGGCGTAGGCCTCCATTCCGCCGTCGGCCAGTTCGTCTGGGGATAGGTGCCGCCAGATGTTCATTGGGCCGTATTCGGGGTGCTCAAAGATGCCGTCGGGTTGAGCACCCATGCGTTGGGCGAGGCTTTCAGAGCGGGTGTTCCCGTCCATTGTCAGGCTAATGATCGTATCGCGACCCAGCACGTCATAGGCGTAGGAACGCGAGGCAACGGCGGCCTCATAGGCGTAGCCTTTGCCTTCGGCGGCATCAAAGACGCTCCAGCCGATTTCGGCTTCCGGCCAGTCGTCGGGATGGTAGATGCCCACAACGCCCATTGGTTGGCCGCTTGCTTTTTCTTCCAGCATCCAACGGCCATATCCGCGCAACTGCCATTGGCCGATCAGGGACGACAGACGAGACCAAGCCGCTTGGCGATTATACGGGCCTCCGATACCAGCCGAACGGGGCGACGCGTTGAATGCCGCATAGGCCTCGAAATCCTCAATACGCGGTGCGCGGAGGATCAGGCGGTCTGTTTCGAGTGATGGGATGGTGATGGTTGTTGTCATGTCAAAATACCCCCGTCGCGCACTGCCGAAGTGGCGTGCCCGTGGCGCTGACGCGCAGTAGGTATTTAGAGCAAGATAAAGTCATTATTTCTTTTTGCCGAAACCAGATAGACCACTAGGAAGGCCGCCCATACCGCCTAGGCCGGGAAGTTTGCCGCCTGCGCCGAGTTGTTTGGCTGCGGCTTCCAGCGCTTTGGGGTCCATGCCAGCTGGCATATCGGGCATGCCGCCTTTGCCCATCATGGCTTTCATCGCTTGTTTCATCATGCCGCCTTTGCCTTTGCCGAGCTTTTTCATCATGTCGCCCATCTGGCGCTGCATTTTCAGCAGTTTGTTGAGTTCAGAAACTTCGAGACCGGCACCTTTGGCGATGCGCTTTTTGCGGCTGGCTTGAAGGATTTGCGGGTTGGCGCGTTCGCGTTTGGTCATTGACTGGATCAGCGCGATCTGGCGTTTGATCATCTTGTCATCGATGCCGGCGCCTTCCATTTGCTTGGCCATCTTTCCCGCACCGGGCATCATCGACATGACGCCTTCCATACCGCCCATTTTCATCATCTGCTCAAGCTGCATCTTCAGGTCGTTCATGTTGAACATACCCTTGGCCATGCGCTTCATCATGCGCTCTGCTTGTTCGGCTTCGATGGTTTCCTGAGCTTTTTCGACAAGGCTGACGATGTCGCCCATACCGAGGATTCGGCCTGCAATACGCTCAGGCTCGAAGGTTTCGAGCGCGTCCATCTTTTCGCCCACGCCGACAAAGCGGATCGGTTTGCCGGTGACCGCGCGCATCGAAAGCGCTGCACCGCCGCGTCCGTCACCGTCCATACGGGTTAGGGCGACGCCTGTGATGCCGATCTTGGCGTCGAATTCTTCGGCCACTTCAACGGCGACCTGACCGGTCAGGCCGTCAACGACCAAAAGGGTTTCGCGCGGGTTGACGACGTCGCGGACGTCTTCGACCTCTTTCATCAGGACTTCGTCGATCTGCAAGCGACCAGCGGTGTCGAGCATATAGACGTCATAGCCGCCCATCGTCGCCTGTTGCTTGGCGCGTTTGGCGATATCAACCGGCTGCTGGCCCGGAACGATTGGCAGGGTGTCTACGCCGACCTGCTGGCCGAGCATTGCAAGCTGGTCCATCGCAGCGGGGCGATAGATGTCGAGCGAGGCCATGAGGACCTTTTTGCCCTCTTTTTCTTTCAGACGTTTGGCGAGCTTACCGGTGATCGTCGTTTTACCACCACCCTGCAGACCGACCAACAGGATCGGGGCAGGCGGGTTGTCGATTTTCAGCGCGCCGGGGTCTTCTTCGCCAGTAAGCGTATCGACCAGTGCGTCGTGCACAATCTTGACGACCTGCTGGCCGGGGGTGATTGATTTGGTGACGGCTTGGCCGGTGGCCTTTTCCTGAATCTTGTTAACAAACTCGCGGGCGACGGGCAGTGATACGTCGGCTTCCAAAAGGGCGACGCGGACTTCGCGTAGGGCGGTTTTGACGTCGTCTTCGGACAGCGCGCCTTGTTTGGTTAGACGATCGAAGACACCAGAGAGGCGTTCGCTTAGATTCTCAAACATTCCCGTGGCTCCTTACACCGTTGTTATTATGGTCCTTCACGTAGGAACGACCGGCCCAAATGCAGTTGCCCCCGTGGGCGCAACGCGCTGACGGAGGGCGATCCCTGTATATAACAAGGACCGGAAGTTTTGGCACTTCCG
>CAYZAY010000119.1:0-6380 GCA_964476515.1 uncultured Rhodobacterales bacterium
ATCCGACCCCATGGCGCGGATCAGACCGTCTGCGTATCCTGCGGCAACGGTGGCAATAGTCGATGGGCGCTGGGCCGTCCAAGTGTTGGAATAGCCGACCGTTTCGCCTGTTTCGACCTGACGGGTTTGAATGACGGGGATATCGACATGGGCAACGGGCTGCGCGTCTTCAAAGGGGAACCCACCATAAAGGCCGACGCCCGGGCGGGTTAGGTCGAAGTGGTAATCCGCACCCATCAATGTTCCACCAGTTGCCGCAAGACTGCGGCGAACATCCAGCCCGTCTGTCATGTCGTGAAACACTGCAAGTTGTTGTGGGTTCATCGGGTGTTCGAGTTCGTCCGCACAGGCAAGGTGACTCATCACCAATAACGGGGATTTCGCGATCAATTCGTCACGCAAACCCATCCAGTCAGCAGGCTCCAGCCCGAGACGGTTCATGCCGGTATCAAGTTGCACCCCGAAAGGGTGGCTGGGCAGTGTATTGAAATGGCGAGATATCTGTTCAGCCGAATTCAGCATCGGGACGAGGGTGTGTTTGGTCAACACCGCTGCGTCGCCTTCCATGTGACCGGAGAAAACGTTGATCGTTGGGTCATTGCCAACGGCTTTGCGTACCGCGATCCCTTCTTCGGCAGCAGCGACGAAAAAGCTGTTCACACCTGCGGCCTGTAGCGTTTGGGCAACGTGGCCTGCGTCCAACCCATACCCGTCGGCCTTAACAACGGCGGCGGTTTCCACCTCTGGTGAAGACTTCGCATCAAGGGCGCGCCAGTTGTTTGCCAGCGCATTGGTATCAATCGTCAGGGTCGCAGTAGCCATGCCCCTTGTTGGGCAATGGGGCTGAAAGGGTCAAGGGGAATTGCTTGGGCGCGTCAACATGCTAATACCAGTGCAAGACAGAGGAGCTTAAGATGTCCGCCCGAAACGAATTCAAGATTGCCCTGCAGTTTCTAACCCGCCTGCCTGTAAAAGGTGAGGTCGAACACAGTGACGAAGCATTCGCCCGTTCTGCCCGATTCTACCCTGCCGTAGGGGTGGTTGTCGGATCGATTGCAGCGGTGGTGTATTGCCTGACCTGCATTTTCCTACCGATCAACGTTGCGACGGTGTTTGCTCTTTTGGCGGCTGTGGTTGTGACCGGCGCCTTGCACGAAGACGGTTTGGCCGACACGTTTGATGGGCTGATTGGCGGCAAAGACCGCGAGCGAACATTGGATATCATGCGCGACAGCAGTATCGGCACTTACGGTATCATGGCGTTGATCTTCGCCTTCGCCATGAAGCTGGTAGCCATCAGCGACATGTGGGCGTGGGATGCGTTCTGGGTAATCATCGTTGCCCACGCGCTAAGCCGCCACGCGATGGTCGAGGTGATCAGCCGCTACGATTACGCCCGCGCGGACAGCGCCAAGTTTTCAAAGCCCGATGTCAGCAGCGATGATCTGACCTACGCGCGGCTTTGGGCGATCGGCATCCTGATCGGGTCAGCGGTGTTTCTGGGTATCTGGGCGACGGTGTTGGGCGTTGTTTTGATGGCCGCCGTGGTTTCGGGCTTTGCACAAGGGTTTGTCCGCAAGATTGGCGGCTACACTGGCGATTGCCTTGGGGCGACGCAGCAGATTGCCGAGGTCGCATTCCTTGTCGGTGTTCTGATTTGGGTCTGACCTATCTTCGTCACACTACGCCGGACGTCGCCAAGGGGACGTGCTACGGCATGACGGACCTTGGTCTTGCGTCGAGTTTTGAGGCCGAAGTGGCCGATGTTCTGGCGGGTTTGCCGCCCGTCAAACGGATCGTATCCAGCCCTTTGCTGCGTTGCCGTCGCTTGGCCGAGAGGGTCGCAGGCGCGGTGGGTGGGGACATGCAGATTGTCGACGGATTGCGCGAAATGGACTTTGGCCGCTGGGAGATGGTGCCTTGGAACGACATCCCACGTAACGAGCTAGATGAGTGGGCCGCGGATTTTATGGGCGCACGGCCACATGGTGGTGAAAGCGTTCAGCAGTTGCAGGACCGTGTCGCAGGGACGTTGGAAACAATCGAAGAGCAAACCTTGGTCGTGACCCATTCAGGGGTCATCCGCGCCGCCGCCGCGATTGGCGGTCATGCGGATGGATGGGATATTGATGTGCGCTATGGAAGGTGGGTGAGTTTGTAGGGCGCGCATTCATTGCGCACCTTGGTCAAAGCCCCATCGGTGCGCAGTGAATGCGCACCCTACAGACTAGAAATCGCCAGCGCCTTGTTGCCAAGCTTTCACGAGGTTGCCGAAACGGGTGAACTGTGCTTCGAAGCTAAGTTCAACAGTGCCAATCGGACCGTGACGTTGCTTGCCAATGATGACCTCGGCCTTGCCGTGCAGGCGCTCCATATCTTCGCGCCATTTCTCCATCGCCGCCAGATCGTCATCCCCCGGTTTTTCGCGCTCTCTGTAGTATTCGCCACGATAAACGAACATCACAACGTCGGCGTCTTGTTCAATCGAACCGGATTCACGCAAGTCTGAAAGCTGGGGGCGTTTATCATCGCGGTTTTCCACCTGACGGGAAAGCTGGGACAGGGCGATGACTGGGATTTCCAGCTCTTTCGCGATGGCTTTTAGCCCCATCGAAATCTCACCAATTTCCTGAACGCGGTTGTCGGACGATCCGCGCACCAGTTGGAGATAATCAACAATCAACACATCAAGACCGTGGGTCCGCTTCAAGCGCCGTGTACGGGCGGCCAGTTGGGAAATCGGGATCGCCGCAGTGTCGTCAATGTAAAGTGGACAGGCTTCGAGTTCCTTGGCCGCTTCAACGAAACGGCGGAATTCTTCCTCGGTCATGTCGCCTTGGCGAATTTTATGAGACGAAATCTCGGACGCCTCGGCCAATATTCGGCCCGCCAATTGTTCAGCGCTCATTTCGAGAGAGAAGAACCCGACCACGCCGCCGTCAATTGCACCCTCGGTGCCGTCGGGGCGCATTCCCTTTTTGTAGGATTTGGCGACATTGTAAGCGATGTTCGTTGCAAGCGAAGTCTTCCCCATCGACGGACGACCGGCGAGGATCAGAAGGTCGGACTTGTGCAAACCACCAAGCTTGGAATCGAGATCAATTAGTTGTGTCGGGACGCCCGCCAAACCGCCTTCGCGTTGATAAGCGGCGTTGGCAACGTTTACGGCATCGGTGACGGCACGCAGGAACGATTGAAAACCTTGCTCGGCCTGCCCTTGTTCAGCCAGTTGATAGAGCTTTTGTTCGGCTTCAACGATTTGCTCTTTCGGTTCGCTGGTAACCTCCATCCGCGCGGCTTTTTCAGCGATGTCCTTGCCCACGTCGATCAATTCACGGCGGATCGCCATGTCGTAGATCATCTGGGCATAGTCACGCGCCGCAAAGGATGAAATCGCCGCACCGGCCAATCGAACAAGATACGCTGGACCGCCTAGCTCTTGCAGGCCCTCGTCTTCTTCGAGAAAGGCTTTCAGTGTAACCGGCGATGCGAGGTTGTTCTTAGCAATCCGCGCTGCTGCGGTTTCGTAAATCCGCGCATGAACGGGTTCGTAGAAGTGCTGGGGCTGAATGATCGATGCGATGCGATCATAGATATCGTTATTCGTTAGAATAGCCCCGAGAAGCTGCTGTTCAGCCTCAATCGAGTGCGGAAGAATTTGTGCCTGCTCAACATCCGGCGCTGCCGGATTGAATACCGATATTTCGTTCATTTTGTCTCTGTCCCCTACCCAAGCCTGATAGCGGACTGGGTACGCGAGGGGCAAATTGTATGTTTCTGTGCAAAGCCTGTGGATAACCGGATTTTTGGATTATCTTGTGCGGCCCGAAGTATATTTGCCCAGATATAGTAACATCAAAAAGAAACCCTGCGGGAAAAAATTCGCGCAGGGTTAACTTACATTGATTGTCAGGGCTTATGACTTTTTGTTGACTTCCTGCCAAGCGCGCGGGTCGCTTAGGAACTTTTCAACCTCGGCCAAGGTGCTTTCGGAAAAGGCTTTTTGCGCTTTGGCTTCGGCCAGAACGTCCCACCATGTGCACAGGTGATGTAGGGCGACACCATGATCGCCGAGGGTTTTTTCCGTCTCGGGGAAGATGTCGTAGTAAAAGATTACCGCGGTGTCATGGCACGTCGCACCCGTTTCGCGAATCGCGTCGACGAAGCTGAGCTTCGATCCGCCGTCTGTGGTCAGGTCCTCGACAAGCAGAACCCGCTGGCCTTCTGTCATGGCGCCTTCGATGCGGGCATTGCGGCCGTAGCCTTTGGGCTTTTTGCGAACATACGACATAGGCAGCGCCATGCGATCCGCCACCAATGCGCCAAATGGGATACCCGCCGTTTCACCACCTGCAATGTTGTCGAACGCCTCAAAACCCGCGTTGCGCATGACGGTGACGGTTAGAAAATCCATCAGCGTCGAGCGGATGCGAGGGTACGAGATCAGCTTGCGGCAATCCACATATGACGGGCTGGGCAGGCCGGACGCGAGGGTAAAGGGTTCATCCGTGTTGAAATCCACTGCCTTGATTTCCAGAAGCATGCGGGCGGTGAGGCGGGCGATTTCTTCTTTGGTCGGGTAGGTGGTGGGGATCATGGTGATATTCCTTCAGCGGCTTTCGGGTGTGGGACGGTTGGATTTGGATATTTTGGGACAGAAAAAGCTTAGGTCACATTCCAATGGACAGGGAAACCCGGGTCAAAGACGGTGACGTCGCCGTCAGGTGTCGGGATTTTGGTGGGGTAAGAGACTTCGTCGCCCTTGGATAGGGTGAGGGTGTCATTATTTTTGGGTAACCCATAAAAAGCTGGGCCGTTGAGCGACGCGAAGGCTTCGAGCTTTTCAAGCGCGTTTTCCTCTTCGAACACATGGGCCAGAAGGCTCATCGTGTTGGTGGCGGTGAAGCAACCCGCACAACCGCAGGCGTTTTCCTTGAGGCGATCGACGTGTGGTGCGCTGTCGGTTCCTAGGAAAAAGCGCGCATCTCCGCTGGTGGCGGCGTCGCGCAGGGCAAGGCGGTGAAGTTCACGTTTGGCGACCGGCAGGCAGTAGTAATGCGGTTTGATGCCGCCTACGAGGATGTGGTTGCGGTTGATGATCAGGTGGTGCGTGGTGATCGTCGCGCCGAGGTTTTTGTCGTTGGCTTTGACGTAGTCTACGCCGTCCTTGGTGGTGATGTGCTCCATCACGACTTTCAGGTCGGGCGTTGCCCTGCGGATCGGGTCGAGGACGCGGTCGATGAACACGGCTTCGCGGTCGAAGATGTCGATGTCATTGTCTGTGACTTCGCCGTGGACGCAAAGCGGGCAGCCGATTTCCGCCATTTTATCGAGCGTCGCGCGGACGTTTTCGAAGTTGCTGACCCCAGAGGCAGAGTTGGTTGTAGCGCCCGCTGGGTAAAGTTTGACCGCTTTGATCAGACCCGAGGCATGCGCAGCCGCAAGATCTTCGGGATCGGTATTTTCGGTCAGATAAAGCGTCATTAATGGTTCAAAGCGCGCGCCTTGGGGCATGGCGGCAATGATACGGTCTCGGTAGGCGGCTGCATGCGCGGCGGTGACGACCGGCGGTACGAGGTTTGGCATGATGATCGCGCGGCCAAAGTGGCGGGTGGTTTCGGGCAGAACAGCATCAAGCATCGCACCATCGCGCAGGTGCAAGTGCCAGTCATCGGGGCGGGTGATCGTCAGGCTTTGGGTCATGCGCCAGCGATTACACAATCACCAGCGCCTGTGCCAGTTAAAACGCTATTCTGCGGGGATTGCCGGAAGTTCCGGTAGCTGAATACCCTTGGCCAGCAGATCGTCGAGCCGTTTGCGGAACAAAGGCCGATTAGCACGGCGGATGACAGAACGGCAAAACAGCACGGTCAAACGATCACGTTCGGCGCTTTCAAGGCGGCGAAGCATGTTGCGCAGATATGGCAGATAGCGATGACGGATGCGGTAGGCTTGGTAGAAGACATCTTCGTCCAGCACGCCTTCACCGGCTTCGCGGATGATTTCGGGTAGAATGGACATCTGCAGCAGGTGCTTTTCAAGGTGGTAACCAAGATGGCGCATGCGAAGTTTAGTGACGTTCGGTTTGGTGAATAGCGCGGCATGCATCGAATCTTGCATAATCTCAGGGTCGAAAAAGATGTAAGCCGTGTCGGCCGCGTCGATCATGTCAGGCGCGTAGCCGTAGCGATGCGAAAAATCGACTTTGCGCATGTGCTTATAGCGGGTGTCCCAGTTTGCGATGCGGGCGTCCAATGTTGCTTGGGGGCGCAACGCAATGACTTTAGCGCCGGGTGCAGCCACGGAATAGATGGGTGGGTTAATTAAACTGGACTTGTCACGGTTTAGTTCCGGTCTCTTTCGAGCAATGTTTTCTATGA
>CAYZAY010000120.1:0-6310 GCA_964476515.1 uncultured Rhodobacterales bacterium
CCGTAGAACGGATCGAATACGACCCGAACCGGACTGCATTCATCGCTCTGATCAAATACTCTGATGGCGAGCAGGCTTATATCCTTGCTCCTCAGCGTTTGGCCGTTGGCGACTCTGTTGTCGCATCGTCAAAAGCTGACATCAAACCGGGCAACGCAATGCCGTTCTCGGGTATGCCGATTGGTACCATCATTCACAACATCGAGCTTAAGCCAGGCAAAGGCGGTCAGATCGCCCGCGCTGCAGGTACTTACGCTCAGTTTGTTGGTCGTGACGGTGGCTACGCTCAGATCCGCCTGTCTTCAGGTGAACTGCGCATGGTTCGTCAGGAATGCATGGCCACTGTTGGTGCGGTTTCGAACCCAGACAACAGCAACCAGAACTACGGTAAAGCAGGTCGTATGCGCCATAAAGGCATCCGTCCAAGCGTCCGTGGTGTTGTCATGAACCCGATCGATCACCCACACGGTGGTGGTGAAGGCCGGACATCTGGTGGTCGTCACCCGGTTACTCCTTGGGGTAAGCCAACCAAAGGTGCACGTACCCGCAACAAGAACAAAGCGTCCAGCAAGCTTATCATTCGCTCGCGTCACGCTAAGAAGAAAGGGCGGTAATCCATATGTCACGCTCTGTTTGGAAAGGCCCTTTTGTCGACGCTTATGTGCTTAAAAAAGCCGAAGCTGCTCGTGAATCGGGTCGTAATGATGTCATCAAAATCTGGTCGCGTCGCTCGACGATCTTGCCTCAGTTCGTAGGCCTGACGTTTGGCGTATACAACGGCCAGAAACATATCCCTGTTAACGTCTCGGAAGACATGATCGGTCAGAAGTTCGGTGAATATTCGCCAACTCGTACCTATTACGGTCACGCTGCAGACAAAAAAGCGAAGCGGAAGTAAGTCATGAGCAAGGATAAAAATCCCCGCCGCGTGGCAGACAACGAAGCAATGGCGAAAACTCGCATGCTTCGCACTAGCCCGCAAAAGCTGAATCTGGTTGCACAGATGATCCGCGGAAAGAAAGTTGAAAAGGCTCTGACCGATCTGACTTTCTCGAAAAAGCGTATCGCTGACGACGTGAAAAAATGTCTTCAGTCGGCAATCGCCAATGCTGAAAACAACCACAACCTTGATGTGGACGAGCTGATCGTTGCAGAAGCCTATGTTGGTAAAAACATGGTCATGAAGCGTGGTCGTCCTCGGGCACGTGGTCGTTTTGGCAAGATTCTGAAGCCGTTTTCGGAAATCACAATCACTGTCCGTCAGGTTGAGGAGCAAGCATAATGGGTAACAAAACTAACCCGATCGGTATGCGCGTTCAGGTCAACCGCACCTGGGACAGCCGTTGGTATGCCGACAGCAAAAACTATGGTGATCTTCTTCTTGAAGACATCAAGCTTCGCGAGTTCATCAAAGAAGAGTGTAAGCAAGCTGGTGTTGCACGCATCATCATCGAGCGTCCACACAAGAAGTGCCGTGTAACTATCCACACTGCACGTCCTGGCGTTATCATTGGTAAGAAAGGTGCAGACATCGAAACTCTGCGCAAGAAACTTGCCTCGATGACCGACAGCGAGCTTCACCTGAATATCGTCGAAGTCCGCAAGCCAGAGCTTGATGCTCAGCTTGTTGGCGAGTCGATTGCTCAGCAGCTTGAGCGTCGTGTTTCTTTCCGTCGCGCTATGAAGCGTGCGGTTCAGAACGCTATGCGCATGGGCGCCGAAGGCATCCGCGTAAACGTTGCTGGCCGTCTCGGCGGTGCAGAGATTGCGCGTACTGAATGGTATCGTGAAGGCCGCGTGCCTTTGCACACTCTTCGTGCTGACATCGACCACTCGCAAGTTGAAGCAATGACTGCTTATGGAATCATCGGGATCAAAGTTTGGATCTTCAAAGGTGAAATCATGGAGCACGACCCGCAGGCACGTGATCGTCGCATGCAGGAAGTCCAAGACGGCCCAGCCCCTCGTGGTGCTGGCGGTCGTCGCTAAGGAGGAATGAGAAATGCTTCAACCAAAGCGTACTAAATTCCGCAAGATGTTTAAGGGCCGGATCAAGGGCGACGCCAAAGGCGGGTCTGATCTGAACTTCGGCAGCTACGGTCTTAAAGCAACCACACCCGAGCGTGTGACTGCCCGCCAGATCGAAGCAGCACGTCGTGCCATGACGCGTCACATGAAACGTCAAGGCCGTGTGTGGATCCGTATCTTCCCAGACGTACCGGTTACTGCAAAGCCTATCGAAGTTCGTATGGGTAAAGGTAAAGGTTCGATTGACCGTTGGGTTGCCAAGGTCAAGCCGGGCCGCGTGATGTTCGAAATTGACGGCGTCAATGACGATATCGCCCGCGAAGCTCTGCGTCTTGCTGCGATGAAACTACCTGTCAAAACGCGCGTCGTTGTTCGCGAAGACTGGTAAGTTTTTGGTGGGTTAAAAACCCACCCTACGAAATTGAGACCCCCGTTGGAGTGATCCGGCGGGGGTTTTGTTTTTCACTGTTCCGGAATTGCAATTTGGGGGATACATAATCTTTATGACCAACTTAATTACAGAACGTGTGAATTCGGCAAGAGAGGGACAAAACCCTTACGTGATCTCTAAACTGCCATCTGGTTGGCTGGTGATAGGGGACGTTCAGCCGTTGCTTGGGTATTGTGTGTTTCTAGCTGATCCGGTTTTGCCGAGCATCAATGACCTGAGCGAAGCCGATAGGGTTCAATACTCGTTGGATATCTTACGGGTTGGTGACGCTCTGCTAAAAGTCACGGACTCGTACCGGATCAATTACGAGACGCTGGGAAACACTGAGCCTGCTTTACATACACATATTATCCCGAGGTATCTGTCCGAGCCAGAGGACAAACGGAAAATGCCGGCCATGATGAAGTACAGTTGGGCCGAAGCGGAACCGTTTAGCCCAGATGTTCATGGCTCTTTCGTTGAAAAGCTGAGGGCCGCTTTGTATCTGTGTGACTATCAATGGATCAATCGCCCGAGTCAGCGCAGGCGCGGACCTCCCCAACACTCCTCTTGATTTCTACGCCATTTCCATCAACAAGCAGCCAAACCTTTCAGGCAACGGAAGCATCCCCATGACCACCAAACGCATTGCCCTTTCCAGTGACCACGCGGCCATCGAGCTTCGTCAGACAATCGCTGATCACATCCGCGCGAATGGGTGGGAGCCGGTGGATATCGGCCCGACCACGCCGGAAAGCACGCATTACCCCAAGCACGGTCAGGCGGCTGCAGAGCTTGTGGCATCAGGGGATTGTGAGCGGGGGATTATCCTATGCGGCACAGGGCAGGGCATCATGATGGCTGCCAATAAGGTTAAAGGCATTCGCTGCGGCGTGTGTTCAGACACGTTCTCGGCCGCGATGATCCGTCAACACAACAACGCCAACATGCTGTCGATTGGCGCTCGCGTCGTTGGCGAAGGTTTGGCGTTGGAAATTGTCGACGCCTATCTGAATGCCGAATTTGAAGGCGGCCGTCATGCGTTGCGTGTGGATATGATCGAAGGCTAAGCCAGAGCGTTAGTCGTTCTCAACCGCTCGACCGGGGCCTTTGTAGGCGGCCACCAACTGTTCCTGCAAAGTAAAGCCGCAACGTCGATAGATGCGTCCAGCGGCGCTGTCCTGATCTGCGATGATGATGGTTTTTGTATCGGGATACCTCGACTGCGCCCATTCCACGCCAGCAGTCACAAGGGACGCGCAAACACCCCGACGGCGATAAGAGGCACGCGTTTCCACCGACTGAAACCGAGCCGTGTGATTGTTGGCGTATATCCCAAGGTCTCCGGCCAGTTCTTCGCCGTGAAATGCACCAAACCAAATGCCTAGTCCACTTTCAGTCAGGCGGCGGCGGGATTCCAAACGTGTTTTGACAAAGTCGAGATATCCATCAGCGTCGTGGCCGACCTCGACCCCAGTGATGCCCTGCAATTCGGTGGCTTTTTGCCAATCGTCGTCGCTTTCCAGCGGGCGAACCGTGAATCCGTCAGGGGCGTCGGTACTAACCAGCGGGCCGTTCAATACCAGCACATCGCTTTCGTCGATGTTAAATCCAAGCGCCTTGTAGTTGGCCAGCCGATCGCCGCCCTTCATATTGGCGATGTCCCATCCGATCGTCACACGCTTGGCGTCGGGGAACTCGGACTGGAACAGGGCGATTTGGGTGGGCGGATCAATAACGTCGTCTTTGATGAACACCATATTGCCAAACCAGAAATCCGGTTCTTCAGGGGAGCGGAGGACGAAGTGGTCGCCATGTTCTTCCAGACTGCTTTTGTTTCCAAGCACCATGACGTCGCTTGCTAGACCCAGACTTTGTAACGGCATGATGTATCCCCTTGTGAATGCGATCATGCTGACCGAGGCACCGTCAAAGGGCAAGGCGTTCAACCCATCGCAAGGTCAGACAAGGATTTCAGCGATATGCACCGTGAACGAAAACAGGGAAGTGCCTATGTCTTGGCTCATATTAATCTTACATGTCTTTGTCGGCACCACGCTTGCCGGCGTTGGTATCGTCGCCGTTCTCGTAACCGGATATGGCACCGCGCTGCCAATCTTGGGCGCCATTGCCGTTGGCTATGTTCTGGCCATTTCGATGTCTGTTTTAATCGCCCAAGCCATGTATGAATAACGTCAACGGGCTTTCCCATCGCGATGGAACATCGTAATGGGGGCTACTTTGAAAACACTGAAGAGACGCAAAATGTCTGAAATTAAATTGCTCTTTGCGACCCGCCTTTATCGCGCAGCCCTTTCTGAACACGACCCCAAGGTCGACACGCAAGAGCTTGAGGCGTCCTGTTGGTCCATAGCAGAAGATGACGAAGCTGGTCAGGACTGGTGCGAAGACAACGGCTATCCGGGGTACACGTCCTATGCGTCGCTGACCGATTTGCCTTGGCGCTTCCCAGTGTTTGCCGATCTGGTCGAGACCCTGAACAAGCACGTGGCTGCGTTCATCGAAGAACTGGACTGGGATCTGGGCGATAAAGAGGTGACGCTTGAGGACCTTTGGATCAACATCCTACCCCCGGGCGGCATGCATTCGAACCACATCCATCCGCATTCGGTGATTTCAGGAACGACCTATGTGTCGATGCCGGATGGGGCGTCGTCGCTGAAGATCGAAGACCCGCGTCTAAGCCGGATGATGGCAGCGCCCCCGCGCAAGAAAGGTGCACGCGAAGATTTGAAGACCTTCCACTATGCCAAGCCCGAAGTGGGCGACGTTCTATTGTGGGAAAGCTGGTTGCGTCACGAAGTGATGTTGAACCAAGCCGACGAAGAACGGGTGAGTGTAAGCTTTAACTACAAGTGGGAGTGAATCCCGGTCCGCAACGCGGCAATCGCTCAGGTGGAGCGATTGAGGGGCGAACGGGCGGAGCCCTAAGGGGCTTGCTAAGAAATTGGTAATCCTCATATTCTATGAGTAGATTTATGGAGCTAGTTTCGTTGACGGCAACCAAGAAAGATAACTTGAGGCAGGGTAATACTGGTCGGAATCCGATGACCGGTCAGTTTGTCGCGACTAAAGGCAAGAATACTACCCGCCCTGGTACAACTGTGAAAGAAAGTGTCAAAGGTGGTGCAGTGTATCGCAGTGCTAAAACCGGACAATTTGTATCGGTTGCGTCAAAGAGCGGAACGAGAAAGTCTTCATCAGCTTCTGTCACTACAATGAAAGAAATTGCGGAAAAACGCAAAGAAGCATTGAAGAGGCTATCCGATCGGTAAGCGCCATTATCGCATAACTCTTGCAGACGCTATTGATGCGCACGATTTAGCTCTGAACCAAGGGATTGGAGGAAGACCTGGGATCGTTAGTCTTGACTTGATTGAATCCGCAATTGGTCGTCCATATTCTGGATATCACCGCATTAATCACCAGAAATGCGCGGCATTACTTCACAGTATGGCCGGAAATCACGGATTTACCGACGGCAACAAGCGGACAGCTTGGCTTCTTGTTGAAACCCTGATCGCAAGGAGCGGCCGTAATCTTGACGTGCCAGATGATGAACCAATTGATGACTTGGTTGTCGGCGTTGTTTCAGGTGAAGTCGATTTTGATGAATTGGTGAGCTGGTTTAAAGGCAGACTAATAAAGGTCTAGTCCCCCAAACTTTCCCTTGCTACCCACAGACCCCTACCTTATAGAGCGGCATCTCACGGATTCTCGGCGACGGGATTCGTGTGTTTGTCATTTGATCCACCAGATCTCGGGTCACCCTGAAACAACCGTCAGGGGCTTGCTGGTGTTTTGAGAAAGGAAAAGGCGATGAACGCCAAT
>CAYZAY010000121.1:0-6200 GCA_964476515.1 uncultured Rhodobacterales bacterium
AACCGTTGACACACTCGCCGATGCCGCTGGCACCATCGGTTACGAAATCCTTACCTCACTCGGGGGGCGCTACAAACGCGTTTATACCGGATGAGCGTGACCGCCCCGATAGCACTATTGGGCCGCACGGTCCTTGCCCTCTTGGCAAGTATCGGGCGCGTGTCGATTTACACAGGCAAAGCAATCAGCCACCTGTTCCGCCCGCCGTTTTATCCACGCGAGTTCCTGCAAGCGCTCGTCCAGATCGGCTGGCTATCCCTGCCCGTAGTCGGCCTGACCGCGCTATTCACCGGTGGCGCGCTTGCTTTACAAATCTATGCAGGCGGATCGCGTTTCGATGCTGAAAGCGTCGTCCCCTCTATCGTCGCCATCGGGATGGTGCGCGAACTGGGGCCTGTGCTTGGCGGTCTGATGGTCGCTGCCCGCGTTGCCAGTTCTATCGCGGCTGAAATCGGAACCATGAAGGTCACCGAACAGATCGACGCGCTGACCACCCTATCAACACATCCGATGAAATACCTAACCCTGCCCCGCCTATTGGCGGCAACGCTTTCGGTCCCGATCCTGGTGGCTGTTGGCGATAGCATTGGTATTCTTGGGGGCTATCTTGTCGGCTTCACGCGGCTGGGCTTCAACCCCGCGACCTATTTGGAAAACACCGTTGATTACCTCGAATATTGGGACGTCGCCTCGGGCCTCGTTAAAAGCGCAGCGTTTGGCTTTATCGTCGCCCTGATGGGTTGCTACCACGGCATGAATTCAGACCGCGGCGCCCAAGGCGTCGGCCGCGCCACCAAATCCGCGGTCGTCAGCGCGTCTGTCCTGATCCTTGCCGCCAACTTCATCCTGACCGAGGCGTTTTTCACAACATGATCACGCTTCGTGACGTTCATAAATCATTCGGACCTAAGCAGGTCTTGCGGGGGATCAACCTAGACATCCCGAAAGGCCAATCGCTTGTGGTCATCGGCGGTTCGGGCACCGGTAAATCGGTGCTTCTGAAATGCGTCCTTGGGCTGGTCGTCCACGACAGAGGATCGATTAAGGTCGGAGGGCAGGAGCTAGACGCCAAGTCACGCGAAGCTTTCCTTGAGAAATTCGGCATGCTCTTTCAGGGCGGCGCACTATTCGACAGCCTACCCGTCTGGCAGAACGTTGCCTTTCGCCTGCTACGCGGATCGCTGAAGCGCCCCAAGGCCGAAGCCCGTGAAATTGCGATTGAAAAACTCCGCCGCGTCGGTCTGACACCCGAAACGGCAGATCTGTTCCCAGCCGAACTTTCCGGCGGCATGCAAAAACGCGTCAGCCTTGCCCGCGCCATTTGCGCCGATCCTGATGTGATTTTCTTTGACGAACCAACCACCGGCCTCGATCCGATCATGTCAGGCGTCATCAACGAATTGATCCGCGAAATCGTCACCGAAATGGGCGCGACAGCAATTACCATCACCCACGACATGACCTCGGTCCGCGCCATCGCCGATCAGGTTGCCATGCTCCACGACGGCAAAATCCGCTGGGTTGGCCCTGTGTCCGAAATCGACAATTCCGGAGACGCCCATTTAGATCAGTTCATCCACGGCCGCGCAGAGGGGCCAATTGAAGCAGTAAGGTAAAGGATCAGAACGCAATGACCGGCTTTCCATTTCTCTTTTACGGCCTCACTGGCATTTACGTCGCTGCGCTGCTCTCCATAAAAACGGCTTCACCTGAAGCAAAGGGTAAACTCCTCTCAGTAGGCGCTGCCCTGACCTCGGCCATTGTTGGCGTCATCGCCCTATTCGTCTTTTTCGCCCAAGGCTTTGACCTTCCCGGCCCCGGGGTGATCATGATCACTTCAACCCTGTTGTCCGTGGTGTTCTGGACCGCCAGCCTAATTTGGGCAGGCCCCGCTACCCGCGAAGACCGTCTTGTCTTCACAGGAACGATCATCCTGACTTTTCTGATGTTCATCTCAGCCCCGATCCTTGGCTGATCACTTCCGACACCCCACGTGTCGCCAGCAAGCTAGAACCGTACGGCCACTGCCCACACCCTTGGTCAGGAAACCGCGCGAGGCTATGCCATGTCTGACACCCCGACCGACCCGCAAAACAAGGCTTGGAACTACCACCCCGAGTTGCCTTTGCAGGACTCCTCGATCTTTAAATGGCCTCCGAACCCGGCTTTTCTAGTCGGCTGGTTCGGTCGCAACTGGTTGATGCTTAGCGAACGAGTCATGATGCTGATCTTGGCCATCGCGCTTTATCTCTGGGCCTACCCGCCACTGGACACGACCAAGACTTGGGCGTTCGGATGGGTCTTCCAGATTTGGGCGGTCAACATGGTGATGATGACCGTCATCACCGGCGGTCTGCACTGGTATTTCTATATGCGCAAGGGTCAGGGCACGACGCTAAAGTTCGACAAACGCCCTCAGGCCAAAAACAACAAACTGTGGAGCTTCTCTAACCAAGTCCACGACAATATGTTCTGGACGCTAGGCTCCGGCATGGCCCAGCTCACCGCATTTCAGGCCGTTACCATGTGGCTCATGGCCAATGGTTACGCCCCCACCATCAGCTTTGCCTCAAATCCAGTTTGGTTCATCCTTGCGCTAATCCTGATACCCATCTGGTCTGCCTTCCATTTCTACTGGGCGCACCGATCGCTGCACGTCCCGTTTGTTTACAAGCACGTCCACGCCCTTCACCACCGCAACGTCAACATCGGCCCTTGGTCCGGCAATTCGATGCACCCGATTGAACATTTCCTCTATTTTACGACACTCTGCATCCACTGGGTCGTCGCCAGTCACCCGATCCACCTGATCTTCCACGTGATCTACCAAGGCCCCGGTGCGTCGATGACCCATACCGGCTACGAAGACCTTCTGGTCAAAGACAAACGCCGCCTTGCGCTTGGAACCTTCTACCACCAACTTCACCACCGCTATTACGAATGCAATTACGGAAATCAGGAAATGCCGTGGGACCGCTGGTTTGGCACGTTCAACGACGGAACCGAAGAAGCGACCCAAATCACGCGGGATCGCAAAAAGAAAATGCACGCGTAGGACCGGCCTAAATCGCTTCGACAGAAAGAATGGTCGGCAAGTGGCTTTGGATTTCCTGCCAGCTTTCCCCTTCGTCGAAGGACGCAAAGATCGATCCCGAGTTCGTCCCGAAATACAGCCCTATGGGATCGCATTCGTCCCCGGCCATTGCCTGACGTAACACCGTGAAAAAGCAGTTTTCCTGAGGCAGACCAACCCGCTTCGCCTCCCACGACTGACCACCGTCGCTAGATTTCCAAACGGCCGCAGCCGCGTCTGGCGGGTAACGTCCTGAACTGTCACCGTTCAGTGGTAAGGTCCAAATCATGTCCGGATCACATGGATGCACCCTGATTGGAAAGCCAAAGATCGACGGTAATCCTTTGGTAATATCGACCCAACTCCGGCACCAGAGGCCCGCAGCATGTTGTGAACGCAAAGCCCCGTCTCACCGTCCTTTGGCCCCGCTGGATGATCGTGATCGGCACAAGCCTCGGCGTTCGACAAGCGGTTTCGACGGTTCCATGAAATACCGCCATCCTCGGTCGCAAAAACCCCGGCCGCGGATATCCCTATCCACATTTTTTGCGGATCATCCGGAGACGCAACAATCGTGTGCAAAACCAACCCCGCAGCCCCGCCATTCCAGCTTTCACGCGAAGGGTGGTCAGTTAATCCGCTTACCTTTTCCCAAGTATCACCTCCGTCAACGCTCTTTAAAAGCGTCGCAGGTTTACACCCCGCATAAAGCACCCCATGCGCAAATCCGAGCGACCAAATCTGCGAAAACTCGTCCCCAAACGGCAGAGGTTCACCCGTAACGCCCATCGCTTTGGCAAAACCAGGGTCGCTGTCAGGCCATTCGTCAATCACACCAACGGTGAGCCGCGTTAGCGCCCAATTCTCTCCGTTGTCTTTAGAACTCCAGACGCCACCCCCAGAGAAATCGCCGCCACCGCCGGCCCATATCCGACCGCTTGCAGGATCACCGACAACGTGATTGATCGTCCAATCATTGCAGTGCGGCCCCGAAACCGTCCAAGACGCCCGATCCTCAGTAGAAAGAACAAAAACTCCTTTGGTCGTCCCGACCAGCAGCCGTGTTCCCATTGCCATTCTCCCTGTTCGCGGAAAGACACTAACACAAAAGGCGGCCCATTGGACCGCCCTTCATCTTTTGTCTCCAAATATCCTGGGGAGCGCGAGGGGCTAGGCCTTCGCTCTAGCTGTCAAACTACCCGTTCGACCATCATCTTCTTGATCTCGACAATCGCCTTGGCCGGGTTCAGACCTTTTGGGCAGGTTTTCGCACAGTTCATGATGGTGTGGCAGCGATATAGCTTGAACGGATCCTCAAGCTCATCCAACCGCTCACCGGTTGCTTCATCGCGGCTGTCGATGATCCAGCGATAGGCATGCAATAGCGCTGCTGGCCCAAGATAACGGTCACCGTTCCACCAATAAGACGGGCAAGACGTCGAGCAGCTGGCGCACATCACGCATTCATAAAGTCCATCAAGCTTTTTGCGGTCTTCAATTGACTGCTTCCATTCCTTTGGAGGACGGTTGGTCTTGGTCTCCAACCACGGCATGATTGACGCGTGCTGCGCATAAAAGTGCGTCAGGTCGGGGATCAAATCCTTAACCACAGGCATGTGCGGCAGAGGATAAATCTTCACGTCGCCTTTCACCTCATCCAACCCGTAGATACAGGCTAGAGTGTTGATGCCGTCAATATTCATCGCGCAAGACCCACAAATACCTTCGCGGCAAGACCGGCGGAAGGTCAGCGTCGGATCAATCTCGTTCTTGATCTTGATCAGCGCGTCCAAAATCATCGGACCGCATTTATCCATATCTAGGAAATACGTATCAACCTGCGGGTTCTTCCCGTCATCTGGGTTCCAGCGATAAATCTTGAACGCACGAACATTGCTCGCGCCTTCAGGCTTTGGCCAGGTTTTACCGGTCCGTACACGGCTATTCTTAGGGAGTGCAAATTCTACCATAATCTCTCTCCTCAGAACGTCCGCGCTTTAGGCGCGATTTTTGCAAGGTTGATGCCGCCTTGCTCTTCAGTGGTCAGCGGGTCTTTCACGACCGGACGGTGACTAAGCTCGACCTTGTTGCCCTCAACGCGGCTGATCGTGTGCACCCGCCAGTTTTCATCATCACGGGTCGAATAATCCTCATGCGCGTGAGCGCCTCGGCTTTCGGTCCGTGCTTCTGCGCCGACGATGGTCGCCAAAGCGTTCGGCATAAGGTTCGCCAGTTCCAGCGTTTCCATCAGATCGCTGTTCCAAACCAATGAGCGGTCAGTGACAGCCAGATCATCCATCTTCGCAGCAATCGCAGTCATCTTCTCGACGCCCTGCGCCAGCGATTCCGACGCGCGGAAAACAGCCGCATCAGACTGCATAGTGCGCTGCATCTCGTCACGCAGATCAGCGGTCGGGATACCGCCCTTGGCGTTTCTCAGACCATCAAAACGATCAAAGGCCGCGTCAATCGATGCCTGATTAAGCACAGGATTCGGCGCATCCTTATCGACAACCTGACCCGCGCGGATCGAGGCCGCACGGCCAAAGACCACAAGGTCAATCAGTGAATTCGATCCCAAACGGTTAGCACCATGAACAGACGCGCAACCAGCCTCGCCAGCTGCCATCAGACCGGGCACAACGGCGTTGCCGTTTTCTGCGGTTGGGTTCAGAACCTCACCCCAATAGTTGGTCGGAATACCGCCCATGTTGTAGTGAACCGTCGGCAGAACCGGAATCGGCTCTTTGGTTACGTCAACACCGGCAAAAATCTTCGCGCTTTCCGAGATGCCCGGTAGACGTTCCGCCAAAGCTTCAGGCGGCAGGTGCGACAGGTTCAGGTGAATGTGATCACCGCCCTCGCCCACACCGCGGCCTTCGCGAATTTCCATGGTCATCGACCGAGATACATAGTCCCGCGGCGCAAGGTCTTTGTAGTTCGGCGCATAACGCTCCATAAAGCGTTCGCCTTCCGAGTTGGTCAGATAACCACCCTCACCCCGCGCGCCTTCGGTGATCAAACAGCCCGAACCGTAAATGCCAGTCGGGTGGAACTGAACGAACTCCATATCCTGCAACGCCAGACCCGCACGGGCCACCATGCCGCCACCGTCACCGGTACAGGT
>CAYZAY010000122.1:0-5874 GCA_964476515.1 uncultured Rhodobacterales bacterium
GGCGGATCTGGGGGGCATATGTTTCCCGCGCAATCGCTTGCCGAGGTCATGTTAGAGCGTGGATGGCGCGTAAAGCTATCCACCGATGACCGTGGCGCACGGTTTACCAGCGCATTCCCAAGCGCGGTCGAGATCGAAGTTGTGCCAAGCGCAACATTCGCCCGCGGTGGCGTTTTGGCAAAGCTAATGGTTCCATTCCGTATTTTAACAGGCGTCATAAGCGCTCGCTCAAAGATGCGGGAAAACAGGCCCACCGTAGTTGTGGGTTTCGGTGGGTATCCTTCTATTCCTGCGCTATCTGCGGCTTTGTTGATGGGGCTGCCACGGATTATTCACGAACAAAACGGCGTTTTGGGGCGGGTGAATGCGGTGTTTGCTAAGCGTGTCCATGCGATTGCTTGCGGAACTTGGCCGACGACTATTCCGGACGGGGTTGAAGGCGAATACATCGGCAATCCAATTCGTGAAGCCGTTCTGGATAGGGCCGCCGCGCCCTATATCTCGCCGGGGGATTATCCGATGTCGATCCTTGTGATTGGCGGCTCTCAGGGCGCGCGGATATTGTCGGATGAAGTGCCTGCGGCTTTGGCTGAACTGCCTGAAGGCTTGCGGCGCAATCTTCGCGTTTCGCATCAGGCACGACCGGAAGATCAAGACCGCGTCGAAAGCTTTTACAACGATCACGGGATTAAAGCTGATGTTCAGCCGTTCTTCGTGGATATCCCTTCGCGGATGAGCGAAGCGCAGTTGGTGATAAGCCGTGCAGGGGCGTCTTCGGTTGCCGACATAAGTGTGATTGGTCGTCCTACGGTTCTGATCCCTTTTGCTGCCGCGACGGCGGACCACCAAACAGCAAATGCCAAAGGCTTGGTTGACGCCGGAGCCGCAATCGCGCTACCCGAGCGCGAAGTGACCGCCGAGACGCTCTCGGCAGAAGTCGCGCGTATCCTTCAAAGCCCCGAAACGGCCAATGCAATGGCACAGGCGGCTTTAAGCTGTGGCCGACCGAATGCGGCCAAGGAGCTCGCGGCGCTTGTAGAACGCGTGCCCGGAGGAATTGAAACATGACGCCGAGAACCAAATTGCCGGGTGATGTTGGGCCGATCCACTTTGTTGGCATCGGCGGAATTGGCATGTCGGGCATCGCCGAGGTGTTGCTAAAATACGGCTATACGGTGCAGGGAAGTGACCTTAAGCCCTCAGCTATTACTGAGCGTTTGAAAGATCGCGGGGCAAAATTATTCTTCGGTCAAAAAGCTGAAAACCTTGAAGGCGCGGAAGTCATCGTGATTTCCTCGGCCATCAAACCGGGCAATCCTGAGCTTGATGAGGCCCGTTCATTGGGGCTTCCCGTTGTTCGCCGCGCAGAAATGCTAGCAGAGCTAATGCGCTTGAAATCCAACATTGCGGTGGCTGGTACGCACGGGAAAACCACAACGACCACCATGATGGCCGAACTGATGGTCGGCGGTGGGTTCGATCCGACTGTGATCAACGGCGGTATCATTCACGCCTATGGCTCGAATGCTCGTATGGGGCAGGGCGAATGGATGGTGGTTGAGGCTGACGAAAGCGACGGTACTTTCAACCGGCTTCCGGCGACGATTGCTATTGTGACGAACATCGATCCCGAACACATGGAACATTGGGGCGACTTTGATACCCTTCGCGACGGGTTCCATGACTTTGTGTCGAACATTCCGTTCTACGGGCTTGCCGTTTGCTGCACTGACCACCCCGAGGTTCAAAACCTTGTCGGGCGCATAACGGATCGCCGAGTTGTAACGTATGGCTTTAACGCACAGGCCGATGTTCGCGCGATCAATCTGACCTACAAAGCAGGCGTCGCGCATTTTGATGTGGCATTGCAAGTCGAAGACCGTGTGATCGAAGGCTGTAGTCTACCGATGCCGGGGGATCATAATGTCTCAAACGCACTGTCGGCTGTAGCTGTTGCCCATCATCTGGGCATGTCGGACGACGACATTCGCAGCTCGCTTGCCAATTTCAAAGGCGTCAACCGCCGCTTCACCAAGGTAGGCGAAGTTGATGGCATCACGATCATTGACGACTACGGACACCATCCGGTTGAGATTGCTGCCGTGCTGAAAGCTGCGCGCCAAGCCTGCGAAGGTCGCGTGATCGCCGTTCACCAGCCGCATCGCTACACACGACTGCATTCGCTATTCGAAGACTTTTGCGGATGCTTCCACGAAGCTGACGTTGTCGGTATCGCCGAGGTATTTTCCGCAGGTGAAGACCCGATTGAGGGCGCAGACCGCGACGGTCTTGTTGCCGGGCTAATCAGTCACGGACATCGCCATGCGGTTTCTTTGGATGAGCAAGACGACCTAACCAAGCTGGTTAAAGCCGAAGCGAAGCCAGGCGATATGGTCGTGTGTCTTGGGGCAGGGACCATTTCTGCTTGGGCCAATGAGCTTGCGGACAAACTAAAACAATAAAACGGGCCGGACATGGCTGAGGCACTTAAAAGACGGATCGGAGTAGGGCTGCTAACGGCGTACGGCGTTGGCGTCATGGTCGGGGCCGGAATTTATGTGCTGGTCGGGGCGGTCGCTGCCGAAGCCGGTATACACGCGCCTTGGGCATTTTTGTTGGCGGGCGTTATCGCGGCTCCAACGGCGCTTAGCTACGCGGAATTCAGCACGCGCATCCCTGAATCAGCCGGTGAAGCGGCCTATGTCGAACAGGGGTTAGGGCTGCCCTTGCTTGGGTTGATCGTCGGATTGGGGATCGTAGCGGCAGGAACAATTTCGGCATCTGCAGTATTGAACGGTGGAGTGGGCTATCTGACCGCTATCCTACCTGTTCCCGAAGTCGCCGCTGTCATCGCTGTTGGCATTTTGCTGGCGGGGGTCGCAATCGTTGGCGTTCTTGAAAGCCTCGCACTAGCCGCAGTGTTCACGGTTATCGAGATTATCGGCCTGTTGCTTGTCGTTTGGGCCGGAGTTTCGGCGGAGTCTTCTGTTGATGCGGTCGCTTCAGTCCCATTTGCATTCGGAGGCGTAGCCGCAGCAGCGGTTCTCGCCTTCTTCGCATTTATCGGTTTCGAAGACATCGTGAACATGGCCGAAGAGGTTGAAAACCCTCTCAAAAACATGCCACGGGCCATTCTTTATTCTTTGGTTATCACAACCGCGGTCTACGCTCTGGTTAGCTGGGCCGCTGTCCGTGCTGTGCCACTTGGTGCCCTTGGTGAAAGCCGCCAACCGCTGGCGCTGGTATGGCAGGCAAGTCGGGGTGGAGAAGCGCAGTTTTTATCGGCCATTGCGGTGTTCGCTGCACTGAATGGCGTTCTTGCGCAAATGGTGATGGCGTCCCGCGTGTTGTTCGGTTTGGGGCGCAAGCATGGCTTGCTAAAGGTGTTCAATCGTGCGCATCCAAAGCTTGGCACCCCTGTGCTGGCAACGTTACTGATTGGCGTGATGGTTATCATCGGGGCATTGGCGCTGCCGCTTGCAACACTGGCCGAAGTAACAGCAAGTATTCTACTTGCAGTGTTTGTGATCGTGAATTTCAGCCTCGTCATCCTGAAAACCCGTCAGCCCGACGCACCATTTCGCGTCCCCACCTACGTGCCGGTGTTTGGCTTTGTAGCTGCCGGTATTGCGCTGGTGGTCAACCTAATAGGTGTCGGATAATGAACCTTTCACTGATCCTAGCCGCCGCTTGGGCGATTTTCGCAAATCTTATGGCCCTGTTGCCGAGCAAGCGAAACCATTGCCCGCTGGCCTATGTGCTAATTACGGTTGGCGTGCCGATCCTTGGGTATGTCACCTATCAGAACGGTCCGTGGATCGGGTTGATCGTTCTTGCCGCCGGAATGAGCGTGCTGCGATGGCCGGTCTATTATCTTTTGCGCTGGTTCAGGGGTTTGTTTTGATCGCGGTTCTTTCTTTCCTGATTGCCAAGCGCTAAACCCGTTGAAACTTCAGGACCCAGTATGACCAATCTTCCCACGCCGCGCGGAAAGCTTACGCCAAACCGAACACTTTCAGACCTGACTTGGTTGCGTGTTGGGGGTCCGGCTGATTGGCTGTTTCAGCCCGCGGATGTTGACGACCTAGCGGGCTTTTTAGGCGATCTTTCAAGCGACATTGACGTGTTCCCAATAGGTGTCGGGTCGAACCTGATTGTACGGGACGGCGGCATTCGTGCTGTCGTGGTTCGTATGGGGCGTGGATTTAACCACATCATAGTCGATGGCGATACGGTCACCGCAGGGGTTGGGGCCCTTGATGCCCATGTCGCCCGTAAGGCGGCGGAAGCAGGTGTTGATCTGACCTTCCTGCGCACCATCCCCGGTGCAATTGGCGGGGCCGTGCGTATGAACGCCGGATGCTATGGGCATTATGTCGCCGATGTTTTCGTCTCGGCCAAGGCTGTGACGCGGGCAGGAGAGATTGTGACGCTGACTGCGGACGACCTGAATTTCCTCTATCGTCAGACGGACCTGCCAGACGGTTGGGTCGTGGTTGAAGCGACGCTCAGGGGATCGTTCGGCGATCCGCAAGAACTGGCCGACCGTATGGATGCACAGCTAAAGAAACGTGACGAAACCCAACCTACCAAGGACCGGACCGCAGGAAGCACGTTCCGCAATCCGGCTGGTTTCAGTTCAACCGGCAAGGCTGATGACACGCACGATTTGAAAGCGTGGAAGGTGATCGACAATGCGGGCATGCGCGGCGCAACGGTGGGCGGTGCCCAAATGAGCCCGAAGCATTCGAACTTCATGGTGAATACGGGCGGCGCAACGGCCCATGAGCTCGAATCCTTGGGTGAAGAAGTGCGAAAAAAGGTTTTCCAAGACTCCGGAATAGAGTTACAGTGGGAGATCATGAGGGTCGGCGAACCGGCCCCTGAAAAAACCTAATAATAACGATCCGCAAAAGGGTCGGGAATTTGAGGCACAGTGGGTACGTCGAGCAGGACAAACCCGACAGTGGCGGTATTGATGGGCGGACCCTCGGCTGAACGCGAGGTGTCATTGTCTTCTGGTCGCGAATGCGCGAACGCCCTGCGGGACGCAGGATATAACGTCGTTGAGGTCGATGCCGGCCTCGATGTTTCTGCGCGTCTGCAAGAGATCAATCCTGACGTTGCCTTTAACGCGCTCCACGGCAAATGGGGTGAAGACGGTTGCGTGCAGGGCATCCTTGAATGGCTGGGTATTCCCTATACACATTCTGGCGTTCTCGCCTCGTCATTGGCGATGGATAAAGAGCGCAGCAAAGCGGTTTACCGTGCCGTTGGATTGCCGGTTGTGAACAGCATCCTTGCCGCGAAAGAAGATGTTTCTACCCGCCATGTGATGGAGCCCCCTTATGTTGCTAAGCCAAACGACGAAGGCAGCTCGGTCGGTGTTTACATCGTGCACGAAGCCGCGAATGGACCCCCTCAGCTAAGCGAAGAAATGCCAGACGTGGTCATGGTCGAAGAGTTCGCACCGGGTCGCGAGTTGACGACGACCGTGATGGGCGACCGGGCGCTAGGCGTGACCGACATCATCACGGACGGTTGGTACGACTATCACGCCAAGTATGCCGAAGGCGGGTCACGCCACGAGGTGCCAGCGGACGTTCCTAAAGACATCGCAGAAGCTTGCCACGACTACGCGATCCGCGCGCACAATGCTCTTGGCTGCAAAGGCATCAGCAGAACGGATTTTCGCTGGGATGAAAGCAAAGGCTTGGATGGCTTGATCTTGCTTGAAACCAATACGCAACCCGGCATGACGCCGACATCGCTTTCGCCAGAACAGGCCGAAGTCGTCGGGATCAGCTTCACCGACCTTTGCATCTGGCTGGTAGAGGACGCGTCATGTCGCAGATGACCGACCGCATAGATCCG
>CAYZAY010000123.1:0-5659 GCA_964476515.1 uncultured Rhodobacterales bacterium
CATTTTCGGCTGCAAGATCATTACCAGGGTGTTCAGAATCCAATTTGATACTTTCAGCTTTGGGTTTCGAGTTCGTGTCCATTTCAACATAAACGTCAATCGTTACCGAAAGCGAAGCTGTCGAGGTAGCGCCAACACTCCAACAACTTCCAACCTGTCTAATTAGTTCGGAAATCTCATTGGTGCTTAATTTGGGACCAGATTGTACAGTCTGACTTGTCACCGTTTCGACCGGTTCTTCCTGAGCTTCGGCTAACGCAGCAGCCAGTGCATCCGCGTCGGGCTTTGGTGGTTCTGGCGAAGGCTCAGGCGCGGCAAAATCTTGCGTTGGCTGTGGCCGCAATCTCGGCACCGGCACCGAGGTCGGCGCACCTGCAGGTTTCTCTGCTTCAGTCACGATCTCGGTCGTGGCTTCCTCGGGTGCAGCGTCTTGTGTGTCGGTTTCAACAACAATGGGCGCTTCCTGCGTTTGGGCAGACTCAGTCACTTCGGTATCCACGGCGATATCTTGGTCCGGACGCAAGAATGGCACTGGTGCAACACGCGGCGCTTCCCGCGGCTTGTTTTCAGGTGAATTGTCGATCTCGATATCCGGCCCCTGATCGAAAGAAGGCAATGCCATCGTCGGTGCTTCAAAAGACACTTCGGCGTCAGGCAGTAATTGCAATCCAGTCACATCCGGCATTGTCTCTTGTTCCTGAGGCAGTTCGGGGTCGCTTAACTCGGTCAGGTTCGGGACGATATCCTCGGTCGGTTGCGTCAGTTCGGCTAGTTCGTCTTCCGAAGGCGGCTCGGGCATCTTTGCCAAGTCCACAGCAATCTCGGGCGCTTCTGAAGACGCAAACATCGCGTCAAACTCGGTCGCGCTGATGACTGACACATCGGTGATCGTGGGTTCGGGCGCTTCAGAACGGAACACATCGCCGATCAGCAACCAGCCGATCAGCCCGATGTGAGCCGCGCCCGAGATATAGGTGCCCGTGTTCACCCGCTTGCCCTAGCCGTCGGTGCCGTCCAGCGCAGGACCGCCGATGTCCGTTACCAAACCAATATCGTCAAAACCGCCCGCGTTCAGCGCACCCATGATCTGAACGACCTGCTCATAGGGCACAGAGCCATCAGCCCGAAGGAATACTTTGGTGCTTGCCCGCTCAGATGCGATGGCGCGCAGCTTGGCGACCAGTTCACCACGTTTGGCTTCGGTCTTCTGGATCATGACAACGCCCTCGGCGGTGATCGTCACCGTCAGTGGCTCTTCCTGATCCGTCGCCAAAGCATTCGCCGCCGTTTTGGGCAGCTCGACCGGAACGCCCACAGTCATCAACGGGGCCGCCACCATGAAGATAATCAGAAGCACCAACATCACATCCACGAAAGGCGTAACGTTGATCTCGGCCATCGGCTGAGCACGGCGATGCCTGCGCCGACGGCTTCCCTTGCCGCCTGATCCGCCTTTGAGAACCCCGGCCCCCATCGTTTAAGCGTCCAACTGGCGGCTAAGCAGGGTCGAGAACTCGTCAGCAAAGGCTTCATACCCGCCAACGATCCGATCACTGTCCGCGCTTAGCTTGTTAAAGAAAATAACCGCAGGGATCGCGGCAAGAAGCCCTAGGGCTGTCGCCATCAACGCTTCTGCGATGCCCGGCGCAACGACCGCAAGGTTGGTATTCTGCTGCGCCGCGATTTCAACGAACGCATTCATGATGCCCCAAACGGTGCCAAACAACCCGACAAACGGAGCAGCGGACCCGATGGTTGCCAGAACCGTCAGACCTTTTTGCAGGCTCTCTGCCTCTTTGGCGATGGCGACGTCCATTGACCTGTCGATCCGCGCATGAGCGCCGGATATCAACTGCCCATCGGTTTTATGAGACCGCTTCCATTCGACCATACCGGCAACGAATATCTTCTGCGATCGCCCCTTGGGTTTGTTTCCAATCTCTTCGAACAAATCCTCAAGCGGTTCACCCGACCAGAACACCCGATCGAACTTCGCTGCCTCGCGACGCGATGCGGTGAAATTCATGGATTTCTGAATAATGATCGACCACGACCAGAAGCTTGAGACAATCAGCAATAAGACGACAAGTTTTACAGTGATCGTCGCACGCGCAAATAGCGCCCACATGGAGAAATCAATCTCCTGCGCTAGGGCAAGGGTTTCCGTTTCCATCAGCCTGTTCTTTCTGCTTACCGCAAGGGCGGTTCTTTTGGCCGCAAACTAGCTTAATTCAAGCACAACGCCAACAGATATGGGATAACAACGCCGCAAACGGCGGATCAATGCAACATCAAGCGCAGATTAGACGGTAATCGAACCGGCTGACCGCTGTCGGACAACGCGACCAAGGTGACCTGCGACGAAAACAGAACCTCATCATCGCGCTTCACGACTTGCTGCAAAACGATGCGGGCGCCGGTAACCTGAACGGGCGATGTTTCAACCACCAGTTCATCGTCAAACTTGGCCGAACTCAGATAATCCGCCTCGACCCGCCGAACCGCAAAAACGATGCCGTCGTTTTCTTTCAGGGCCGTCTGATCAATGCCGATCCCACGCACCCATTCGGTCCGCGCACGTTCGATGAACTTTAGATAATTGGCATAATAAACGATCCCCGCCAGATCGGTGTCTTCGTAATAGACGCGGACAGAAAACTTATGGCTCATCTCGGGGTATCCAATCTGGCGAATAAACGCAGCGCATGGCTTTTGTCATTTGTGACCGCTGGCAACACCGGATCATACGCTGCGTGAATAACCCCGGCGATATCGGGGCGCAAAATCGTTTTGCCGCTTTGTGTCAATCCAAGCGGAGACTGCTTGCTAAACGTGCTTTTGCTCCACAACAGCACCGTCTGAACGACCTGTTGAAGGGCAAGCGCTTCTGCAGGGATCTTGGCCATGTCCTTGTCCATCCGCAGAAATACAAACGCCGCTTTGATTGCACCCGTCTTGTCGAAGCGGAACAAACGATACTGGTTCGCGCCGCCTGCCTTTAGTTTATCGACCAAGACACCCATCTCGGGGATCAGCTTGTCGAGATCAGGCACCTCGACCAGTTCATCCCAGTCGCGAAAAAAGAAGAACATCATGTTCGACCCAAGCTCTGGGTCCGTCTCGGCCATCTCGTGGCGCGCCAGCTTCATCACCGCCTCAACGGCACCCTTAACGATTGATAGGGTCTTGTCCTCAACCCCGAAAACTATCGGCGCAATGGGACGCCCCCATCGGGCAAACGCATAGGTGCCATCGGGTTTGGTGAAACACGCTTCGACTTCCTGAGGGGTCATGATCTCTCCTGCTCTTGGCCCCTTCTGGCCCAGAGCCCCGAAAAACTCAACCGCGCGTTCACGGATATCGCGCCACATGGGCGCGAAGCGCATCCGGCATGTCTTCACCCTCAGGCACGCCGAGGATCACAGCACCTTGATCAAATATCCGTACAAACGGCGCGCCGTCCGAAACTCGCACCGCAATCACCGCATTTTGCGCATCGCACATGTATTTAACACAACCGTCTGCCACCAAGTATCCGCCCCGCACCGTCGCAGGGCTACGAAACCCCATGAACCAACTGAGCGTATCAAACGCTTCTTCCGAAATGACCTGTAGCAAGCGCTTTTGTTCGACCGGATTTTTCAGCATCTCGAACGGATCGACATCATCCCAACGTGTCACCATTGCGCCGCCCGTTGGTTCAGGCGCACCGCCCCGAGAGATCGGAATCACGCTTTCGGTCATGGCATAGCCGTTCCAGATATAGGCGCTGGCGTAGCTCCGCGTATCATAGCGCCACATCAGGATCAGATTGGCATCCGGTACAACCGACATCAGCGCTTGGCACTCAGCAAATAGTGTGGGGTTATCCCGCTCGGGCTGCATTTCACGAACCTTACCGGTTTCACGATCCACAAGCATAAAACTGTAAGGACATGAATTACCGCCGTTGGCGATCTCGACAAGAATACCCGCCGCACCTGCATCAATCAGACCGATCTGCATTTCTTCGATTAAGCTTTCGCCGCCAATCGTAAGAGCAGTCGCATATTCACCTATGCCGGTTGTCAGCACGCGCCCGTCGCCGAGTGTCACCTCGTCCACATAATCAAACGCATCAAGATCAACATCAGCCGCTAGCGGGGACGCCAGCAACGCAAGTCCGGCGATCAGGTATCGAAGCATGTTCAGCCCTTTCCGGCGAACAAATCACTCTGGCCTGGTGGTTTCGGTGCTGCCAAATCCAGATGTGTCCAGCCCTTTTGTGCCAACATTCTACCACGTGGCGTCCTTTGGATCAGCCCCTGTTGAAGCAGAAACGGTTCGATCACCTCTTCCAACGCATCACGGCTTTCCGACAGCGCGGCGGCGATAGTTTCGATCCCGACCGGACCACCAGCGTAGTTTTCGGCGATCAGGCGCAGATAGCGACGGTCTGCTCCATCAAGCCCAAGGTTATCCACCCCAAGCCGCGTCAACGCATTATCCGCCAGTGCTTTGGTCACTTTGCCGTCACCTTCGACCACGGCGAAATCAACGACGCGGCGCAACAAGCGTCCCGCAATCCGAGGCGTACCGCGTGACCGTCGCGCGATCTCTCGTGCGCCGCCTTCGTCGGCGGGGGCGCCCAGCTTACGGGCGTTTCTTGTGACAATCTCATGCAGTTCATCTTCGGTGTAGAATTCCAGACGAGTCGGAATACCGAAGCGATCCCTCAACGGTGTTGTTAAAAGCCCCAACCGCGTTGTCGCGCCAACCAAAGTGAACGGTTGCAGTTCAATCCGCACAGTCCGCGCGGCGGGGCCTTCGCCGATCACGAGGTCCAGCTCAAAATCTTCCATCGCCGGATAGAGGATTTCCTCCACGACAGGATTAAGCCGGTGGATTTCGTCGATGAACAAAACGTCGCGTTCTTCAAGGTTCGTCAGAATGGCCGCCAGATCGCCCGCCTTGGCCAAAACTGGCCCCGATGTCATTCGGAAGTTCACCCCCAACTCGCGGCTCATGATTTGTGCCAACGTCGTTTTACCCAGACCGGGGGGGCCATAGAACAACGTGTGATCCATCGCCTCGCCGCGTTGACGGGCGGATTGGATGAAGACTTTCAGATTTGCACGGGCTTCGGCCTGACCAATAAAATCGTCTAGCTGCTGAGGCCGCAAAGCGCGGTCGGCATCCCCGGGCATTGGGTCAGGACGAAGCGTAGGATCAGGATCATGCATTGCTCATCATCCTTTCGGCGCCAAAAGCTTGAGCGCTTCTCGGATCAGCCCACCGGTATCCAACTCTGGTTGGTCCCCCAGCGCTTGCATGACTGCCGCCGCCGCTTCACCCGGTGCGTAGCCGAGATTGCCAAGCGCGGACAATGCCTCGGCCTGAGCGGATGACGACGGCGCCGCCGCGGGCTTGGTAGATGCGACCGGCGTTTCGATGACCTCAGCATCAGGAACATCAATCGGCTCGAGCGCTGCACCACCAGACATGGCCATAACCTTAGGTGCTTTGTCTTTCAGTTCGTTCACCACGCGTTGCGCCGTTTTCGGACCAATCCCTTTGGCCGCCTTGACCGCATTCCAATCACCCAGCGCAATCGCGCGGCTAACGCCATCCGGCCCCAACGTCCCGAGGATCGCCATCGACGCTTTCGCCCCGACGCCCT
>CAYZAY010000124.1:0-5445 GCA_964476515.1 uncultured Rhodobacterales bacterium
ATCATGTCACCAGCGTTGCGTGTTGCGTTGTCCATTGCAGACATCCGTGCACCCTGCTCCGATGCGCCGTTTTCAAGCAGAGCTGTAAAGATCTGCGTTGCGACGCCGCGCGGCAGCAAATCAGCCAGAATGGCCTCTTCGCTTGGCTCGTAGTCGTATAGGGCGCTACCACCGTCGCTCTCCCCTTCCTCGAACGAGGCTGGGATGATCTGTTGGGCGGTAGGAATTTGGGTAATGACGTTTTGGAAACGAGAGAAGAACATCGTTGCCACGTCATATTCACCCGCATCAAAGCGGCTGAGGATGTCTTTAGCGATCGCTTGAGCGTTGCCATAAGCGACGTTTTTCACTTCGCTCAGGTCGACGTGATCAACGAACATGTCGCCAAAATCACGACGCAGAGCATCGCGACCTTTTTTTCCAACTGTCAGAACTTTGACAGTCTTGCCAGCAGCAATAAGCTCTTGCGCGTGTTGACGTGCAAGCTTGGAAATATTGCTGTTGAAGCCACCGCATAGACCACGTTCCGCAGTCAAAACCACCAATAGGTGAGTCTGATCGCTTCCGGTGCCACTAAGCAGTTTTGGCGCGCCATCGCTGTTGCCAACTGATGCCGCAAGCCCTGCGAGAACGGCGTTAAACCGTTCCGCGTACGGGCGTGCAGCCTCGGCTGACTCTTGGGCGCGACGAAGTTTAGCCGCCGCGACCATTTGCATAGCCTTTGTGATCTTACGAGTGTTTTTGACACTCTCGATCCTGGTTTTTAAGTCCTTGAGGTTCGGCATTTATCCGTCCCTTATGCGAAGTCAGCTGCGTATTCGTCCAGAGCCGCGCGGACTTTGGTTTCCGCGTCGCCTTTGATCTTTGGATCGTCGTTGGTGATGTGCTCAAGCAGGTCTGCATGTTTGCCACGCAGGTGGTTGAGAAGACCAGCTTCGAAACGGCCAACTTCGTTGACGTCGATTTTGTCGAGGTAACCCATTGTACCCGCGCAGATTACACAGACGATCTCTGCGTTGGTCAGCGGCGAATACTGAGCCTGCTTCATCAGCTCGGTCAGACGTGCACCACGGTTCAGCAACTGCTGGGTAGCGGCGTCAAGGTCGGAACCAAACTGAGCAAAGGCAGCCATCTCGCGATACTGAGCCAATTCCAGTTTAACCGGACCAGCGACAGATTTCATCGAGTTTGTCTGAGCCGACGAACCAACACGCGAAACCGAAAGACCGGTGTTCACAGCTGGGCGGATACCCTGATAGAACAGTTCGGTTTCAAGGAAGATCTGACCGTCGGTGATCGAAATCACGTTGGTTGGAATAAACGCCGAAACGTCGCCACCTTGGGTTTCAATGATCGGCAGCGCGGTCAAAGAGCCTGCACCGTGATCTTCGTTCAGCTTCGCCGAACGTTCCAGAAGACGCGAGTGAAGATAGAAAACGTCACCAGGATAAGCTTCACGTCCGGGTGGACGACGAAGAAGAAGTGACATCTGACGATACGAAACAGCCTGCTTGGAAAGGTCATCATAGATGATCAAAGCGTGCTTACCGTTGTCGCGGAAGTATTCTGCCATCGCGGTTGCTGCGTAAGGTGCAAGGAACTGCATTGGTGCAGGCTCGGATGCGGTCGCGGCAACAACGATTGAGTAATCAATCGCGCCGGTTTCTTCCAGCTTCTTAACGAGCTGAGCAACAGTCGAACGCTTCTGACCAACCGCAACATAGATGCAGTAAAGTTTTTTGCTTTCGTCGTTGCCTGCGGCATCGTTGTAAGTTTTCTGGTTCAAGATCGCGTCCAGAGCAACGGCAGTTTTACCGGTCTGACGGTCACCAATGATCAGCTCACGCTGGCCACGGCCAATTGGGATCATCGCGTCAACGGCTTTAAGGCCAGTTGCCATCGGTTCGTGAACCGATTTACGCGGGATGATGCCCGGTGCTTTGCTGTCCGCAACGCGGCGCTCAGAACCTTCGATTGGGCCTTTGCCGTCAAGCGGGTTACCCAGACCGTCTACAACACGACCAAGCAGACCATCGCCTGCTGGAACGTCCACGATCGAGTTGGTGCGCTTAACAGTGTCACCTTCTTTAATGTCGCGGTCAGTACCGAAGATAACAACACCTACGTTGTCAGCTTCAAGGTTCAGGGCCATGCCCTGAATTCCGCCAGGGAATTCGACCATTTCACCGGCCTGAACATTGTCCAGTCCGTATACGCGCGCGATACCGTCACCGACGGAAAGCACACGACCAACCTCAGCAACTTCGGCTTCTTGACCGAAGTTTTTGATCTGGTCCTTCAGGATCGCAGAAATTTCTGCAGCTTGGATACCCATTTATCCGACCTCTTTCATTGCATTCTGGAGGGAACTGAGCTTGGAGCGGATCGACGTGTCGATCATCTTCGAGCCCACTTTAACAATAAGGCCACCGATAATATCTTTATCGACGGCCGCGTTAATCTTTACGTCCTTGCCAACACGCGCTTTCAGCGCAGTGGCAAGTTTGTCTGTTTGACCTTTCGTCAGTGCTTTTGCACTTACGACTTCTGCGGTCACTTCGCCTTTATGATCAGCGATCATATCGCGCAGCTGCTCAATCAACTGAGGAAGAATGAACAAGCGACGTTTCTGGGCCATCAGGCTCAGAGCGTTACGCATACCTTCGACGAGATCCATCTTGGCCGCAATGGCCGTGATAGCTGCGTCTTGATCATCGCGTGATACTACAGGCGAGTTAATCAGGTCGCGCAGGTCGTCGCTGGAATTCAAAGCTTCTGCGAGGGAGTCTACACTTGTTTCGAGGCCATTCAGGTCGTTATTTTCCTGAAGAATCTCGAAAATGGCGGTGGCATAGCGTTGCGCAATGCCAGAGGAGATCGAAGCTGGTTCGGACACGTCCACCCTTCCGCTGTCTAGCCCCGGTCCGGCACATTCGAACCACCCCGGGGGCGTTGGCGCGCCCGGAACGAATTCTAGGCACTGAAAATCAGCGCCGATGTACCAGACGGGAAAACACCCCGCAACAGACGATATCGCATTCAGCATATATGATGTGATAATGTAAACAATGACTTAGCAAATGTGCGACCTATTGCGCACCTGCAGCATTGCAGAAAAGGCTCATTTTGATGCAATTTTCTGAGTCGCGAACCTACTAGACCGGTCTGGCACTCGCTGGGCGAAGGCTTCCAAGCCCTTCCAACTGTTTTTCAATGGCAGCGCTACCACGGTCCACAGGAAGGTGAACACGCTTGTCAGCTTCGACGATCAGAACGCCACTTGTCAGCTTAATCGACAGCCGCGTGCCCATTCTTTCAAGAACGCTAGACGTCTTTAGCCAAAACCGCGTTTGCGAGGGCGGAAAATGCAGCGCTCCGCAGTTAAACTCTGGCATGAACTGGTGAAGCTGCAACTGTGTTTCCAACTGACCCAATGTGTAGGGGCGTCCGAATCCGAACGGTGTGTGATCGGCGCGCGCCCATAGACCGGCGCGATTGGGCACGATCAGGATCAGCTTGCCCCCGGGGCCAAGAACGCGAAAGGCTTCGGATAAGACCGCGCTAGGGTCGTCGCTTGTTTCAAGCCCGTGCATCATGACAAGCTTATCAACCCGCCCCGTATCAAGAGGCCACATGGTTTCATGGCAAAGTGTTGAAACGTTATCCATCCCAGCGGGCCAAGGCATCACCCCTTGGGGTCCCGGCATCAAGCCAATCACCCGACGCGCCGATTTAAGATAGGGCCGAAGAAGTGGGACGGCAAAGCCGTATCCAACAACAGTTTGGCCGTTAGCCTCGGGCCAACGTTTCATTACCCGTTCACGGATCGACTTTTGTACCGAACGCCCCAAAGCGCTGCGGTAATAGAAGTTTCGCAAATCCTGAACGTCCAGATGCATTGCAGAGCCCTTAAGGATCGGTCAATCTGAGTTAAGCACAGTTTGCGCACAAGGAAAGCCCATGCCCTTCGAAATAGTGACAATCCCCTGTTTGACCGACAATTATGCATTTCTACTGCACGACAGTGAAACTGGCACCACTGCCCTGTTCGATATTCCCGAAGAAGCGCCTATTCTGAAAGCCCTTTCGGATCGGAGTTGGAGCCTTGATCTGATCTTCATCACCCACCACCACTATGACCACGTCGACGGGTTGGACGGGATATTGGCCGAACACACCGCCAAGGTGATTGGCAATTCGGCAGACGCCGAACGATTACCCCCATTGCACCAGCAGGTGTCCGAAGGCGATGAAATCGCCATTGGTTCCGGAACTGCCAAAGTTATCGAGGTTTCAGGTCATACCATCGGCCATGTCGCCTTTTACGTTCCCGCTGCGAATGCCGTGTTCACTGCGGACAGCCTTATGGCACTGGGATGCGGCCGCTTATTCGAAGGTCCAGCGGACATGATGTGGGCCAGCCTAAAAAAACTTATGGCGCTGCCCGAAGACACAATCGTCTGTTCGGGTCACGAATACACCGCCGCCAACGGCAAGTTCGCCATGACGATCGAACCGGGCAACCCAGATCTGGTGGCGCGTATCGACGCGGTTACCAAGGCGCGCGAAGCAGGGCTTCCAACCGTGCCAAGCACCTTAAAAGAAGAGCTTGCGACCAACCCGTTCCTGCGCGGACACATGCCCGAAGTCCAAGCCAGCGTGGGCTTGGAAGGTGCCGACGCGGGCGAGGTTTTTGCACGAGTGCGACAAGCCAAAGACAACTTTTGAACGATTAGGTCACAAAACGCTAACAAATCGTGACCAGCTTTAGGACAGGTTGAACCAAAAAAACCCTTGAAGGTTCCGTCAGAAGGACCAAGATTTAACTTACAGGGTCTAGGCTTCACCTGATCCGACACGAACAATAAGGAAGGAGCGCTCAAAGTGCCCTCATTTTCGAACACATTAGAGCAGGCAATTCACTCGGCATTGGCTCTGGCGAATTCCAAGTTTCATGAATTTGCAACGCTGGAACATCTTCTTTTGGCGCTGTTGGAAGAACCCGACGCGGTCCATGTGCTGAAAGCGTGCAATGTCGATCTCGAAGAACTTGAAAAAAGCCTCGTTGATTACATCGATGATGATTTGTCGAACCTCGTCACAGATGTCGAAGGATCCGAAGCCGTTCCAACCGCCGCCTTCCAGCGTGTTGTTCAACGGGCTGCAATCCACGTTCAATCCTCGGGGCGGACGGAAGTGACAGGTGCCAACGTGTTGGTTGCCATCTTTGCCGAACGCGAAAGCAACGCGGCTTACTTCCTGCAGGAACAGGATATGACGCGCTACGATGCGGTGAACTTTATCGCACATGGTGTCGCCAAGAATCCTGCCTATGGTGAAAACCGTTCGGTTCAGGGGTCGGATGATCCGGCTGAAGAACATGCAACACTAGAAGGTGAGGCCGCAACCGAAGCCAAAGAAAGTGCCTTGGCCAAATATTGCGTC
>CAYZAY010000125.1:0-4133 GCA_964476515.1 uncultured Rhodobacterales bacterium
GCCGTACTTCTGCTCGATCGGCCAAAGCAAGCGACGTGCCTTATCGAGGTTGCCATTGTCCGGCCAGCTGTTGAGGGGGGCAAACCGTTGTTGGCCCGTGCCACCACCGCCACGACCATCAGCCGTGCGATAGGTGCCTGCGCTGTGCCATGCCATGCGGATAAACAGACCGCCGTAGTGGCCATAGTCTGCTGGCCACCAGTCCTGACTGTCGGTCATCAGTGCGGTCAGGTCGGCTTTCAGGGCGTCATAGTCCAGTTTGGCGAATTCTTCGGCGTAGCTAAAACCGTCGCCCATCGGGTCGGATTTTTCCGTATTTTGGTTCAAAATCCGCAAGTTAAGCTGATTTGGCCACCAGTCTTTATTTGATCGCATCCCAACATTTGTCGCGCCGTGCGCAATTGGGCATTTGCCAGAGGCATTTCCGTCCATAATTGTTCTCCCGGTTTAAGCTTTCAGAATTTTGGTTCCTGAATCCCATTTTCCTGCCAATTAGATTAGTGATCTGGCATCGCAAAAAAAGAATATTATTCAACAAACCCCCAAAAAAATTTGAGCTTGGAGCGAAAATCGACAGAGGAGAAGTGTCCTAGGCCTTTGTGTTAAACGGTGGAAGAAAGGCGCTGACGTCCTTTAGTACGTCTTCAATGCTGGTATCCAATTTGTTGTAGAGCGCTTCTACCCAGCCTTCCACCACCGGATGCCGCATCGGCAAAAGCTTCAATTTGGCTGGTGTATTGATCGGGACCCGAAAATCTAAAAGTGTGTTTTTCGGTTCTGGCCCCCGAATTTAGCGTTACTTCTGCGAAGTCGTAGTCTCGTGCATTGAATGGAGCGCTCAATTCTATCCACCCTCGATTTCCGTGGAATACCATTGATTGGCGAAGGTCCAGTTGGGTTGAACAGTAAAACGAGAGTTCGAAATCTCCGAAATCGGCAACAACACTAGAATAAGTGTCCGTCCCGAATTCAGCCGATCGGGAAATGTCGGCCCTTACTCTTTGTGGCTCCATCCCAGTTGCCATTCTTGCAGTGACGGTTGGATATACTCCCACATCACGTAGAGCCCCACCGCCCAACTCCATTTGGTTGCGCATGTTTTTCGGGTCTAGATTGTGGTAGCAAAACGCCCCTTCTATTCTTCGTAGTTGGCCTATTTGTCCCGATGAGATGAGCTCGCGGACTTTCTTCCATTGAGGGTGGTAATAGACCATGAAAGCCTCGGATATCTTTACTCCGTAGCGACGTTCGGCCTCGATCAGCTGATCGACCTCACCAGCTTCCATCGAAATCGGTTTTTCGCACAGAACGTGTTTTCCAGCAGCGGCAGCTTTCAGGCACCAATCAATATGTTGGGAAGTGGGAAGAGGGATATAAACGCCATCTACCGTGTCACTGTCCAACAACGCTTCGTAAATCCCATACGCGTGGTCCGCCGAAAAATGAGCAGCGAGCGATTGTGCACTTTCTATGCTTCGGCTCGCGACCGCTGAGAGCGTACTGTTCGACGCAGAGGCAATTGCGGGAATTACCTGCTCACGGGCAATTTTCGAGTTTGATAGTACTCCCCAGCGGAACATGTTCGTCGATCCTTTCGAAGACAAATTTGTTGTGCCGAACTTCACGGATCGACTTGGGTAAAACCACTATCCACTATTTAAGGGTTGCGGAGTAACGGGCGGTATCCGAAAAATAGATGTTGGTTCGTATTTCCACAGTACGATCAAGAAGATCGATGCTTTCACGCCGCCCGATGACAACAGGTTTTTGCGGGTCAAGGTTGTGAGGGGCGGCCCGTTCAGGCCCTAATATTTCGGCCCAAAGCTTCTCTTCTGCCGAAATTATCACGCAGCCATATGCATGCTGAAAAAGCACATACATAGCATTAGGCAATGGAACTCTCTCCATCAGGCCCGGGAACAGGTCAGTCGGCAAAACGCTTTCCTCAATCGTTAGAGGTTGTCCAAGATGGGTTCGATAACGGGCAACGGAAAAAACTTCGGCCGGATTGCCGTAAAGCGTTTCTCGTTCAACTCGGGTCGCTTTACGTCTGCTAACAGTTTCACTTTCCAGTTGAGGGATGATTTGTTGGTTTTCAGCATCGCGCAGCGGGTAAAAGTTGAAGAGTGAATCTTCAGGCGTTCTAAGCGTTACGAAGGTTCCTTTGCCCTGTCTACGCTGCACAACACCTTTTTGTTCCAGCATTATCAGTGCTTTGCGTGCTGTTCCCTGACTAACGTTCAAGCGACTTCCAATTTCAAACTCATTAGGAAGGGCTGAGCCCGGTGGAAACTCACCTTCAGCAATGAGTTTTAAAAGCGAGTCATACGCAGACTGATAAAGCGGTTTATTCAAGTCGATACCTCCTTAGGCACCGTATCTGCCGGCGAAGGCAGTCGCAATATTGTATCTTTACTCTTATATAAGAATAGATATACAAGATGCAAAAATGTAATCAACGCTGAGGCAAAGATTGTGAAAGTTCTAGCCACCGAATTCATGGATGAAGCTGCCCTAAATGGCTTTGAAGGCATCGCAGATGTCGTTTACGAGCCGGGTCTCGGCGCTGACCGCGCGCGACTCTTGGAGCTCGTTCCAAGCATCGATGGGATCATCGTTCGCAATAAGACGCAGGTTGATCAAGAACTCTTGGAAAGAGCGCCCGAACTCAAAGTGGTCGGACGCCTGGGTGTAGGTCTCGACAATATCGATCTGGATGCTTGCAAGTCTCGGGGTATCGCTGTGCATCCCGCTACTGGCGCCAATGCGATTTCGGTCGCAGAATACGTCATTTGTGCTGCAATGAGCTTGGTCCGTGGTGCATTCACCTCGACTAGCAACGTTGCCTCGGGCGAATGGCCGCGAAATAATCTGGCCAGCGGCGGAGAGGTTTATGGCCGTCGTCTTGGACTTTATGGTTTTGGTGTGATTGCCCAAACAATTCTACCGAGGGCCAAGGCGCTTGGAATGGAAGTCGCAGCGTTTGATCCCTTCTTGCCAAAAGATCACCCAGCGTGGAACGAGGTCATCTCATGTAGCGCAGAAGATCTGATTGCCAGCTCGGATGTCTTAAGCCTGCATGTTCCGCTAACGCCCCAAACGCGCGGCCTCATAGATGGTTCCACTCTTGATAAAATGAAGCCAGGGGCAATCTTGGTAAACACATCACGTGGCGGCGTTGTTGACGAGCCTGCGGTCGCCGAGGCGCTGAAGTCAGGTCAGCTTGGCGGGGCAGCACTCGACGTATTTGAATCAGAGCCTCTGCCAGCCCAAGAGGGCGCTTGTTTTCAAAACGTACCGAACCTGATCCTAACGCCTCATATTTCAGGCGTGACTGGTGAAGGAAATATCCGTGTGAGTGCCGTGACAGTTCGCAACGTCGTATCTGCACTCCAATCCTGATCGCTAACAGCGAAAATTTATTAACCCCGTTCACACAGAATGAAAGGTAAAGCTAAATGAACATCGACAAGAAGATCGCAGACGATCTTGTCGCAAATGACGTTTCATTTGTCACGACCGTGCCCTGTAAACAGTTGGCCGGAGTGATTGATGAAATCGAAAATCGCGACGATATCTTCCACATTCCTTCAAACAAGGAAGATGAGGGAATGGGCCTTTGTGCTGGGTCATTTATGGGTGGGAAGCGCCCAGCGATAATCATGCAGAACACCGCAATTGGCGTTACAATTAACACTCTTGCTACCCTCACTCAGTTTTATCGGATGCCACTTCCGATGATTATCTCTTATCGTGGAGAACTGCGTGAGCCTGTTGCCTGCCAAGTTGAAATGGCAGTGCACACTAAGGCCCTTTTGGCACAGTTGAACATTCCAACCTACCATTTCCATTGGCAGAAGGACGTGGAAGAGTTCGACAACATTCTGAAGTATACCTTCATGAGCAATAAGCCTGTCGCAATCTTGACCGATGCTAACTTCTGGGGAGGCTATGGAGACCAATGATCCGTTCAGAAATTCTTAAAGAAATCGCACCTATCCTTCGCGATGAGTTGGTGGTCTGCAATATCGGCATCCCAAGCCAGGAACTGCATGCCATCGACGATCAGCCGACAAACTTCTACATGCTCGGCACCATGGGGCTTGCTTCCTCTATTGGTCTTGGCCTTGCTT
>CAYZAY010000125.1:4143-5282 GCA_964476515.1 uncultured Rhodobacterales bacterium
TGATGGCTCAATAAATAGACAATACAGCGGCACTGGTCTTGGCCTTGCTTTGGCGCAGCCAAAAACCGTTATCTCAATCGATGGAGACGGTTCTGTTCTGACCAACTTGGGCACGCTACCCACGATCGGGAATAACATGCCGTCCAATTACATCCTGATGATCATCGACAATGGTTCGTATGGTTCGACGGGCGATCAGCCGACATATACAGGCAAGAAAACCGATCTTGCCGCGATGGCTCGCGCCGCTGGCTGTGACAACGTTGTTGAAGTGCAGGATGTAGATACAGGTGCCGCGCTTCAAAAAGCGATTGAGTCTCAGGTCGGTACGGTGATGGTCGTTAAATGCGACAGCGGAAACGCCAAAATGCCAGTGATCACAATGGATCCAGTCATTATCAAGCACCGCTTCATGGAAGCTGTTAAAGCTTAAACAAATTCTTGTACGCTTTGACCTAAAGGTTAAGGCGTGCAACGCTTCTGCGGGGACTAAGTACTTTTCCTGCGGATCTCTTGAAAACCGGTGTTTATGATTGGATTTTCGATTTTTCCACCTGCAAGCCTGGCTGCGATCAGTGCAGCAGCTTCGGTCCCAATTCGGTCACCATGAGGCTTAATAGTGGACAGGGGCGGATTGCAGGCCGCCGCAAAGGAAAGATCGCCAAACCCGATTATCGCGGCTTGCTTCGGTATTTCCACTTTCCGACGCTGAAGTTCAAAAATCGCTCCAAGCGCTACCCAGTCATTTGAACATCCGATACCTATGTTCTGAGGGTCTGCTATGTCGTCGAAAAGTTCAGCAACCAACTGGCTGCCGCTTGTTGCCGTTGCTTCAGCCGGACTATTCAGATGGCGAACAGGTATGCCGTGCTTACTTGCTGTCTCGGTAAATCCCAGGGCGCGCTTGGCTGCTCGAAAGTCCTCGTAAATTCTGCCGGACAGGTAGACAAGGGACTCCCGCCCTTGTTCGATTAGGTGAAGCGCTGCCTTTGCGCCGGCTGCGTAATGATCAAACCCCGCGGCCATATCAATCGGTTCTTGATCGCCGAGTTCCCAAATTTGGACAACAGGAACATTTGAGGCCTGAAGTGTCCGGGATCAGCGCTTATGGGTCCAAATAGGTTAATTTGATAAGAGAG
>CAYZAY010000126.1:0-4977 GCA_964476515.1 uncultured Rhodobacterales bacterium
GCCGAAGGTATCGAAGCACTTCTAGAAGGCTTCGACGATATTGAGGTTCTTGCCACCCTTAGCGACGGCGAGCAGGCCGTGAACATGGCAACCGAACTTCGGCCCGATGTGATCCTGATGGATTTGAACATGCCGAAAGTGAACGGGCTTGCGGCGACGGAAATGATCCTTGAACAAAGCCCCAATTCGCGGATTCTGATCCTTTCGATGCACGATACGCCTGAGTACATCTCTTCGGCTTTGAACCACGGTGCGATGGGGTATATTCTAAAGGATGTGCCCACTGAAGAAATCAAGCTTGCCGTAGACACAGTCGCACAAGGTCAACGTTATCTATGCTCGGGCGCGAAGGGCGCAATCGCACCGTCAGCTGAAGATGACGAAAGAGAACCCCTGACAAACCGAGAGCAAAACATTCTGCTGCAGCTTGCTCAGGGAAAGTCGAACAAGGAAGTGGCTATCGTTTTGGATATTTCTGTCCGAACGGTTGAAACCCATCGCCGGAACATCAAACGCAAGCTTGGGATTTCGTCCACTGCCGGACTAACCCGCTATGCGATGGAGCACGGCGTTTTACAGGGAACTGGCGTAAGGATTTAATCGATCAGTTGATCGTCCCGGTTGCCTTCGCGTTCATAGTGGTGGGGTAGAACCCGGCCATAAAGCTGTTTGGTACGCTCAACACCGCCACACATCCCCGGGCGCTCGACAAATGAAAAAATTCCAACATATCGGCGTGTATCGCCATAGACTGGGTTCACTTTGTGAAGCGAATAACGACCTTTGAAAATCTGCAAGTCACCGGGTTCTAACGCCAACTGAACGACCCGATTGCTTTCGCCCGACAAGACTGTTTCAACGTCAGAAAAACATTCGTCATTTTGCGTGCGCAGATTGGGAACGTATTCAAATTCCCCGCCTGTTTCCGCGTTTTGGATCGCCAATGTAACGGTAAAATTGTTGGTGACGTAGTGCCATGGGAACCCCTGACCTTCTTCGACCATATTTATGATGACATCAGCCAGTGGATCATCATACCGATAAAATCGTTCTTCAGGCTCTTCTAGTGCTTCACGGACAAAGGGCATGAAATCCGCCCATTCGTAGATAGATCGCAGAGGGCTTTTCTTTCCAAAATTGTCCGCGGGGATAAACCCGTTGGATCGGTCGTAAAACCGGCGAATGGGGTGCGCCACAGGCAGCGATGGATCATCTTGCGTAAAATAGGGATTGGTTCGACTAAAGGAACGATGGGCCTTGTCTGCGACCTGGTCAGCTTCCTGTGCAAGAACTTTTACACCCTCTTCGTGAATGAACCCTTTCAATACTGCACACCCGTCTTTTTCCAGTTGCGCACGAACGTCTTCAATCATCCGATTGTAAGAAGGACTATTTGGGCAATCCAATGGGTATCGTCCCATGTCGATAAGTGAACTGATATGCATCGATCGTTGGCCCTTTTGTTAGATGCATTCAGTCAATCCGCGATTCCGTAACCCGTCTTTTCCGTTTGAGACCTGTATGTCGGTTTCAAATCGTCCAAAAACGACGGCGCAATTTGCCATTATTCCAATAATGACGGCCATTATGAAAGAAAAGTACAAAATTCATGGCTGTTACGACACATTTCCTGCGATATCCCTGTTGACGACCCCATTTAGCGATCATAATGTGCCGCGCAGCAGCGAAAGGAAGCTAAATGACTGATCTAGTGGTCATTCTGGAAAAATGGCGCATGGGCCGGTAACGGTAACCCAAACGGAACCCCATGCGCCCCCGATCAAACCGGGGGCTTTTTTTTAACGCTGAGAACGAAACAGATTCTGCTTATGCAGGGTGTCATAAATTGGAGAGACTAATGACACGTCAAATGACCGGAGCGAAAATGGTAGTACAGGCCTTGAAGGATCAGGGCGTGGACGTCGTATTCGGATATCCCGGGGGCGCGGTCCTACCGATATATGACGAAATATTCCTTCAAAATGACATTCGTCACATCCTAGTTCGCCACGAACAAGGCGCGGTTCACGCCGCCGAAGGCTATGCCCGTTCAACCGGAAAGCCCGGCGTTGCGCTGGTAACGTCCGGTCCGGGTGCAACCAACGCTGTGACTGGTCTTACAGATGCTCTACTCGATTCCATTCCGATTGTTGTTTTGACCGGGCAGGTTCCGACCTTCATGATTGGGTCTGACGCTTTCCAAGAAGCTGACACCGTTGGCATCACGCGCCCATGTACAAAGCACAATTGGTTGGTGAAAGAGACTTCGAACCTGTCTTCTACGATTCATGAAGCCTTCCATGTCGCAACCTCTGGCCGTCCGGGGCCGGTGTTAATCGACATTCCAAAGGACGTTCAGTTCGCGACTGACGATTACACCACCCCTGCCCCTGCACGCAGCCACTATCAACCCCAAGTCAAAGGCGACATGGCGACGATTCAGGAATTGGTCGAGGCAATGGAAAATGCCGAAAGACCTGTCTTTTATACCGGTGGCGGTGTTATCAATTCGGGCGCTGCAGCAAGCATGTTGCTGCGAGAGCTGGTTGAAGCAACCGGCTTTCCAATCACATCAACTTTGATGGGTCTTGGTGCCTATCCGGCCTCGGGAAGCAAATGGATCGGTATGCTTGGTATGCACGGTCTGTATGAAGCCAACATGGCGATGCATGACTGCGACCTGATGATCAACATCGGCGCTCGTTTCGATGACCGCATCACGGGTCGCATCGACGCGTTTAGCCCGGATTCGAAGAAAGCGCATATCGATATTGATCCATCGTCGATCAACAAAGTTATCCGCGTAGATATCCCGATCGTTGGCGACGTTGCCCATGTTCTCGAAGATATGCTGAAGGTCTGGAAAGCCCGTGGACGCAAAACCAAGGCCGAGGGTGTGGTGAAATGGTGGAGACAGATCAGGGAATGGCAAAAAGTTGATTGCCTAGCGTACAAACCTTCGACCAACAGTATCCGCCCTCAACACGCCCTAGCCCGTCTGGAGGCTTTGACCAAAGATCACGACCGCTTCATCACCACCGAAGTTGGTCAGCACCAGATGTGGGCCGCCCAGTATCTTAACTTTGAAGATCCGCACCGCTTTATGACGTCCGGTGGTCTTGGAACCATGGGTTACGGTTTCCCAGCGTCAATCGGTGTTCAACTGGCCCACCCTGAATCGCTGGTCATCAACGTTGCGGGCGAAGCATCGTGGTTGATGAACATGCAAGAACTCGGCACCACGGTTCAGTACCGCTTGCCTGTTAAGCAGTTCATCCTGAACAACGAACGTCTGGGCATGGTCCGGCAGTGGCAGGAACTACTGCATGGCGAACGCTATTCCCATTCGTGGTCAGAAGCGCTGCCTGATTTCGTTAAGCTCGCCGAGGCGTTTGGCGCCAAAGGTATTATCTGCGATAACGAAGCCGATTTGGACGATGCTATCCTAGAGATGATCAATCACGACGGACCGGTTTTGTTCGATTGTCTGGTCGAAAAGCACGAAAACTGCTTCCCGATGATCCCAAGCGGCAAAGCACATAACGAAATGCTGCTGGGCGATGCCTCAACCAAAGGCGCGATCGACGCCAAAGGCTCTGTCCTGGTTTAAACACCATTATCCGGGGGTATCTGCCCCCGGCATTACGTAGAATTTTGCGGAAAAGAAGAACATCATGTCTCCTCTTAAGATCAAAAAAGGGTCCACGAGCCATTCAGCTTACAACTTGCGTCCGAACTTCTCGGATACGCATGAAAGCCACACATTGGCCGTCATAGTTGAAAACGAACCTGGCGTATTGGCGCGTGTCATCGGGCTGTTCTCGGGCCGTGGATACAATATCGACAGTCTGACAGTGGCAGAAGTGGATCACACCGGACACATGTCACGCATTACAGTTGTGACGACAGGAACTCCGCAGGTCATCGAACAGATCAAAGCCCAGCTAACGCGCATCGTACCTGTTCACGGGGTTCACGACCTGACCGTTGAAGGGGCATCTGTTGAACGTGAACTGGCCCTGATCAAAGTTTCTGGTACTGGCGAAAAACGTGTCGAAGCCCTGCGATTGGCTGATATCTTCCGTGCAAGCGTTGTTGACAGCACTTTGGAAAGCTTTGTTTTTGAACTTACCGGCACTCCGGATAAGATCGACGCTTTCGCCGAACTTATGCGCCCACTTGGGCTACAAGAGGTTGCACGCACGGGCGTTGCGGCGCTTTCGCGCGGAAAGGAATAATCTCGGCACCGCGATCCACGACCGGCTCATTGGTGGCTGGTCGCGGATTAGCATCACCTTTTAGGGTTTCTTCCAGGCCCTGATAACCGTTTTCTTCGACAACAGTTAAGTTTTCTGCAAACCGAAGTCGGCTTTGCATCCTCAGGCTAAAGCTGACCAAGTCACCCGCCTGCAATTCGAGATCAGAATAGCTTTCTGCTTGCTCGCCAGTGACATAAGCTGGCTTCCCCTGATCTTCACACCAGATTACCGCTTTACCTACTTGCTGATCGCTCCACAGAACTACACCCATCATTTTAAATGTCCCCCTAGTTAAGACAGGTAAATGATGTCCTAGCCACACAATTTTGAAAATTGTGAGGATCGTGTCTTATCTATTGAATTTGTGTCTTTATAAGGGAATGCTGTAGCTAACTAGCGCCATGAGTGATGCCGATTGGCGTCACTGTGAGCGAGGAACCCATTTTTGCAATGATTAAATGGGCTTATCGGGAAATCCATGGGAGACAACGTGACCAAAACGGGGACCATAAAAAAGAAGGCCAGTCCGTCTGAACTGAGAAAGGTCTTCGGGGCCAATCTTAGGAAGCTTGCACGCAGTCACGATTCAATCGCCCTAATATCCTTCACAGAATAGCAACCTTTTTCGGGTGCGATGCGCGTATTCTTCTTGAACCGGTGGACGAAATCGACACAGCGTCAAAGGACCTTCTACACCACCCCGTTTTGAACGAGTTTT
>CAYZAY010000127.1:0-4876 GCA_964476515.1 uncultured Rhodobacterales bacterium
GCTCTTAAGAGAAGTAATTGGTAGAAATCCCAGAGTGTATTTGCCCTGAATGTTTGAAGATCGAACAGCATTGAGCTGTCGAAGTCTTTAATATGCCAGGCGCAGCCGTCCCAATGCAAAGTCTTCGTGGCCACCGGATTTGGCCGGTAAGGCGTTGGACACACCAGGCCGAGAGCAAACTCGATTGGCCCTTGATGCCTTGAGTTTGCAGACCCGGAATCGTGAGCCGTGAGATATGCGCCGTCATGCGGCACTTGGATAGCTCCGGGGTTCCTTTACCCCCGTGAGCGTTCAATCAGGATTGAGATGTAAGCATCAATGTCGGCTTCAACAAAGCCGATGCAGCGCTTACCCAGTTTTATCGGGCGTGGACACTCGGTGTCAGTTTCCATTTCGCGGTACCAGCTGGAACGGGTGTATCCGGTTCTGCTCAGAACCTCTGCAAGACGGATCAAACGGACTTTGGACATGCTTACCTCCTATGGGTTTGGTGGCATGTCCTTTTCACTAATCACTTCTTGGCTAGGGCGAGCCTGACAGAATTGCAGAAATTTTGTCCCTACTCCCTCGTTTTGCTCGCCCATCGCCTGTGTTGGCGCTCAATCGTCTTGATATCATAGCGCTCCTCGCCGCGGTCAGCGAAGTAGATCAACCTGATTTGTTGATAAGCATCATCTTCGGTCGACCCGTTTTCCACTACTAGCCATCTATAGAGGCGGTCGATTTCTCGCCATTCTACATCTTTGGCGGCCTTCTGGTCGGGACGCTTCGCCCGTAACTTCTGAGCAATAGCTTTACCAAGCTTAGCTTGTCCCCCAGGAGGCGACAGCTCGACCATTTGAGCTAGGGTTTCGTCGTCCTTACTTCGAGACCAGCGATCAAACAGCATGTCGAATTCTGATCCGTAAAAAAGGCTCTCGGTTTTACCCCGTGACATAGCCCCCCCACTTTTCCAGCACATCGCGTCTCTCCTCGAGAAGATCGCTTCGCTGATAGGCTGCGTCCAGCGCTTTCGGCTGATGCGCCAGCATATGATCGGCGACAGGCTTACGAACGCCTTGCTCGCTCATCCAGCTACCCAGTGTGGCCCTGAGGCCGTGAATGGTGAGGTCTGGCTCAAACTCCTTGATCGCATAGATCATGCGTGTCTGGCTAAGAGGGGCTTGGCCGAGGACATATTCGTACCGATCGTTAAACATTCTCAGCCCCTCAAACACCGCGTTCAGGTGCGAGGAGATCGGTTGGCGGTGCGCTTTTCGCATCTTCATCTCGTCCGCTGGCGTCGTCCAGATTAGGCGCTCGAAGTCGAGGTGGCGCCACTTCATGAGGCGAACTTCTCCAGTGCGCTTACCACTCAGCAAGACGAGTGCAATCGCGGCCCTGGTGATTGGGTTCATGTCTGCCGATTGTAGCCATTGCCAAAACTCCCGAGCGCGTTCAGGTTCAAGGGAAACGTGGTGCTTAATTGTGCGGGTCTTGGGCGGCATGCTGCGAACAGGTGGGCAAACATTGAACTCACACCACTCTCTATCCACAGCGTAGTCTAGAATGCGTTCAATATGGCCCCGCAGGCGTATACCTACGGTTTGTTTGCCCAGCCATACGGGCGTGATTGCATCCACGATCTCGGCCCGTCGAAGTGCATTCACCGGGCGCTCTCCGAGAGCAGGGAGGGCGTAATCGCGCAACTGTTGATACACTTGCCGTCTGTAGTCATCGTTCGAGATACCGTTAAACCACTTGGTCGCCACTTCGCTGAACGTTGGTGTTGGGCTAGTGTCAGAGACGCGTTCACCGTTCACGATCTGAGCAAGTGCTATTGGCTCAATCGTTAGCGCAAGGCCGTTGCGAATGGCTTGCGCGCCGTGGCCTGCTTTCGCCAAACCTCGTATCGCTCCCGCAGCCGCTCTTGCGGTATCCGCCTTCACATCTGGCCAAGCCCCAATTGTGAAGTTTGTCCGTTTTCCACCGGCTACAACTCGGGCAATCCACGAAAGTCTTCCTGTGGACCGCGCGAAGGTGTACAAGCAAGGCGTGCCATCTGGTGTCCATCCTTCGACTTGGCTGTCGGAAATTGCTTGTAGGTCTTTATATCGAAGCGCCATAAGTATACCATTCGTAGCCAATCACCTTGGTCACTATGGCATCTTGTGGTGTTAAATCAATGGATATGCGCCAATAAAATATGGGCTATGGCCTCGATGGGATGTCTTGATGGAAATTGAAAGGGGGCAGCTAGCCCCCTTTTCGCCGCCCGTCAGGGCAAGCTTAGCTTTGAGGTCCTACCGCCATCAATTGTCCACACCTGCCCCGTCACAAAGGCTGCCTCGTCCGAAGCCAGCCAGCAAATCAGTGATGCAACTTCGTCTGGGGATCCTGTGCGACCAGCGGGGTGGATGCCACCGATCTTGTCGCGAAACGCGGTTGGGTCATCCAGTGACTCGATGAAATCAATGTTCAGGGGCGTATCAATCCACCCCGGGGCCACAGCGTTGCAGCGCACCCCGTCCGGCCCGTGGTCAATTGCAACCGCCCGTGTCAGACCATGCAACCCAGCTTTGGCTGCGCAATAGGCAGGGTGGCGGGGGTTTGATCCGATGCCTTCGATAGAGCCTGTGTTGACGATGGCCCCGCCGCCGACCTTCAGATAGGGCATCGCCGCTTTGGTCAGTAGAAATGGCACGGTCAGGTTAAGATGCAAAGACGCCTGCCAGTCTTCGACCGAGCTTTCTTCAACCGTGCCTTCGCGCATCAGGCCTGCGTTGTTGATCAGCACATCCAGTTGACCAGATTGCCGGATGACCTTTGGCACGACAGTTGCACAGGCCGTTTCGTCCATCAGATCCGCAGCGATATGGATAGTGCCCTCAAGGGGGCGGCGTTGCGCGGTGAACACCTGTGCGCCTTCGCTCAAAAACCGCCGCGCAGTGGCTTCTCCGATCCCCGAGGACGCGCCAGTGATCAGGACCGTTTTACCTTTAAACCTCATCCGACCGGCTTGCCTCCGTTCACTTCAACCAATGCGCCACACATATAACGTGCGTCATCCGAGGCGAGGAATGCAACGACATCTGCGATATCTTCAGGCTCAGCGATCCGCCCGAGCGGGACCGAGGCGTTGAGTTCGTCGATTGCCTTATCCGCGTCCAGCCCACGGATCTCGAAACCTGTGCGGATCATCGGAGTGTTCACTTCGTTCGGGCAAACGGCATTCACGCGGATGTTTTGATGCGCATGATCGCGGCCCAGACATTGGGTCAGCGACGCGATCGCCGCTTTGGACATGATGTAGACCGGATGGTTCGGGCCGGGGTGGACGCCCCAACAGCTTGACGTGTTCACAATCGCCCCACCCCCAGCATCCGCCATGATCGGGATCGCCGCGCGGCAAAGCCGGAACGGCGCTTCAACGTTGATACCCAATGAACGGCGAAGGTCTTCGTCGCTCGCTTCAGTGATCTGGCCACGGGTGATGATGCCCGCGTTGTTGATCAGGATATCGAGGCCGCCCATTTGGTCCGCCGCCAGCGCAGGCAGCCCGTCGCAAAACGCGCCGTCCAAAAGGTCACCATTGATATCGGCCCCGTCACGATCCGTCGTTAGGACTGTCGCACCCTCGGCCCGCAACCGCGCAACGATGGCTTTCCCGATCCCGCCGTTCGCCCCTGTGACAAGCGCCTTTCGACCTTCCATTCGCATCTTAGCTATCCATTTCCATAATAGGTTTTCCAAACAGAGCAGGATCGGGTTCAATCCCCAGCCCCGGTTTTTCGGGCAAGTCAATGTGGCCGTCCTTAACCACAATCCCGCCGCCAGGGTCATATCCGCCCGCCAGATACGGGCGACAAACCCACGTGCCTCGGAACAGTTTTGGCGGCACGGTTGCGCCCACATGCACACAGGCCGCCGCGATGATGTCGCCACCCCAACTGTCATCGACCGACAGCTTTACGCCGCGCGCCACGGCCATATCCCGCACCCCGAGCATGGGTGTTATCCCGCCGACACGGGTCAGCTTCATACCCAGACCGTCACAAAACCCCTGCCCCAGCGCGTCCATCACAACAGCGGGCGAGGTCGTGCTTTCATCCCAATAAAGCGGATGATGCAGACGCCCCTTCAGAGCGCGCATTTCTTCCGCTGTTGAACAGGGTTGTTCCAGCGCAATCGACAAACCCGCCAACATACGTGATGCGTGGATCGCCTCTTCCATCAGCAAGGCACGGTTGGCGTCTGCGGCGATGTTGATTGACTTGGGAACGGCTTTGTAAACCTGTCGGATCGTTTCGCAGTCTCGATCCAGATCCCCGCTGCCGATTTTTAGTTGGAGATCTCGGTAGCCCTCAGAAACCCGATCTTTGGCGATACGAACCGCTTCGTCGGGCGACATCGGGGCAATCGCGTAGTAGCTTGGGACCGGATCGGACAAAGCGCCGCCAAGCAGTTGGTTCAGGGGCAACCCGGTCGATTTCCCCAGAATGTCCCACGCGGCGATGTCCAAGGCGGCTTTGGCATACGCATGCCCGTTCAACGCCCCATCCATGCGCACGCCCAACGGTCTGGGCAATGCACTGCCACCTAAAACCACCGACCCCATTTCTTTGATCGCGGCAATAGCCCCATCCGCATGAGCCGGTTGATAGGTCGCCCCCAGTGGACAGGTTTCACCCCACCCCTCAAGGCCGTTATCTGTGCGCAACCGGACGATCACTGTCGGGATCGCGGTCAGCGTTGTGCCAGCATATGAATAGGGCTCTTTAAGCTCTAGCTCATGCCGCCAAACTGTCAGCTGGGTGATATTCACAGCTTAGAACTCCTGATTAAGCGCGTCTGCTGCGGGGATTTCCCTTTCGCGACGGGCGATGTAGTCCAACAA
>CAYZAY010000128.1:0-4740 GCA_964476515.1 uncultured Rhodobacterales bacterium
GATCTACACAATGACCTTTGGTTCGTTCATCGGTTACTCGGCCGCTCTGGCGCTGACCATCAAAGTTGTGTTTGGCTTCAGCCACGTCGAAGTTGACGGCATGATGACCCACGACCTGGTCAACGCAAACGGCCCATCAGCACTGATGTTCGCCTGGATGGGGCCATTTATCGGCGCGCTGATCCGACCACTCGGCGGTATGTGGGCTGACAAAGCCGGTGGTGCGAAAGTGACCCAGATTATCTCGGTTGTGATGGTAGCTTCGGCACTTGGCGTCGCGTACTTCATTCAACAGGCGTATCAGTCGGCGACACCAGAACAGTACTTCTACCCGTTCCTTGGTCTCTTCCTGATCCTCTTTGCTGCAACAGGTATCGGTAACGGTTCGACTTTCCGCACCATCGCCGTTGTATTCAACAAAGAGCAGGCTGGCCCTGCACTGGGTTGGACCGCAGCAGTTGCCGCTTACGGCGCATTCATCATCCCGAAAGTCTTCGGCGAACAGCTGGGTGCTGGCCACCCTGAGTACGCCCTCTACGGCTTCGCGATCTTCTATGCGGTCTGCATCGTGATCAACTGGTGGTTCTACCTGCGTCCCGGCGCTTATGTGAAGAACCCTTAATCTACATCAAATAACTATCTGCCCCACACATTTAAGGTGGGGCGGATAACTAACATTCCACGGAGAATTGAGATGAGCCATCTGCTCGACAGATTGAACTTCCTCCAGTCAAAAGAACTAGAACAGTTCTCAAATAGCCACGGACAGGTCACACGCGAAAATCGCGACTGGGAAGACACTTACCGCAACCGCTGGCGCCACGACAAAGTGGTCCGCTCGACACACGGCGTTAACTGCACCGGATCCTGTTCATGGAAGATCTATGTGAAATCCGGAATCGTCACCTGGGAAACCCAGCAGACCGATTACCCCCGCACCCGTCCCGATCTACCTAACCACGAACCACGTGGCTGTGCCCGTGGCGCGTCCTATAGCTGGTATCTCTATTCGGCAAACCGCGTGAAGAACCCTCTGGTCCGCGGTCGTCTGATGAAGGTCTGGCGCAAAATGCGCGAAACGATGTCCCCGATCGAGGCATGGACAACGCTGCAAGACGATCCGATCCTACGCAACGGCTACGTTGAGACACGCGGTAAAGGTGGATTTGTCCGCGCGACTTGGGACGAAGCAACCGAAATTACTGCAGCAGCGAACGCTTACACTGCAAAAACCTATGGTCCCGACCGCGTCTTTGGCTTCTCGCCGATCCCTGCGATGTCGATGGTATCTTATGCTGCGGGTTCACGTTACCTGTCGCTGCTGGGCGGCGTTTGCATGTCGTTCTACGATTGGTATTGCGACCTTCCACCAGCTTCGCCAATGACTTGGGGTGAGCAGACCGACGTTCCTGAAAGTGCCGACTGGTACAACGCAGGCTACCTGCTGCTTTGGGGCTCGAACGTTCCACAAACCCGTACACCTGATGCGCACTTCTACACCGAGGCGCGCTATAGCGGCACCAAGTCGGCCGTTATCTGTCCTGACTATTCAGAAGCCGCGAAATTCGGCGATGTCTGGCTGAACGCGAAACAAGGTACTGACGCCGCGCTGGCGATGGCATTCGGCCACGTTATCCTGCGCGAGTTCCACCTTGATCGTCAGTCGGAATACTTCACCGATTATTGCCGCAAGTACTCGGACTTCCCGATGCTGGTGCGTCTGGATGAAAAAGACGGTCAACTTGTTCCGGGCCGCTTCCTGCGTGCGGACGATCTGGACGGCAAACTGGGTGAAGAAAATAACCCCGAATGGAAGACAGTATCTTGGGACCGTGGCTCGAACGGATTGGTTTCACCGAATGGTTCAGTGGGTTACCGCTGGGGTGAAGACGGCGAATGGAACCTTGAATCCAAAGCTGACGGCAATGACACCGATCTTGCGATGTCCTTTGTTCTGGATACAGATCAGGACGACGTTGTTGGCGTTGACTTCCCATACTTCGGTGCAGATGCCACCGAGCACTTTGGCACAGGCGACAAACGCCCGAATGTTCTGACGAAGAACGTTCCAGTCAAACGGGTTAAAACTGCTGACGGCGAAGTGGCTGTAGCGACCGTATTTGATCTGTTCTGCGCGAACTATGGTCTCGACCGTGGATTGGGTGGTGACTGGGTTGCGTCCGACTTTAACGAAGACGTTCCGGGCACACCTGCTTGGGCTGAGAAAATCACCGGTGTTTCCGCTGATAAGATCATCCATGTCGCTCGCGAGTTCGCGGACAACGCTGAAAAGACCAATGGTAAGTCGATGATTATCATCGGTGCTGCGATGAACCACTGGTATCACATGGATATGAACTACCGCGGTGTCATCAACATGCTGGTGATGTGCGGTTGTGTCGGCCAGTCGGGTGGCGGCTGGGCTCACTATGTCGGTCAAGAAAAATTGCGTCCACAGACCGGCTGGTTGCCTCTTGCATTTGCGCTCGACTGGAACCGTCCTCCTCGTCACATGAACTCGACCTCGGCGTGGTATGCCCACACCGACCAGTGGCGTTACGAGACCCTGACAGCGAACGAGATCATCTCGCCCACAGCACCAGAAGGTGACTGGGACGTCAGCATGATCGACTACAACATTCGCGCTGAGCGGATGGGGTGGCTACCATCGGCACCTCAACTGAAAACCAACCCGCTTGAGGTCTCAAAACAGGCTAAAGCAGCGGGCAAGGATATCCCTGCATTCGTCGCTGAACAGCTGAAATCAGGCGAGCTTGAAATGTCGTGCGAAGATCCGGATGATCCGGCAAACTGGCCACGTAACCTGTTTGTCTGGCGTTCGAACCTGTTGGGTTCGTCCGGTAAGGGCCACGAATACTTCCTCAAGCACTTGCTTGGCACCGATCACGGCGTCATGGGCAAAGACTTGGGCGAAGAAGGTGCGCAGCTTCCGAAAGAAGCCAAATGGCACGAAGACGGTCCACGCGGTAAGCTTGACCTTCTGGTGACCATCGACTTCCGGATGAGCACCACGGCGGTTTATTCGGACATCGTTCTACCAACCGCGAGCTGGTACGAAAAAGACGATATGAACACGTCGGATATGCACCCGTTCATTCACCCGCTTCAGTCGGCAGTTGATCCTGCATACGAAAGCAAGTCGGATTGGGAAATCTTCAAATCCATCGCCAAGAAGGTCAGCGAAGTTGCTCCGGAAATTCTGGGAACAGAAACCGATATTGTCGCGCTCCCAATCCTTCACGACACCCCTGCTGAAATCGCGCAGGATCAGGTCAGGGACTGGAAAAAAGGCGAATGTGATCTGATCCCAGGTAAAACCGCACCTAACTATATCGCGGTTGAACGTGACTATTCGCAGATCTACGACAAGTTCACTGCTGTTGGTCCATTGCTCGAGAAACTGGGCAATGGCGGCAAGGGCATCAATGTCGACGCCAAAGAGGAAGTGCATCACCTGCGCGAACTCAACGGTGTGCATCTGGACGAAGGCATCAATAAAGGTTTGGCCAAGTTGGAAACAGCCATCGACGCCTGCGAAATGGTTCTGATGCTTGCACCGGAAACCAACGGTGAAGTTGCTGTTAAAGCTTGGGAAAAACTGGGCGAAGCAACCGGTCGCGAACACGCCCACTTGGCGCTGCCTAAGGAAGACGAAAAGATCCGCTTCCGTGACATCGCTGCGCAACCACGCAAGATCATCTCGTCTCCGACATGGTCAGGCATCGAAAGCGAAAAGGTCTGCTACAACGCTGGTTACACTAACGTACACGAGCTGATCCCATGGCGCACCCTGACAGGTCGTCAGCAGCTTTATCAGGATCACCTGTGGATGCGGGCATTCGGTGAAGGCTTTATGTCCTACCGGCCTCCGGTTGACCTGAAGACCATCACCGAAGATGTGACGGATGACGGGGACACTTTGTTCCTCAACTTCATCACACCCCACCAGAAATGGGGTATCCACTCGACCTATTCCGACAACTTGCTGATGCTGACGCTGAACAGGGGCGGTCCGGTTATCTGGATTTCCGAGAATGATGCGAAAAAAGTCGGCATCGTCGATAACGACTGGGTCGAGCTTTACAACGTCAACGGTGCTTTGACGGCTCGTGCAGTTGTATCGCAACGGATGAAGGACGGTACGACCTTTATGTACCACGCTCAGGAAAAGATCGTGAACACTCCGGGGTCTGAAAAAACCGGCAACAGGGGCGGTATCCACAACTCGGTTACCCGCGCCACGCTAAAACCGACCCACATGATCGGCGGCTACGCCCATCAATCCTATGGCTTCAACTACTACGGAACCGTTGGTGCGAACCGGGATGAATTCGTCGTCGTCCGCAAAATGAAAAAGGTCGACTGGCTCGATCGTGAAGCGTCCAAGAAGGAGGCAGCAGAATGAAAGTACGTGCGCAAATAGGCATGGTGCTGAACCTCGACAAATGTATTGGGTGCCATACGTGCTCGGTCACATGTAAGAACGTTTGGACCACACGCGACGGCGTTGAATACGCATGGTTCAACAACGTCGAAACCAAACCGGGCACCGGTTATCCAACAGACTGGGAAAACCAGGCGCGTTGGAACGGTGGCTGGGAACGGTCTAAATCTGGCAAACTGCAACCCAAACAGGGTGGCAAATGGCGGATCTTGGCAAACATCTTCGCCAACCCCGACCTGCCAGAGATCGACGACTACTATGAGCCGTTCGATTTC
>CAYZAY010000129.1:0-4234 GCA_964476515.1 uncultured Rhodobacterales bacterium
TCACCCACGCACGTCACAAAAAAGTAATCAAAGCTGCGAAAGGCTATTACGGCCGTCGCAAAAGCACTTTCAAAGTTGCACGTCAGGCCGTTGATAAGGCCAACCAGTATGCAACCCGTGACCGTCATAACCGTAAGCGCAACTTCCGCGCTCTGTGGATCCAGCGTATCAACGCTGCTGTTCGCGCACACGACGAAGCACTGACCTATTCACGTTTCATCAACGGCCTGAACATGGCTGGTGTTGAAGTTGACCGTAAGGTTCTGGCTGATCTGGCCGTTCACGAACCAGACGCGTTCAACGCAATCGTTGAAAAAGCGAAAGCTGCATTGGCATAAGCCAAACAGTTTTGAACATTTTAAGCCGTCGGTCCTGACTGGATCGGCGGCTTTTCTTTTGGTTTGATCGCCTCTTGCTCAGTCTCGCTGGATCGCGCATAAGCATCGGCAAGTTTTATTCCGAAGGATTAGCCATGACAATCGAAGCACCGGAAACCAAGATCGTAGACAGCTATCGCATTGCTTGCGACGGCGGCGAAGGTGCTTTGGGTCACCCGCGCGTTTGGCTGCAAATCCCTTTGACTGATGGCTGGGTCGAATGCCCGTATTGCGATTGCAAATACGTATATAAAAGCCAAGCCGATGCGGCTGCCTAAAGCCGTATGAGCTTTGAAATACTTGTCGCGCTCAGCGTGTTTGCGCTGGTATCGTCGATCACACCCGGACCGAACAATCTGATGCTACTGGCGTCGGGGGCAAACTTTGGTTTTGCCCGTACCCTGCCCCACATGATGGGCGTTGCCATCGGGTTTACGGTAATGGTGTTTCTGGTCGGCATCGGGCTGATCGGACTGTTTGATCTGGTTCCCTATAGCTATGAAGCGCTGAAAATCTTTAGTGCACTTTATCTGTGCTGGCTGGCTTGGAAGATCGCCAATGCCTCGGCACCTAAAAGCGAAAGTGGCGTTGGGTCTCCTATAACTTTTTTGCAGGCGGCGTTGTTTCAGTGGGTCAATCCAAAAGCTTGGTCGATGGCTTTGACGGCAGTTGCACTTTATGCGCCGGACAGATCACTTTTGTCGGTACTGCTGGTCACCATAGTGTTTGGCTTGGTCAACTTCCCTGCCATCACAGTATGGGTCATTCTCGGCCAGAAACTGCGGTTGTTCCTGACCAATCAGACGCGTCTTAGGGTATTCAACTACACAATGGCGGTGGCGCTGATCGCAACGCTCTATCCGGTGCTCTTTTAGGTGGCTATCGTTGCAATCCGCATTGTTAATCGTCATATATTACTGAACCAAAACAGGAGTCGGGCATGACCAATTACCTCGATTTTGAAAAGCCGCTGGCTGAAATTGAAGGCAAAGCGGAAGAACTGCGTGCAATGGCACGTCAGAACGAGGAAATGGACATCGAGGCTGAGGCCGCAGCGCTTGATAAAAAAGCGGCGGACTTGCTTGTTGAGCTTTACAGCAAGCTGACGCCTTGGCGGAAATGCCAAGTCGCGCGTCATCCAGAGCGTCCGCATTGCAAAGATTACGTCGAGGCTTTGTTCACCGAATACACCCCCCTTGCTGGTGACCGGAACTTTGCCGATGACCACGCAGTTATGGGCGGTCTGGCGCGGTTTAACGACCAGCCTGTGATTGTGATCGGCCACGAAAAAGGCGACGACACCAAAAGCCGTATTGAACGAAATTTCGGAATGGCACGCCCCGAAGGTTACCGCAAAGCGATCCGTCTGTTGGAAATGGCCGACAAGTTTGGGCTGCCAGTTATCACGTTGGTTGATACTCCGGGTGCCTATCCTGGCAAAGGTGCAGAAGAACGCGGTCAGTCCGAAGCGATTGCCCGAAGCACGGAAAAATGCCTGCAAATCGGTGTGCCCTTGATCAGTATCGTCATTGGCGAAGGTGGGTCCGGCGGGGCGGTGGCTTTTGCCACAGCCAACCGCGTCGCGATGCTAGAGCATTCGGTTTATTCAGTAATCTCACCCGAAGGGTGCGCGTCGATCCTTTGGAAGGATTCCGAAAAAATGCGCGAAGCTGCGGAAGCGTTGCGGCTTACAGCCGATGATTTGACGTCGCTTGGCGTTGCTGACAAAACCATTCCTGAACCCATGGGTGGCGCACATCGCGACGTTGACACTACGATTTCTTCGGTCCGCGATGCGATTGCAGGGATGCTGAGTGAACTAAACGGGATTGACGGCAAAAAGCTGGTTCAGGAACGTCGCGAGAAGTTTTTGAAAATCGGCAGCAAGGGTCTGGCAGCTTAAGTCGCCAGATGCCGAAGCCCGTGCGTAACGTCTGAACGAACAGCAAGACGCAGACCCGGTTCGTCCCCTGCCTTAAGAGCCGCTATAATCAAACGGTGATGATGGGGCGGGTCATTCTTCTTCATACGGCTATAGAGCGCGCGCATGGTGGGGCCTAGTTGCAGCCAAACGGTTTCCGCAAGCGCCAGCATTGCAGGCGCCTGAGCGCGCAAATAGAGCGTCCTGTGAAATTCAAGATTTGTACGGATATATCCAGCGGCATCTTGTTTTGCGATCATTTCGGCAATTGCGCCGTTGATGCTCTGTAAGCGGTCAATCAACGCCATATGCGCCCGCGGAAGGGCACGGCTTGCAAGTTCCACTTCTAATAGCGCCCGAATGGCGGCTAGCTCTTCAAGACGGTCGTTCGAAAGCTCTGGCGTGGAAACCCGACCGGATAACGACATGCTCAGCGCACCTTCTGCCACTAGTCGGCGTACAGATTCGCGTGCGGGGGTCATCGAGACGTCAAATTCTTTGCCGATCCCACGCAATGTCAGGCTCTGCCCCGGCATGACCTCACCGTGCATGATGCGTGTGCGCAACGCGCGATAAACCTTGTCGTGGGTCGATTGCCCGACATCTGATGGCTTTGGATTTACTAGCATGCAGCTATGTGATCACAAATCTGAGTGAGGTCAATCTTCAAACCGGTATCTGTGTAATTCATGCCCATTGTTGCGCAACCAACTGCGTGGCGCTGTGAAATCGCCGAACAATTGTTCAACGATCTGCCAAAATTCTTGCGAATGGTTCATTTCTGCTAAATGAGCAACTTCGTGCGCGGCGACGTAATCAAGCACCTCGGGTGGAGCCATGATCAGACGCCAAGAATACATCAACCCGCCATTCGATGAACAAGAGCCCCAACGGGATCTGGTATCGCGAATTGATAACCGCGAATATGGCTTTCCCAGCTTTTTGGAGTATTTATCAGATGCATAGGCCAGCTCGGTTCTGGCCGCTTGCTTTAGATGCGCCAACACCCGCTTGGAAACCGATCCAGATGAGCGAGGCACTAAGACCTGCTCTCCTATTTCGATTCTGCGCACATCCCCAGTCGCGATGACCTTTTGCTGACCCTGAAAAGGAAGTGAAACGCCGATGGCGATGCCGATGGGTTCCTCATACTGTTCCCTTTGGGCACGCAACCAATGCTCTTTCTCGCGGGCGAAATCTATAGCTGCTGATTCTGCCAATAAATGCGGAAAAGTCAGCGTCACCCGCCCATCCAGACGGGACACACGCAACGACATTCGTCTGGCCTGTTTCGAGGGTCGCAAATTGATTTCCAGAGGGGGGTTGCCTGGAAGAGTATGCTGGTTCATAGAAAGCCTTTGCGGTTCAGCACGGATAGAGCATCAAAGCCTTTGACACTCTCAATTTGTTATGGCAGTTGGCTGCGACCGTCCACAAGACAAACAAGATTGAAAGGGATTTCCCATGCCCAAAGAAGAATGGGGCGTTAAGCGCGTTTGCCCTACCACCGGAAAACGGTTCTACGATATGAACCGCAACCCGATCGTCAGCCCTTATACTGGCGAAGAAGTGAATGTTGAAACGGGCAAGACCCGCATGATCGCTGCCGACGCCGAAGATGCTATGAGCAAAAAGGCTAAAGAAGCCGACATCAGTGAAGACGACGTACTGGAAGATGACGAAGATTCGGACATCGATCTGGGCGATGACGTTCTTGACGATGATGACGATGATGACAACGTATCTTTGGACGAAATCGCAGACGTTTCGACTGAAGACACCGACGACTAATTTTTGTAATCGCGTGGGCGGCTTTTTCGCTTGATCCCGTCCGCGCGTTTACCTAAACACGCCGTCACAGGCAGAAATGCCTACCCTTTCGGGGCCTTAGCTCAGCTGGGAGAGCGCTTGCATGGCATGCAAGAGGTCAGGGGTT
>CAYZAY010000130.1:0-3335 GCA_964476515.1 uncultured Rhodobacterales bacterium
AAAATCGAACCCGCAAACTCTCGTTATGAACGAGGGACCAGAAGGGGGCAGGTCAGACTTAATGTTTCAATTGCGCGTTATCAAATGGATGAGCTGTCGGATATCGCGGTGTTAAGCACAACGGTTGTGGCGACTGATTTGGCTGGCAATCGTGTGATCAGCTTAAATTTGGAAAGCAAAAAGGCAGCATCTGAATTGCGAGATTTTCTTACAGATATGCCGCCACTTAGTAACCGGAACAACGTATTCCTCGACTCAGATACTGTATATTAAGTCTCAACTTTCGAATTTGTCGGCTTCTAGTTGCGCCAACCCTTCCTGCAAGTTATCCCGAGGGAAACAAATAAAGGAGGGGCCCGATGACCACGGCCTTCGTATTTCCCGGGCAAGGGGCGCAATCAATCGGCATGGGCAAAGCGTTGGCTGACGCATATCCCGCGGCAAAAGCAGTTTTTGAAGAGGTAGATGATGCCTTGGGTGAAAAGCTTTCATCGCTGATTTGGGAAGGTGAACAAGAAACCCTGACACTTACCCAGAATGCTCAACCGGCCTTGATGGCGACGTCGCTGGCAGCGATGCGCGCTTTAGAGGCCGAAGGTATCGGCATTGAGAACGCCTCGTTTGTGGCTGGGCATTCACTTGGTGAATATTCCGCACTTGCCGCTGCAGGATCACTTAGCATTTCAGACGCAGCCCGTTTGCTTCGCACACGCGGTGAAGCCATGCAGCAGGCCGTACCCGTTGGGGTTGGCGCGATGGCCGCTTTGCTTGGTCTTGATTTTGAAACTGCAACGGAAGTTGCAAAAGAAGCGGCGCAGGGCGAAGTTTGCCAAGCCGCAAATGACAATGACCCAGGACAGGTTGTAGTTTCCGGCCATGTCGATGCTGTCAACCGTGCCGTGGATCTAGCCAAGGAAAAAGGTGCCAAACGCGCAGTTCTTCTACCCGTAAGCGCCCCTTTCCACTGCGCACTGATGGAACCCGCTGCAGGGGTCATGGCCCGCGCACTGGAAGAGGTGGACATCAACCGCCCCTCTGTTCCTGTGGTTGCTAACGTATTGGCGGAAGCAGTCGATGACCCAGCGACGATCCGATCGTTGTTGGTTCAACAGGTCACCGGCAGCGTCCGTTGGCGTGAATCGGTGATGTGGATGGCTGAAAACGGCGTGACGGACGTTTGGGAAATCGGCGCAGGCAAAGCACTGGCCGGCATGATCCGCCGCATCGACCGCTCGATTGCCTGCAAGGCAGTTGGAACGCCTGAAGACATCGCAAAAATTAAGGAAAGCTGAGTATAAACATGTTTGATCTAACCTACAAAAAAGCACTGGTCACAGGCGCATCCGGCGGTATCGGGGGCGAGATCGCCAAGGCTTTGCATGCCGCAGGCGCAACCGTGGGTCTTTCGGGCACGCGTACCGAGCCTCTTGAAGCGCTTGCCGCTGAATTGGGTGAACGCGCGCATGTGCTGCCGTGTAATCTAGGTGACCCTGAAGCTGTTGACGCCCTGCCAAAGCAGGCGATTGAGGCTATGGGCGGCGTTGATATCCTTGTGAACAACGCTGGCATCACGCGTGATCAGATTTTCATGCGTATGTCGGATGAAGAATGGCAGAGTGTTATCGACGTTAACCTGACATCAACTATGCGTCTTTGTCGTGGTGTCATGCGTCCGATGATGAAATCCCGCTGGGGTCGGATCATCAATATCAGCTCGATTGTCGGTGCGACCGGTAATCCGGGACAGGTGAACTATGCAGCATCCAAGGCGGGTATGGTCGGTCTAACCAAATCCATCGCTTACGAAGTCGCCAGCCGTGGCATTACCGCCAATGCAGTCGCCCCCGGATTCATCGCCACCGCGATGACCGAAAAGCTGACGGATGATCAGAAAGTCGCGATATACTCCAAGATCCCGGCTGCGCGCATGGGTAACCCCGAAGAAATCGCAGCAGCAGTTCTTTATCTGGCTAGCCCCGAGGCAGGGTATGTCACTGGCGCGACCTTGCATGTGAACGGCGGAATGGCCATGCTGTAATTGCAGGACCACTATGCTCTGAAAGCATTTGCCATAAGTACAACTTGTGCTATAGGCGGCGCAGCTTTCAGCCGGTGACCTCAAAATCAACGGCTCTCCCGCTTGACGTGGGAACCCAAGCTGCCCAAATGGGCATCAATAAACGCCGTCCCTTTGGGGAGAGGGCAGAAACGAACCTGATGGTTCACGTAAGAGGAAGAAAACATGAGCGACGTCGCAGATCGTGTAAAAAAAATCGTTGTTGAGCACTTGGGTGTTGAAGAAGACAAAGTTGTAGAGAACGCTTCGTTCATCGACGACCTTGGCGCTGACAGCCTCGACACTGTTGAGCTTGTTATGGCATTCGAAGAAGAGTTCGGCATCGAAATTCCTGATGATGCAGCTGAAACCATCCAGACTTTCGGCGACGCGACTAAGTTCATCTCGGAAGCTTCTTAAGCTTCACGGACATTCAGTCTGGGAACGGCGCTCTGGCCTCAGAGCGCCGTTTTTCTTTGCACGAAAGTGCTCTCGTGCCGTGTATGATGCAGGGGAAGTCGCTCTTAAATTGGACGGCGTACGCCGTAAATTCCATGGGTGGCGGATAAGAAGACACCAGCGCTGAGAGGTTGCCATGCTTGTTGTCCCAGGAATTGAACTGCAAAGTGGTCGTTGTGTTTCGCTTCAACGCGGGCGATTGGACGAGCCTTCGATTTGGCACGTAGACCCTGCTGAAAAGGCACGCGAATTTGCTGATGCCGGTGCGACGTTGCTTCATGTCACCGATTTTGACGCCGTTGCAGGCGAAGAACTGCAAAACGAACTGGTGGAAAGCATCATTCGATCGGCTGGCGCACGTGTGCAAGTCGGCGGCGGCATTCGTTCGCGTGAGCGTGCGGTCGAGCTTATCGAAATGGGCGCAGCACGTGTTGTAATAAGCACTATGGCGGCCCTGCAGCCTGATATGGTTAAGGAGCTGGCGAATGCCTATCCGGATCAGATCGTTCTGGCCATTGATATCTGGCAGGGTGGCTTGATGACCGAAGGCTGGCGCACCAAAGCGGCGCTGGAGCCAGAAGCGCTGATGAAGGCATATGAAGATACGCCTCTTGCTGCTGTGATCATCACCGATATCGACAGCGACATCGATGATCAGGATGCTCAACTTGGGTTGATTTCGGGAATAGCTGACGCGGCCCGTTCGCCGGTCTACGCCCGTGGTACGGTTCGCGATCTCGATGATATTGCGCGGTTAAAGTATATCCCGGGAATCGAAGGCGCATTGGTTGGTCGTGCATTGTTCAACAAAACCGTTGAT
>CAYZAY010000130.1:3345-4122 GCA_964476515.1 uncultured Rhodobacterales bacterium
GCTGTAGCTGATTTCCAATAATTCTGAGGAATACCGGTTAATTGCCGAGAAGGGAGGCTTGCGCGAGTCTTCCCTTGCCCCCGCGGTGCCAAGCAAGGTATGAAATCGGAAAAGATTTTGAGGAAAGGGCAGCACTATGCGTCGCGTCGTCGTCACTGGTCTGGGAATGGTTACTCCGCTTGCATGTGGGGTTGAGGAAACCTGGAGTCGCATTCTGGATGGTCAATCGGGCGCTGGTCCGATCACCCGTTTTGATGCCTCTAACGTTACCACGAAGTATGCCTGCGAAGTGCCGAATGGCGATGGTAGCGATGGCACGTTTAACGCTGACGACTGGATGGCCCCGAAAGAGCGCCGCAAGGTCGATGACTTTATTCTCTATGGTGTTGCTGCTGCGCAAATGGCTGTCGAAGATTCTGGTTGGATGCCAGAAGACACAGAAAGCCTTGAGCGGACGGGTGTTCTGGTTGGTTCGGGTATCGGCGGTCTGAATTCGATTGCGGACACGGCTGTTCTGATCAAAGAAAAAGGTCCACGTCGTGTGTCGCCATTCTTTATTCCGGGTGCTTTGATCAACCTGATCTCGGGTCAAATTTCGATCAAATACGGCTTTAAGGGTCCAAACCACGCTGTTGTTACAGCTTGTTCAACCGGTGCACACGCGATTGGCGATGCGGCCCGTTTGATTATGACTGACGACGCTGATGTGATGGTAGCCGGTGGTGCCGAGGCCGCAATTTCCGAGATTGGGATCGCTGGTTTTAACGCTTGTAAGGC
>CAYZAY010000131.1:0-1806 GCA_964476515.1 uncultured Rhodobacterales bacterium
CTTTTCACCACAGCGTTGGGTTCACGAACCACCCAGATGTGATCTTTTTTGAACAGCACCAAACACCCTGATAGGCTCATATCATTGCCAGTGGCCTGACCAGCGACAGCACTACGCAACGCATTCCTTCGGGGTGCCGACGCAAGTGGAGCAACGAACGCAAGGCATTTTACCAACACGCGACGCTGAATTTCAAAGTCGCTTTGTGAAAACATTGCGCGATCAACGCGAACCGCCCCCCCGCGTTCCGTGCAGCCAAGCCTAAGGAACTGGTTGGCCGCATTCTCAAGCGCCTGCCGCGCCGATTGCATGTTCGCAGCGACATCGCTCAACGCATCCACGGACAATCCCAATCCAGTTAGGGTACTTGCAGCGTTGCGCACCCTAACTCGCTCATACGCTTCGTTTTCATTGGTTGGATCGTCGATCCAGTTTTGACCAATCTCTCGCAGATAGGCGCGCAGTTCGGCTCGTGTCGTCTGCAGCAATGGTCTTTGCCATTGGACGCCACGATCCTGTTTGACCGGCTGCATCCCCGCCAGCCCATCCACGCCAGCGCTTCGCGCAAGCGCCATAAGCACGGTTTCGGCCTGATCGTCTTTGGTGTGGCCCAACAGAACAACATCCACGCCATCCTGTTTCGCTGCTTTGGAAATGGCTTCATATCGGCCTTGTCTGGCAGCTGCCGAAACATTCCCTTGGCCATCCCATCTCCACGATAAGGCTCGATGTTCGCATCCCATATCCGCGGCCACGTCTTTTACGAAGCGAACCTCGTCCGCCGCCTCGGGGCGCAATCCATGATCGACAGTATATACAAATATCTGGATTCCAGCGTCTTTCACAGCATCCGCCAGAATACGCAGCAACGCGACAGAATCCCCGCCACCTGAAACGGCGACGCCAATTCTACCGTCAAATAATTGCTCGGAAATCGGTCCCAGGACCTTTCCCAAGTTCATGGGCAATTCAGGCTGACAATCGTATGGGACGCGTCCAGCGCTGCTTCGGATGAGGGGAACCGTCGACCGACTTCGCCCAACATTATGCAGGCTTCGTCTATCTGCGAAAACGCTGCCAGCATTTTACCAAGCTGCAGCAGCGCAAAGGGTGCTTCAGGGCCTTCATTGTTAAGACTGAAGGCCGCCAGATAGGCACGGGCTGCCTCTCGGTATTCGCCCGTAAGCTCCAAGGCCTGTCCCCGACCCATTTGTGCTTGAACACCCAATGGACCACCGGGATAGGTCTCGACAAATTGCGCGAAAAGCCCGGCGGCGTCTTCAAATCGCTGTTCTTCCAACGCGATCTGCGCGGCCTCGAAATCATTCTTTTCAGATACCGCTAGCTGCTCGCCCTCGACGGCTGCAAGGCCGGTAAAGATCGGAGTCGCGCGAACAGCTTCACCACCACCCAACGTCGGGGTTTCACCCAGATCGCCTATGTCGCAAGACGGTTCAAGCTCACAAAGGCGGAACTCAAGATCGCCAACGCGGTTCGTGCCATCCGACACGATACGGCCAATGCGAAATTCCAGCTCTTCGGTGCGGCCTGTCAAAGCCTGAAGGCTTCGTTCTATAGAGATCACACGGTCCAGCGCCGACGAGCTTGCAGCCGTGCCTTCTCGCAAACCAGTTGGATCGAGCTCTTGCTTCAACGACAGGATATCCCTGTAAAGCACCGTCAATTCAGCACGAATATCCGCAAGGGTCTCACTATCCTGCGCGGATACTGGAACGGCCAGAGTCATGGCCAGAGCAAAAACAGCTGTCAAACGCATCAAAAACACTCCGGCCCTAGCTACTTAAC
>CAYZAY010000131.1:1865-3525 GCA_964476515.1 uncultured Rhodobacterales bacterium
CGGCGGTTCTGCGAATAGCAGCTCTCGTCGCTACACAATTGCGCTGGACGTTCTTTGCCGTAGCTGACGGTCTTCACACGACTGGCATTCACACCGCGTGACAGCAGATAATCGCGCGCCGAGTTGGCGCGACGGTCCCCAAGCGCAAGGTTGTATTCGCGCGTACCGCGTTCATCGGCGTGGCCCTGAACAATTGCGTCGTAGTTCGGATTATCGATCAACCATTCTGCTTGCTGATCAAGGGTTGCCCGTGCCGAAGCATTCAGCGTGTATTCATCCACTAGGAACAGCACGCTATCGCCCACGAACTGCTGGAAATACTCTGGCGAGGTTGGATTGTCCGCAGACGCCAGCCCTGAGCTTGCGAAATCATCGCCGCCAGAGGTGCCTCCGCCCAGAGGGTTGTCGAAACGGGAATTCGGATCACAAGCGGCAAGGACAAATGCCCCGACGATAAGCACTGCTTTGGTGAAATGTTTCATTTGTCTGCTCTCAATTTATCTGTTTCGGCCACATTATCATGTCGTGACCATGTTGACTATTGCAGTGGGCTCCACGCCGGATCGGATGCGCCGTAGGGCGTGCGGATGCGCTGAAGGTTCCGGCCAGTAATATCGACCGAGTACAGCGATGCCGAACCTGCGCTGCCTTGGGTTTCACGGGTGAACATAATCACACGACCATTGGGCGACCATGTCGGCCCTTCGTCAAGGAAGCTGGCTGTTAGCAAACGTTCCTCGGACCCATCGGTGCGCATGACGCCAATATGGAAGCGACCCTTGTGTTGCTTGGTGAACGCAATCAGGTCTCCTCGTGGCGACCAAACCGGCGTGCCATAACGACCAGAGCCAAAGCTGATCCGCTTCGCCTGCCCACCCGTCGCTGGCATGATGTAAAGCTGCTGGCTTCCTGAACGGTCGCTTTCAAAAACGATCTGGCTGCCATCGGGCGAAAAGCTCGGCGCGGTGTCAATCGCAGGTGAGCTGGTCAGACGCACGCGCCCTGTGCCGCTTAGGTTCATGCGGTAAAGATCCGTATTGCCGTTGGTTGCCAGTGAATAGACCACCGTATTGCCGTCTGGCCCAAACCTAGGTGCAAAGCTGATTGATCCCGGCTGTTCTTCCAGAACCCGTCGTTGTGCGCTGCCGACATCTAATAGGTAAATTCGCGGGAAGCCCGTTTCATAGCTGGTGTAAAGCACACGATCCCCGGTGGGCGAGAACCGCGGCGCCAGCACAATCGCGCTGTCATCCGTCAGCATTTGCACGTTTGATCCGTCATAATCCATAACCGCGAGTGACTTTTGGCGATCACCCTTGTTGCCACGCTCAGACACAAACACGATACGACTGTCGAAATATCCGCTTTCGCCTGTGATCCGGCTATAAACCGCATCCGCAACCTTATGCGCCATGCGCCGCCAGCCATCGGTGGTGCCCGCAAATTGCAGACCGTTGCCAAGCTCCTGCCCCGCGAACACGTCATAAACGCGGAACTGGATAACCAGACGATCCCCATTGGTGCTGACCTGCCCAGTGATCAGCGCTTGGGCGTTGATCGCCTTCCAGTCGGCAAATTCGACCGGAGAGCTAAAGCTGGTGATCCCCGAAATAAAGGACGTTTCCTTGATTTCGCGGAACAGTCCCGTGCTAGCCAAATC
>CAYZAY010000131.1:3535-3866 GCA_964476515.1 uncultured Rhodobacterales bacterium
GGCGGCGACAAGGTTGGCGATATCTTCGCCAACTTCCTTGGCATCAGCATTCACTGGAACAAAGTTCGGCGCTGCAAAGGGTAAAGGTTCAATCACGCCTTCGGTGATTTCAATCCGCAACGGACCCTGCTGCGCAAACGCTGGCATCGCCATGGCCAAAAGGGCGAGGAATAGTACAAACAGACGTGTCATTATTTGATCCGCATCTTCTCAGGGTTAAATGTCATTTCAATATCGCGCCACTGGCCAAACTTCTCTTGTGGTAGGTCATAGCCTTTTGCGCCGCATCTGAGAATAGCCCTTCTGGCCGCCTCATACGCTTGTGTTACTG
>CAYZAY010000132.1:0-3822 GCA_964476515.1 uncultured Rhodobacterales bacterium
CGTGATGGGCCAGCATCGCCTTGTTCGCCGTCACAACATCTTTACCTGCTTTCAGTGCGGCTTCGGTTGACGCTTTGGCCGGACCATCGCTGCCACCCATCAGTTCAATGTAGACATCCACATCGTCACGCTGGGCCAAGGCAACCGGATCATCTTCCCAACCGTAGCCGGACAGATCGACGCCACGATCCTTGTCTTTGTTTCGCGCGGAAACAGCCGTGATCTGGATCTGTTTTCCAGTGCGTTTCGCCAGCCGCTCGCTGTGCATTTCAACGATTTTGACAACGCCAACACCAACAGTACCCAAACCTGCGATGCCCAGTCTAAGGGGGTTCGACATTGGTGCCTCCTATAAAGCGAAATTAACTCTCGTCGCGGTTTAGCGAGTTCCTGATCGGGCCGCAACAGACCTCGGGGCGTTCCCTAGTTAAAAAGCGAACCGATACGTGACCACAAGCTGGCCGTGCGCCCGTCAAGTTCTTCAATGACGTCCGAACCGGTTGTCGAAGATGTAAACGGGTCTTGTCCTTCAAGAGCGATCAGCTTGGGAAAGCTTGCGGCAAGGCTTTCTTGGGATACGGCTTGGCTTAGGTCCGGCGCTTGGGCGCATCCTGCAACCAAAAGAAGGATCGCGATAGTATTCCGCATAATCGGGGTTCCTGATAATTTGTGGCACCTAAGCAGCTTGATGGAAAAGTCGCAAGCTAGGCTAGGATTTGAACGCGTGTTCAGTTAATAAAAGGTATGGCAAGAACCTCAGGCAGCCACGCCGATATCACAGGACCGAAAGTACGCAGGGCCGCATTGCGCCTGTTTGCGCAGAATGGGTACGCCGCTGTTTCTATGCGCCAGATAGCATCCGAGGTCGGCGTTCAAGCCGGTGCGCTGTATAATTACACGCCCGACAAGCAGTCGCTTTTGTTTGACCTTCTTCATGGCCATATGGACGAGCTTTTAAGTGCTAGGGCACAGGCCCCACGCCACCCCAGCGCAATGGAAAATCTTGAAGCTTTCACGCGATTTCACATTCGTTTTCACCATGCCCGAGGGGATGCGGTCTTTATTTCGTACATGGAGTTGCGCAATCTATCGCCTGAAAACTTTGCGGCTATCGGCTCGATGCGAAAAACCTACGAAGCAGATTTGCAGGGTATTCTGGAACAAGGTGTCACAAGCCGAGAGTTCAACGTTTCGGATGCCAAAATCGCATCAATGGCCGTGATCGCGATGCTGACAGGCGTGAATACGTGGTATCGCGATGACGGACCGCTCAGTTTAGGTGAAATCGAAGAGATTTACTGGGGTATGGTCAAAAACTCGGTTGCGGGTGGATGAGGGGCTGTTAGAGGTGTTCCACCATGTCTGATGAAGTTCTAATGATCGTAAACCCCGCCCAAGCGCGCCGAGTTATTGCGCTGACCATTCTTGGTGTCTTGGGGTTTCTTCTGGCCTATCTGGGATTTTCTGTTCAGGGAACGTTCGGCGGGCGGGCCTTTTTGGTCGGGGCTGGCGGGGTTAGCATCTGGGCAATGACGCGGATGTATCTGGCAACTTCAAACAGCATTGAACTAACCGAAGACGAGCTTCGCGAAACATCGGGCGAAGTCTTGGCGCATGTCGATAATATAGCAAAGGTCGACCGCAGTACCTTTGCCTTCAAACCGTCAAACGGGTTTATCGTGATCTTGAAATCGCCGATGAAACGTTCGTGGCGACCCGGACTTTGGTGGCGAACAGGTCGGCGCATTGGCGTAGGCGGCATTACAAATGCTGGACAAAACAAGGCCCTTGCCGAAATTTTGACAGCCGTAGTCGCCAAACGGGACGCGGATATTTAGCCGCCTTTAGACCAACCAATCAGACCTTTGACGCATGCGTTTTATCTAATTGACCAAAAATTAAGCAAATTCGCTGTGGGCATTTATAAATATCCCGCTAGTGTGACGGCATGCTGCGACATTTTGTCATGAATCGTGGCATTCAAAAGTTCAGGTAACATAGCGCCAAGAGGAATGGTCGAATGCAACCAGGCAACGAACCGAGTTTTCGTGAGAGTGTGGATATTATGTTTAACAGGGCGGTTGCCCTGATGGATTTACCACCGGGGTTGGAAGAGAAAATTCGGGTGTGCAACGCAACATATACGGTGCGGTTCGGCGTCAGACTTCGCGGGAAAATCCACACGTTCACCGGCTATAGGTCGGTCCACTCAGAACACATGGAACCGGTCAAAGGCGGCATTCGATTTGCGGAATCCGTAAATCAGGACGAGGTCGAGGCGCTTGCTGCGCTCATGACCTATAAGTGTGCCTTAGTTGAAGCCCCGTTTGGTGGTTCAAAAGGCGGTCTACGTGTCGATCCACGTCTGTATGACGAACATGAACTGGAACAGATTACACGTCGTTTTGCATATGAGCTGATCAAGCGTGATCTTATCAATCCATCTCAGAACGTACCGGCCCCTGACATGGGGACCGGCGAACGCGAAATGGCGTGGATTGCCGACCAATATGCGCGGATGAATACGACTGACATCAACTCAAAGGCCTGTGTCACCGGTAAACCGCTAAACAGCGGTGGCATCTCTGGCCGTGTCGAAGCAACAGGTCGAGGCGTCCAATACGCAGTGCGCGAGTTTTTCCGCGATGATCGGGGCATGGCCAAAGCCGGTTTGACCGGTGATCTCGAAGGCAAACGCGTCATTGTTCAGGGTCTGGGTAATGTGGGCTATCACGCCGCCAAGTTTCTTCAAGACGAAGACGGCTGTGTTATCACCGGCATCATTGAACGGGACGGGGCGCTTTTTAATGAAAAAGGTCTCGACGTGGGCGCCGTCCACGAATGGCTGGTTCGTCATGGCGGTGTGGCAGATTTTCCGGACGCAACCTGTCATCAGGAAGGCGCCGTAGTGCTGGAAGAGGACTGCGATATCCTGATCCCTGCGGCCCTAGAAGCTGTCATAAATCTTGAAAATGCGGACCGTATAAAAGCGCCACTAATTATCGAAGCCGCGAATGGCCCGGTCACTGCTGGTGCCGACGAAATCCTACGCAAAAAAGGCATTGTGATTATTCCGGACATGTTTGCAAACGCAGGTGGTGTGACTGTTTCCTATTTTGAATGGGTCAAGAACCTTAGTCATATTCGCTTTGGCCGAATGCAGCGCCGTCAGGAAGAAGCACGTCACGATCTGATCGTCCGAGAGCTTGAGCGTTTGGACAAATACCTAGGTAATGGGTGGTCCATGTCGCCAAACTTTAAGGAAAAATACCTTAAAGGCGCGGATGAACTAGAACTGGTTCGCTCGGGGCTGGATGACACGATGCGTATAGCCTACCAAGCGATGCGCCACGTCTGGCACGAACGGGACGACGTCGAAGATTTGCGGACAGCTGCTTATATTGTTGCGATCGAAAAAGTCGCCGCAGGTTACCGCGCCAAGGGGCTTTAACACTCATGACGCCCGCAGATGTGCCGTTTTCCTGCACCTGCGGGCGTGTTCATGGCGTCATTCACGATGTTGCGCCCGATCGCGGCAACCATCTGAAATGCTACTGTAAATCCTGCCAAACCGCTGCCCGCGTTTTGGGATATGAGGATAGCTTGGATGATATGGGCGGGACCTCGGTTTTTCAGACAGTACCGTCCAAAGTATCGTTTGAATCTGGAGTGGATCAACTGGCCTGTCTTCGCCTGTCACACAAAGGGCTGTTGCGCTGGTATGCGTCCTGTTGCGACGCCCCATTGTTCACAATGCCGGATGCAAGCTGGTTCGCGATTGCGGGCCTGAATATGAAGCGTATCAACCCAGTTGACCTGACC
>CAYZAY010000133.1:0-3782 GCA_964476515.1 uncultured Rhodobacterales bacterium
AATCCAGATGATGATAGAGACCTTGTCCTTGGTCGCGGCGGTGAAGATTACATTTTTACTGGCGATGACGCAGACTCAATTTCTGGTGGTGACGACAACGATACCCTTGATGGCGGTATTGATGACGACAGCATCGATGGTGATGGTGGCGCTGACTACATCATTGGTGGCCATGGTTCGGACACCATCGATGGTGGCTTTGGCGACGACTATATTCTCGCTGATGAAAGCGACCTGCTGCTTCAAAACTTGGACGATTCAATCGATCCGATCCCCGAAAATGATCGTGACTCTGTCTTTGGTGGGGGCGACGACGACACAATTTACGGTGGCGACGACGATGACACGATCTATGGTGGTACCGGCACTGATGAACTCCACGGTGGTATAGACGAAGACGAGATTTACGGCGGCACTGACAATGACACCCTTTATGGTGATGACGGTGATGGCTCGTTGTTCGGCGAAGCGGGTAACGATACGCTTTATGGCGGCGACGGCGCCGATACCATGTACGGTGGCGACGACCGCGATTATTTCAGCTTCATAAACGCCGGCGACTTCATTGACGGCAATGAAGGTGGTGACGATCACGACACCATTGATCTTCGGATTGTTGATACTCCGGGTGTTGAACTGATCCCAGGTGTAGACATTCTGATCAACGATCCTGATGTCGTGGGTGGCACGATTTATATCGACTACGATGCGGGTAACTTCGAAAATGGCACTGCAACCTATTTTGACTCAGGTAATGTCTCTACTGGTTCATTCACGTTCGAAAACATTGAAAACATCATCGTCCCTTGCTTTACGCCTGGAACACGCATTGCCACCCCACGACGCGAGCTTTGTGTTGAAGATCTTGAAATCGGCGATCGTATCATCACGCGTGACAACGGGATTCAGGAAATTCGCTGGCTTGGGGTTAGATCGCTCAAGGGCGCAGAGCTATCAAAACTCAACCACCTTCGTCCGGTTCTGATCAAAAAGGGCGCTTTGGGGAATGGTTTGCCCGAGCGCGATATGAAGGTCAGCCCGAACCACCGCATGCTGGTTTCGAACGAAAAAACGGCCTTCTATTTTGAAGAAAGTGAAGTTCTTGTCGCGGTCAAGCATCTTGCTGGACTGCCCGGCGTAGATTTTACGGACGACTCTGAGGTGACTTACGTTCACTTCATGTTCGATCAGCACGAAGTCGTTCTTTCGGACGGCGCTTGGAGTGAAAGTTTCCAGCCCGGTGATTGGACAATGAACGGTATTGCGAACGCTCAGAGAAACGAAATTCTCGAATTGTTCCCTGATCTTGCACACCCAGAAGGGATTGCGGCCTATCAGTCGGCACGTCGATCACTTCGCAGATTTGAGGCTCAAATACTGGTTCAATAAGTATCTGAAAACCCACTAGGAATATGCAGCTGCGACGATCCGACACCGGCGCATCAAAAGAGAGGGCAGGCAACTGTCCTCTCTTTTTATTCAATTGGGTATAAAATCTTCAATTGGTTTTGTTTTCGCCACAATTTTTCCGCAACAATTAACAAGTATCGTGACAGTACATCGAAATAGAAGCCCAGTGGTATCAAGTGTCTGAGTGTGTTGCATCGGGTTATTCTAACCCAGAAGGGAACCTATCGTTCGATTCATGTTCATTGCCTTGCCTGGTCGGTGGGGCAATGATCATGACGTTGACGGGAATGGTTCGTGTTGAGAATTTGCGGCCGAGTGATCGCGTTTTAACGCGTGATAACGGGTTTCAACCCGTTGGTTGGGTTGGGGCCAGACGGTTTAATCCAGAATACGAACGTCCGATATGTCTTCCCAAGGGGTTCTCAAGCGATTTTCCAACCGAGCGGAACTTACTGCTCTCGCCAAAGCATCGCGTTTTGCGTTTTGATGGCAACCGGTCTGGGTATCAGAACCGTGAAGAAACGCTTATCGAGGCAAAGGACATAGCGATGGCGGCACCTGTGCGTCCAGCCAGTCTTTATCCTAACTTTTATGTCCATGTGCTATTCGAACAGCATCAGATTATTTGCGCCGACGGGATATGGGTCGAAAGTTTGCGACCAACTGCAGATATGATTGCGGGACTATCTTGGGCAAATAGTTCATCTATGGTCGCGCAATTGCCAAAAACGGCCGCACTAGAATCCCTAGATTACGTTCCAGCGCGCCCACTTGCGGCTTAATTGCTTCGCCATTCTTCCCAATCCTTAGGCGTGTCCAAATCCGTCAGTGCGTTGTTGTTTGGTAACGGGACTTTCGTAATGTTCCCGTTGTGCAAAAGCGATTTGGCACCTTGGTCCCCTGACAACGATTTCAACGCTTGAAAATCCGATCTTGGAAAGATCACTGGATGACCGCGCTGCCCGTCGTCTGAACATCCCACGGTGATATCTTTATGAATATCAAACGCGTGGATGACTTTCACGATGTCATCCAGCGATATGTCAGGCATGTCCGCGGGTAGGATCATGACACCGTGAGCATCAGATGACAGCGACGCGACACCAGTCCGGATGGACGCTGACATACCCTGTTCGGCGTCCTCAACAATTTCGACTTTCAGTGAAAGCCCAGTAAGCGCTTGCGCGCGTTCGCTGATGTTAGGAACCGTGACGACAACATCGTCACTTGCCTGTACTGCACGCTCGGCAACCACTTGCAACAGTGGCCTGCCGTTCACGAGTTCCATCAACTTATCCCGACCGCGCATGCGTGATGAGGCACCAGCAGCCGGGATAAGAATGGAAATTGTCATCCGCGCATCCGTGCGCCATCAGCATCAAACAATGGTTCACTGATCAAACGGGCTTTTCGCATTTTCCCTAGGATTTCAATCTCGACCTCTAAGCCATCAACCGCGCGATCAGTGGGGACAAAGGCATTGGCGATAGATTTCCCGGCGTAGTGGGAATACCCGCCCGATGTGCAGAAGCCCTGAACTTTGCCATCCAACCAAATAGGTTCATAGGCGTTGACGTCAGCGTTGTCGGCATCGACGTCAAAAACGCACAGCTTTCTTGCGGATCCTTCGCTACGTTCCGCTTCGGCTGCTGCACGTCCAATAAAGTCGTCGGGCTTTTTCCACGAGATGAAACGATCCATCCCTGTTTCACCAGCCGTGTAATCCGGTGAAAATTCTGACAGCCAGCTGCCAAAGAATTTATCAAGTCGCAGGCTCATCATGGCGCGCATACCAAATGGTCTCATGTCATGGTTCTGCCCTTCGGTCCAAAGCACGTCCCACAGGGCGCGTTGGTACATCAGATCACAGTAGATTTCATAACCCAGATCGCCGGAATAGCTAACCCTTTGAACAGTCGCATTGACAAAGCCCACGACCATGCGGCGAACGTCCATAAAGCGCATGTCGCTGATATTTGTCCGCGTACATGCCGCCAGAACATCGCGTGCTTTTGGGCCTGCAATCTGAAAGCCGTTCAGTTTATCGCTGATATTTTCAACCGATACCCCATCTGAGATATTCTGAAGGAACCAGCGATAGTGATATGCCTGACTGCCGTAAGATGCAGTTAGTTGGAATTCACCTTCGTTCAGACAAGAGACTGTGAAATCGCCAATCAGCCGTCCTTTGGGGGAAAGCATCGGGGTTAGGCTGATCCGACCAACTTGAGGGATACGACCGGCCATAATGCGATTAAGCCAAGTGCGGGCGTTGCGGCCAGAAACCCGATATTTGCCGAAATTGTGGACTTCGTTGATGCCGACTGCCTCGCGCACGGCTTTGACTTCTCTTGCAGTTGCATCCCATGCGT
>CAYZAY010000134.1:0-3617 GCA_964476515.1 uncultured Rhodobacterales bacterium
AAAATCGAACCCGCAAACTCTCGTTATGAACGAGGGACCAGCAGGGGGCAGGTCATCCGTTAAGAACCCGGTCGATGAAATCCGCGTTTTCCATATAAAGAATTTTGAAGGCTAGGTAGTCACTTGACGCAACCACGAAAGCGGTAAATCCGTATACGGCGATGAACTTGATCAATTCGTGCCTTCCTTGACCAGCTATTGTAGCGCTATAGTCTCTTTGTACGCCGCTGGATATGTTGCCACACCAACCCTCTACCCAATCAACACCTGCGCGACCATATCGTGACCCAGCCACAAAACTGGCCCGTCCGGATCACTGGCCGACCCGAAGATCAGCTGACCAGTCGCATCAAGTACATGCGAGCTCAGCACATCGCTGACCAGAGCTTTGCGATCCTTATGCAGCGCCACGATGTCTTGTGACGTCCCAACGGTTTTCTCAACCTGCTCGGCGCTGTTGGCCATTGGCCAGCCTTCGAAATTGTAAAAGGGCTGCATTGCGGGGTCTTGTTGATAATCACCAACGGTTTGCAGGACGCTGTCCAGGGACACGTCGTCTTTCAGCATGTCCTGGCACTGCTGCCATAGCCCGTCGACAAACTCTCCGCCGCCTTCTTTGCGCAGAGCTTCAAGCAATGGCAGAAGCGACAGTTCGATGCCTGCGAAAACGTCGGACGAGTTGGTGCGGATTTCTGGGCAGTTAAAGACCGTGGCTTTCACGCCCTTTTCCCACGCGTCTTGAGCAAATCCTTCAAGCCGCATTTTGGCGTAGCCTTGGGTGTAGCTGGTGTAAGTCTGCCAGCGGTATTCGCCGCCGATAAGAACCCGTGTGCCGTGATAGCCGTAAGCGGTGTAGCGGACCTGATTGCCGCCCGCTTCGATGCGTTCGCGCAGGGCGCTGCTGAGGTCTAGCAGGTGGCCAAAGCTGTTTGCAGTGACTTCGTCGAAGTTCTGCAGGATCAGTTTGCCCAGATCGGCGTCAAGCAAAGCCTGCGACGACAAGTGACGCGCGCCGCGGCCTTTGTAGATGCGGTTGGCGATGGCAAGGAAAGCCTTGGCCCGAGGGATGCCACCCGCCATTGTATGCGCAAAAAACACGTTGCGACCAGCAGGGATCATACCGTCGAGTTGCTCCATGGCCTGACCAAGCGCCTTTGTGAAGCGGGCAGTGCCCACTTCGCGGCAGCGGTCCACTTGATCCCAGTCCAGTTTGAACTCTTGCCAGTTGTCCAGCGTCATCGCTGTCAGCATGTCGGTCGGGGTCTGGCCGCCCTCAGGGGCGTCCATGTCAAAGCCGGCCATCAGCGGGATGTTGATGATCTTTCCGCCAAGGTTTCCTTCGGCGGCTGCATGTTCCTCATCCGTTAGGGCGCGCAATGATCCATCATCATTGCGGCGACCAACCGTGATGCCGATCACATCCATGCCGGCAGCCTTGGCGGCGTCAATCAGGCCGGTGGCATAGCCGCGGCCGAAGAGTTCTCCGAACAGAACAAAGATGTCCCCCGCACCGAATACGGTGTTTTCGGGGATGCGGGTCAGGGGAATGGAGTGTTGCATAATATTTAACCGTTAAATTTCGACAGGATCATCGAGCCGTTTGTACCACCAAAGCCGAACGAGTTGGTCATCACACTGTCTAGACCCGCGTTTTCGACCAGCTCGGTGGCGATCTCATCAGGATTGATCGCCGGATCAAGGGTTTCGACGTTGATCGACGGGGCGATGAAATCGTTGTCGAGCATCAGCAGGCAGTAGATCGCTTCCTGAGCACCCGTCGCGCCCTGGCTGTGGCCGGTCATCGACTTGGTGGACGAAATCGGAGGCGTCGAGCCGGTGCCAAACACACGGCGTACCGCTTCAACTTCGCCGACATCGCCCACAGGGGTCGAGGTGCCGTGGGCGTTGATGTAGCCGACCTTGCGGCCCTCGGGCAGGGTGTCCAAGGCGATCCGCATGGCGCGTTCGCCGCCTTCGCCGGACGGGGCCACCATATCGTGGCCGTCCGAGGTTGCGCCAAAACCGGTGACTTCGGCGTAAATCTTCGCACCACGCGCTTGGGCATGTTCAAGGCTTTCCAGCACGATTATCCCCCCGCCGCCACCGATGACAAAACCATCGCGGTCCGCGTCAAACGCACGGGATGCTTTTTCAGGCGTGTCGTTATACTTAGACGACATCGCGCCCATCGCGTCGAAGAGGCAGCTCAAAGTCCAGTCCAGCTCCTCGCCGCCGCCAGCGAACATCACGTCCTGCTTGCCCATCATGATCTGCTCTGCCGCGTTGCCGATGCAGTGCAGCGACGTCGAACAGGCCGAGGTGATCGAATAGTTGATGCCCTTGATCTGGAACGCCGTGGCCAAATTTGCCGAGATCGTCGAGGACATACATTTGGGCACCGCAAAAGGCCCGATCCGCTTGGTCGCGCCAGTTTTCAGCACCGTCTGATGCGCCTGCAGCATGGCGCTGGTCGACGGGCCGCCCGAACCGGCGATCAGACCGGTGCGGAAGTTCACCACGTCGTCTTCTTCCAGACCGGCATCAGCAATCGCTTGGGTCATGGCGATATGGGCGTAAGCGGCACCGGGGCCCATGAAGCGCAGGGTGCGTTTGTCGACGTGTTCCTTGATGTCTATGTTCGGCATGCCGGCGATCTGGCTGCGAAAGCCGTGCTGGACCATATCCGCATTGGCGGTGATCCCCGATTTCCCGGCCTTGAGCGAGGCCAAAACCTCATCCGCGTTATTCCCGATGGCCGAGACAATCCCCAAGCCGGTGACGACGACACGCTGCATGCGGTGCTCCCTTTGTTTGTTGGGGTCTATGTAGGATGACCAGAGGGAAAGAGGCAAGGGGGGAGGGGGTTAGTCTTCCGCTTTGGCAGTGTCCTTTGCCTTAACCGTAGTGAAGAAAATGATAGGTGCCAAAATGGAAATCACAATTGCAGCAAGAGCTGCCCACGAAATGGCATAAATTGCCAGCGCGACGACCAGAATAACGGATGCAATCAATTAATAGAAAATATTCAGCCGATGCTGTGATCTTATCGGTCTCCCTAGAAATGAATTGGGGCTTTGCTCTTTAATGGAGTTCGATAGATTGATGCTAGGTATTTTGTCCTTGAAAGTGTTTTCAATTGAAATTCCGTGGTAAACTGAGCCTAATAAAAGACGATGATACCAATGGCGATCCATGAACCAAAAGCAAAGCCAAACTATGTCACCAATAATAAGAAGAATTGTGGCAAACGAAATTTCAGCATCACTCACTTGAACAATACTCTTGTTGCTAAGCGAGTATCCAGCGCCTGTGAGGATCGCGCCCAGTGCCAAAATTGCGTAATTCCTAATTCTGAGCTCTAAGTCATTAAAGTGCATTTGCACTGAGACTATAGTCTTCCAAATTTCTAGATTGTGATCGTCTATATCCTTACTCATTTTTGTTTAAACTCCTCAAACTCAAACATATTTAGAAGCTGAGAAAAGGAATCCGTCAATCTATGAGTTGGTGTGACTTCGCGCTCGCCGATTGCTTTTTCTCTTGCGACATCTTCGTTAGACCAGTTGACCTGCCCCCCGAAAAGTCCCGCGTTTTAATGTAGAGTTTGCTCAACCTTT
>CAYZAY010000135.1:0-3585 GCA_964476515.1 uncultured Rhodobacterales bacterium
GAGCGAAAGTACGTGCCGTACTGCACGAAGTGCTGCTGCATGAACTCGTCGATCTTGCGGTCGACCCGTACGCGATCCTGCTGGGTGGCTGCAGAATCGGGATAGATGCGAAACACCTTGTCCACGGCTGACATAGCCAGTACGGCCTCCTGTACGGTCCCTTGGCAGCTCGAGAAATCGAACAGCAGTTCTTCGTCTCCGACAGGGTTGTGGTGCTTCGTGAGCCGGAATGATTCGCCCCGCATCACGGCGTCAACCACCGCGCTGATGCGGTCGATGCCCAGCTCTTCGGACTCCTCTCCCAGGTTGTGATTCTCGTGCGCCTGCCCTTCTTCGAGACCCGGCTCCTGACAGGCGATGACCTGAAACTGGGCGTCTCGAAAGTAGCGCTTGTCCTCCTCCACGCCGTCGGTGAAGAGCAGCAGGCTGTCGCCGGACTTCATGGTATGAGGTATCTGCTTGAAGCCGGGTCCCATCTCTACCATGTCTGACGAGAACACTCCGGCAGCAGGCGCCTCGGGCAACGTGGTCTTTGTCATCGCCCGGCTGGGTGAGTCGTATATGTGCACGACATTGTCTCCGGCGTTGCAGAAGTAACAGAAACCGGTCTCGGAGTTCATAATCACCAGAACGCCTGTGCGGCTTACGCAGTTTGTCGGACCTTGGGATTGGCGCCGAAAGTGATCGAAGCTGGCTTGCGCAGTTTTGGCGGTTTGCCGCATCGGTCTCAGGTAATTGACGAAGCGGATGGCGTTACGTTTGTTAACGATAGTAAGGCGACGAACGTGGATGCGGCGGCCAAGGCGTTGGCTGCGTTCAAGAATATTCGCTGGATTTGCGGTGGTTTGGAAAAAGAGGGTGCGTTTGATGCGTTGAACGCGCAAGCCAGCAATGTTCGCAAAGCCTACGTCATTGGGCGAGAGGCTGAAGCTTTCGCACTAAAGCTGGATGTGGATGCGCAGATTTGCGGTGATATGGCCAGTGCGGTCAAAGCCGCGATCGCGGATGCAAAGCAGGGAGACGTTGTTTTGTTGGCACCTGCGGCGGCGAGTTTTGATCAATACGACAATTTCGAACTACGCGGTGACGATTTCACTGCGTGCGTAAGGGCCGCATTAGAGGGTTGAACGGATTGCCGTGCCAGCGGCCCAGCCTGACGACCATGCCCATTGAAAGTTGAACCCACCAAGCCAGCCGGTAACGTCAACGACTTCCCCGATGAAGTAGAGGCCTATGGTGTTTTTTGATTCCATTGTCTTGGACGATAGGGCGTCTGTATTGACGCCCCCGACAGTGACTTCGGCCGTGCGATAGCCTTCTGAGCCGGATGGTTTTACGTGCCAATCTGTTAGCGCATGGGCAATCTCTTGCAGGCGCTTGTCCGAATGGTCGGCAAGGTTGCCTTTTAAATCAAGCGACGGGGTCAGAAACTCAACAAGCCGCGCTGGTAAGGTATCGGCCAACACTGTCGTGATGTTCTTTTTGCCACTGGTTGTGCGCTTTCCCCGCAGGGTTTCGAAGATATCGAGCTTGGGTACGAGATGGATGCGGATATCTTCGCCTTCGTGCCAATGGCTAGAGGCTTGCAGGATCGCGGGGCCGGATAGGCCGCGGTGTGTGAAAAGCAGGGCTTCGTCAAACGCGGGGCCTCGGTTCGCCTGAACTCGGGCGGGGACGGCTGTGCCCGAGATCGCTTTGAAGTCTCCGTTTGAAAACGTCAGTGGCACAAGACCCGCGCGTGTTTCGGTCAGGGGAATGTCAAATTGGCGGGCGATGTCGTAGCCAAATCCGGTTGCGCCCATTTTGGGGATGGACTTGCCCCCAGTCGCAATGACCAGATTTCGGGTGTGCAGCGTTGCGCCATCCGACGTGGTCAGCGAATATCCGCCAGTGATTTTCTCGACATCAGATACCGAAGTTTGCAGTCGAAGTTGAGCGCCGTTAGCCTCAATTTCCGCGATCAGCATTGCGACAATGTCTTTGGCAGTATCGTCGCAAAAGAGCTGACCCAGCGTCTTTTCGTGCCATTTGATGCCGTGCTTGCCGACCAGTTCGATGAAGTCCCATTGGGTGAATCGCGACAGGGCGGATTTGCAGAAGTGCGGGTTATCGCTGAGAAAATTAGACGGTTCGCAAAACATGTTCGTGAAGTTGCAGCGACCACCGCCCGAGATGCGGATTTTCTCGCCCGCTTTTTTGGCGTGATCCAGCACAAGGGTACGACCGCCCGAATGCGCTGCGCACATAAGGCCAGCTGCGCCGGCGCCAATAATGATCGTGTCCCAATCCATTCCAGCGGGTTGCCCCGAAGTGCGGCCGATAGCAAGGGTATTTGAACTGGAATCGAAGGGAAAAATTGTCTACACTGCGCGGATAGACCCCGAAAATGGGGCGTGTATTCGAGGCAGTTTGGCGGTTTCTCATGACAGAGATGGTCTATGGTGCGCTTCCAGCGCATGAGGGTGATCCCGTTCTTCCACGGTGGTGGAGAACGGTCGATAAATTAACGATCACTTGTATTCTGATCCTGTTCGGGATTGGGATTTTGCTTGGGTTGGCGGCGTCGCCGCCCCTTGCCGTGCGAAACGGGTTTGAACCGTTTCACTATGTTCAGCGTCAGGCTTTCTTTGGTGGAATAGCATTGATCGCGATGTTGGTCGCGTCGATGATGGATCCCAAACTGCTGAGACGCCTGTCTTCGTTGGCTTTCGTAATTACATTTGTAGCGTTGGCTTTGTTGCCATTCTTTGGCACTGACTTTGGTAAGGGCGCTGTGCGCTGGTATTCACTTGGCTTCACATCGGTGCAGCCATCCGAGTTCCTAAAGCCTGTGTTTATTGTGGTTTCTGCTTGGCTATTGGCGTCGAGCATGGAGATCAACGGCCCCCCAGGAAAGCAGATTTCCTTTGCCGTGGTGATGGTCGTGGCTGCGTTTCTTGCGATGCAACCTGACTTTGGGCAGGCAAGCATTGTGCTGTTTGTTTGGGGTATCCTCTATTTCGTTGGCGGCGCGCCGATGTTTCTTTTGCTGGGGATGGGCGGTCTGGTGATCCTTGCCGGAACGATGGCTTATAACAGCTCGGAACACTTCGCGCGGCGGATTGATGGGTTTTTATCGACTGACATCGACCCGACATCGCAGATTGGCTACGCGACAAATGCGATCCAGGAAGGCGGCGTTTTTGGCGTCGGATTGGGGGAAGGCAGCGTTAAGTGGTCTTTGCCTGACGCACACACCGATTTCATCATCGCCGTGGCAGCCGAGGAATATGGGCTGGTGATGGTCCTGATCGTCATTGCGCTTTATGCGACGATCGTTTTGCGGTCTTTGACCCGTCTGATGCGAGAGCGTGACGTGTTCATCCGGTTGGCGGGTACAGGTTTGGCTTGTATGTTTGGCGTTCAGGCGATGATCAACATGGGGGTTGCTGCAAGATTGCTTCCTGCAAAGGGCATGACACTGCCGTTCGTAAGCTATGGAGGATCGTCCTTAATCGCGATGGGGGCGGCGATGGGTATGCTGTTGGCATTCACCCGCCTGCGTCCTCAGGGCGAGATCAGTGATATTTTGACCGGTCGAGGCAG
>CAYZAY010000136.1:0-3489 GCA_964476515.1 uncultured Rhodobacterales bacterium
CGGCCAGGGGTTGCGATCAACACATCCACGCCTTTGTCGATCAGTGCGTCTTGTTCTTTGAACGACACGCCGCCGATTAGTAAAGCTTTGGTCAGCTTAAGGTGCTTTGAGTAGGAATCGAAGTTCTCGGCAACCTGTGCGGCCAATTCGCGTGTCGGGCACAGAACCAGAGATCTGGGCATCCGTGCACGGGCGCGGCCCCGCGCGAGCAAAGATAGCATCGGCAGCGTAAAGCTTGCCGTTTTGCCAGTACCGGTTTGGGCGATGCCCAAAACGTCTTTGCCTTCGAGAGCAGGCGGGATAGCGCCAGCTTGAATTGGGGTGGGTTGTTCGTAGCCGGCTTCAACGACGGCTTTCAACACTTTAGGGTTCAGATTCAGATCCGAAAATTTTGTCATACGTATCCATTTTATGCGGACACGCACGGCCCGCCATCGCAGCTAAACAGGTATTTTCAGGGCCACGTCGCAGGTAGCCCGACCTGCGTGCCTCAATTAGCGGAAACTGCTATTTTTATCAACGGCTTGTATTCGTACTAATCCATTGCCCTTGTTTTAAAGGCATTTGGTCTCATTTTTGCAACGGACTAATTGCCAAATTGACGGTTGCGAGCGGCGCTAAAGTCAATTTTGTAGCTACGAAGGCGTCCAAACCCTTGAAGTCTTTGCAGTAATTCAGGTGTGGCCAAACAGACTTCGTTAAAGAACTGACGAAGCCCTTCTTCATCTTCCGCGTCCTCTAGCGCGCTAAATAGGTGGTGAAGGCTCGGCGCTTCTGGACCACGGATTTGAATGCCAGGTGGTTGTGTGGGCGGCGCCAGTTCAGCGCGATAGCTGCCTTCGGACTTTCGATAGTGGTAGGTCGACAGCCAGTCATCCCAACTCTTGGCGTGCATATGAAGTAGCTCGGTGTCGCCCAGTAAGACTTCGCCGGGATTAATCCCCTGAGGCGTTTCAAGATTGTGGATCTTGAACTTTGTATCCTTCAGCCCTGTTCGAACAAATAGCTTGCCAGCAACGTGGGATAGGAAGCCCCCGTTCAGATATTGCCCAAACTCGGGATAAATTTTGGCGGTTTCGTCAATTCTTTGAACCCAGTTTTCCGCACAGGCTTTGAAGTGAGTAATGTCGCCGTCCCCTGCCAGTGCCTCAACGGGCCTAAGCCGAGCGCAAAGACATTCCGCGGGCAAATCATCAAGTTGCTGCCTGATGTCACGCAACGGCCAAAGGAATTCGTCCACATCAATATGCGCGAGCCAGTCAACTCCAGTGTGCTTATAAGCCCATTTTGCATTGGCGAACTGTCGCCCCTGATGCATCGGCGGGCGTTGGAGTTCTTCCTTGGGGCGCCGCATTTTCCAGTATTTGACGTCGCATTGGATAAACCTCACCTTGGGGTGGCGTTCCAAGGCCTCAGCAGCGTAGTTCGGTTCATCAAGATAGATATTCACCTCGTCCGCACCCAGCTCTAGATGGTGGGCCACGAAATTCAGCGTATCTTCTGCAGTCGCCTTTACCGTCGCCACGATACCCCAAGTCGTCATTGCTCATCCTTTGACCGCATCTTGCGACGCATGTCCGCGAAGCGGGCAAAAACGGTGTCATTCGCGTCAGCCAAACGTTCAAGAAGATCGCAGGCCAAGGGGGCAATGACGGGTTCGCTATTGGCATCCTGCCAAAGTGGGGCGAGTAGGTTCACGTCAAGACCACCGTTCCGGATTGAATAGCGGTCCATATCTAGGGGCAAGGCCGCATCGCTTCGATTTCCGTGAGTGTGCGGCTGGGTCGGGGAAGTGCCGGTTAATAGTCGCTCGGATTCGTAAAGCTTAAACATTCCGAATAGGACAGACAAAGACTGACCAATACGGCGCTGTCCATCAGTCTGGCCGTGATCCCCGAACGTCGTGATGGCTGATACCTTCCACCGCGTATCTAACCCCGCCAACAGGTGTTCGGACTGTTCAGCCCATAGCCTGACAAACAGTTCAGGGGCGTGGGTCGGCCATTCCCGTTTCCGTAGAACGGAAATCAAGCAGGCTGATAGTAAACACAGCTCAGATTTTCCGACGAATTCTTTAGAAATCTGTTTCTTCTTAAAGAGATAGCCAACCCCACCGTCTTTTTCTGATGGAACGATCTGATCGGCCAAAGCTTCTAGATCACAATCCAGTGGTGGCAACCATTTCTCAGCGCCCTTCAAAGGATCGCGGCGGTTGTCCCACCGCTCAATGATAGTCTTGAAGCCGTTTTCGTAAGGTGCGCTCATGTGGTCAGATTGGCGGAAGGGCAGACGCCCTTCAACCCATCAAACCATCATTTCCTTGGTCGAGGTCAGCTTGATATCGGGATAGTCGCGCTCGATCCGGTCGATATCCCATTGGAGACGTGTCAAATAGACAATGTCACCGTCATGATCGTTGCTGATGTGTTGCTTGTTGGCGTTGACGAATTTGTCGACCGCCTGCTTGTCCCCATTCACCCAACGGGCGGATGTGAACTGGCTTTGCTCAAACCGTACGGGCAGGCCGTATTCCAGCTCGATCCGGCTGGCGAGCACTTCGAACTGTAGTGCACCGACCACTCCGACGATGAAGCCGGAACCGAAGGCTGGTTTGAATACCTTGGCGGCACCTTCTTCCGCAAACTGCATCAGGGCTTTCTCAAGGTGCTTGGCCTTCATCGGATCGCCTGCGCGGCAGTTTTGTAGCAACTCCGGTGCAAAGGACGGAATGCCCGACACGCGCACCGCTTCGCCTTCGGTCAGCGTATCGCCGATCCGCAACTGGCCGTGGTTGGGGATACCGATGATGTCACCCGCCCAAGCTTCATCCGCGAGTTCGCGATCAGAAGCTAGGAACAGTACAGGGTTCGACACGGCCATCGGTTTTTTGGTCCGCACATGAGTCAATTTCATCCCGCGCTTGAAATGGCCCGAGGCCATCCGAACAAACGCAACACGGTCGCGGTGCTTGGGGTCCATGTTGGCCTGAACCTTGAACACGTAACCCATAACTTTCTTTTCTTCCGGCGCAATCGGTCGGGGCGAGGCGGACTGGATTTGCGGTTCGGGACCGTAAGACCCAATGCCGTCCATCAGTTCCTTAACGCCAAACGAATTGATCGCAGAACCGAACCAAATCGGGGTCATATGGCCTTCGAGAACGGACTGAGGATCAAGCGTCGGCAGAAGCTCTTTGGCCATCTCGACCTCTTCCACCAGCTTTTCAAGCAGATGGGCGGGGACGTGTTCAGCCAATGCGGGGTCGTCCAGACCGTTGATTTCAACCGTTTCGGCAACGCGGTTCCTGTCAGCGCGGTCCATCAGCTCAAGCCGGTCGTTGAGCATGTCATAACAACCCATGAATTCATGCCCGACACCGATTGGCCAGCTGGCTGGGGTGACATCAATCGCCAGATTTTCCTGAATTTCGTCGATGATATCAAAGGTTTCGCGGCTTTCGCGGTCCATTTTGTTACAGAAGGTCAGGAT
>CAYZAY010000137.1:0-3442 GCA_964476515.1 uncultured Rhodobacterales bacterium
GATTCCCTGTTTGAATCCAGCATGGTAGCTGGCAACCATGAGCAGTTGGTCCCCCACGAAGTACAAGACGAAGAATTGGCGTTCGTATAACTCGGCACTGAGGCAGCGCGGTTCACTATCGATCTGGTTTGATCCTGAGATGTCCTGGCATGCGCCGCCGACAGGCAAGCGGGGGCGTCAACTCGAGTTCAGCGACGCCGCGATCCAGATTTGTCTCACGATGAAGGTGCTGTTTGGCATGCCCCTCCGTCAGACGACAGGGTTCGTCGAAAGCCTGCTGCGTTTAGCAGGGCTTGACTGGAAATTTCCAGACTTCAGCACCCTGTGCCGCCGTCAGAAGACACTGAATGTCGCCATTCCTTACCGCGGTGGAACCGGGCCGCTCCATTTGTTGATCGACGCGACGGGGATCAAGGCCGAGGGTGAAGGCGAGTGGAACGCACGCAAGCATGGCGGGTGCCATCGAGCGAAACGAAGCTGTGAGGGCGTGCAAGTATCTTGGACGAGCACTATGGCGAAAACTGACCGGATATCACCGCCGAAGCCGCGCAGAGACAAAGATGAACTGCGTCAAACTCCTTGGCCAAGGCCTCATGGCTCGGGACTTCGACCGGCAAGTTGCCGAGCTACAAGTTCGGATCGCGGTGCTCAATCGCTATACAGCTCTCGGCATCCCCATCACAGAGCCCGTAGGATAAGTCCGTCCGGGGTAAGGCGAAGTGCGCTCAAAACCCGATTTGTGCAACAAAGCCCAGCGGAATGACCAAGAATCAGATTGCTAGCATCGAGGCAATCACTAGTCGTTGTCCGAAAGCTTCCTTTGCGGTGACAATTGTCGGGATTGAAACAACAGGTGTTAAATTAAGCTCGGCTTTTAGACGTTTTGCGTTGCGGATCGCTGGGTTCATTTGCTCGGTAAGGAATACTACACTACCTGCAGCGATGATAGAAAAGGCGATTCCGATCCCGAAAATCAGGCGACGGCTTGTCGACACTGGAATTACATCAGGAACAGCCGTTTCCAGGATCTCGAAGCGCTCAGACTGTTTGCGATCTTCAAGGGTTTGTGACAGTTCAGCTTCAGCGCGGTTTTCAGTCACAACGAAATACTGTCCCTGGAACAGTCCTAGCTCACGGTTCAATCGACCAAGCTCACGTGCGGCTTCAGGTGCCATTTGCAGCTTGGTGCGAACACCGGCAAGCCGTTCGGCAAGTAGCGTTTTCTGTTCTTCAAGCACGGCGACCTGGCGATTTACGAATTCGTCGCGCTGGCGGCTTGCGTCGTTGCGAAGCGTTAGAATTTGGCGATCAATATCCAGAATACTGGCTTCAAACGTTGCTTCCTGACCGACCAGCGCACCTACGGTTTCTGGAAGAATGTCAGCGTTCGTCTGGCGGAACGACGCAAGTTCAACTTCAACACGTTCGACTGATGCCAAAAGACGCGCTTCTTCTGTTTCAAAGAAATCCAAGGTTTCGCGAGCCTGCGCTTCTCGGCGGTTTTCGTTTTGGTCTATAACTTGCTGGACTAGGAAGTTTGCAAGAGAAGCTGCAACTTCAGCATCACCAAGACGGACCGTAATAGTCAAACCGGATGGAACCGCCGCAGCGCCAAAGATACCAGCATCACCAGCAATTTGATCGATTGAAATTGCTTCGCGCAGAAGGGCAGCTTTTTCCATATTACTGAGCACATCGAGATCAGTATAAAGGCCAAAGTCGTCAATCAGCTCGACCAGATTGTCACGAGCCATCAAACGCTGTTCGATCAATTGAAGACGATGCGATGCATCTGACCCTAACGACACCAAAGTTGTTTCCGAGATCTGGGCGCTTTCGATTTGGATAACAGCAGTCGCGCTATACGCCTGAGGTTGGTTCAGCGTATAGATAATCGTCGACACGATACCGATGATAAGCACCATCAGGAAAATGACGACCCGACTTTTAAAAGCAGCTAACACGCCACTTAGGATCTCAAACTGCTGCATCCCAAAACACTCCACCAACAGAAAACAAGTACAGGACCGTACTTTTTTACACAGTATTCCTGTGGTTCTCAAATAACTAACCTAGGTGTGTCCTAACTGTGCACAATGGCCCTAGAAAGGCGTGACTGGAGCGGAATTCTGACCGTTTCGCCTTATTTCGACCCAAATAGGGCTACTGATAGAATCATGCCGTTTGTCGAAAGAATCCGCCCATTCAGAAAGGCTTCTCCAACGGGAAATTCCGGTGAAAAATCTGTCACCGCAGTGGCTGAAAAGCATCGGCCTTGGTCGCCAACAGATAGTTCAACATCTTGAAAGCCAATGACTTTTCCCAAAGTAGTGAAAATTGCCTTATAGGTTGCCTCTTTCGCTGAAAAAATCGCAGCAAGATCTGACTGTTCTTGCACGCAACTTAGTTCGTTTGCAGTAAGCACTGCTTCTGCAAGATCTGGCCTGAACCGCTGAATAAGCTCTAGATCAACACCAATGCCGGTTTGGTCCGTTGCCACAGTGGCGACCGCGATTGCCAAGTCTTCGGTATGGGTGATTGAGCCAACAGTTCCGTTTGGCCACAACGGCTGGCCATTGTCACTCTTACCCAAGGCCACTTTCGGTTGCCCAAGACTGCGAAGAGCGACCCTTGCGGCGTGTCTTCCAGCGGCAAATTCCAGTCGACGTTTGATGACTGCGTTGGGGGATAAAATCTGTGCTTCTTCTGGGAAAAGGGCTGGAACATCCGGCCCGATTGGCTGGATTCCATATGCTATCTTTGGAAAGCGGGTGCGCAGGAATTGCCGGATGTCCGAGATGGCATTCTGCATTGCAACAGGCGTCATACTTTCCGCCTTGCGCGCATGGCACGTCGGCGCTCGATTGCGCTACTACGTAATTCCGATTTTTCTTCGGCTTCATTTAAAGGGCCACTGCCCTGATTTCCCGTAGAGCTTTTGGCGTCATCCTGTTTGCCGCTTAGTTCAGCGACCCTGTTGGACAAGTCCCTTAAAACAGGGGAACGGAAGATATCTGTAATCGAAAGCTTCGGCACCGATAGCTTTTCGCGAATTTCCCTATGGGCTTGAACTGCCAATAGCGAATGCCCACCCACATCAAAGAAATTGTCGGAAGCAGAAAAATTACGAACGCCCAGAACTGAACGCCAAATGGCCGAGATACTTCCTTCGATATTGGCATCATCATCACTAAGGGCCGCCGCTGTATCATCGAACGATTGCGAATTTGACCCGCCAAGATCAAACAGAGCATTCCGGTTGATTTTTCTGTTTGGTGTCAATGGCATATTGCTAAGTTGGATCAATGCAGACGGAACCATATGCGCAGGCAAACGCTGAGATAGATAGGTTCTGAACGCGCTTTTCGAGATATTGTCGCCAGCTGTGGCTTTGTTGCACAAATCGGGGTTTGAGCGCACTTCGCCTTACCCCGGACGGACT
>CAYZAY010000138.1:0-3321 GCA_964476515.1 uncultured Rhodobacterales bacterium
GTGGCGGAGGAGGTGGGATTCGAACCCACGGAGGGCGTTAACCCTCGTCGGTTTTCAAGACCGGTGCATTCGACCACTCTGCCACTCCTCCGACTAAGAGGGAATTAGCTGGTCTTTTTTGATTCTGAAAGAACTAGATCAAACAATTTTTAATTTCGCGACGCGCGAATAAATGCCAATTCACTTTTGGCGCAACGCGATGCTTCCCTTGGGCAGTCCGCGTGGTTAAACTACGCCCGAATACGGTCTTGCGCTAAAAGTTGGGCCAAACAAAAATACAGGGCAGGGTATGGTGATTCAGTTTAAGAAAACTGCTGGGCTGGCAGCGTTGGGCGCGGTGTTGATACTGTCCGCGTGTGACAATCCTCAGCAATTGGCGACACTTCTTCAGCCTTCAACGGAACCACAGGAAACGACTGTGACCGTGATCGAACAGGAAGTCGAAGCACCCGAAGTTTTCCACACGGTTGAAGCGGGCCTTTGGGATGGCCGCCCTTCGCTTGGTGGCATTTGGGTTGCGCATCCGGATACGCTTGATCCTGAACAGGTGATCATTCGCAATACAGCCAACGGCAAATTCGTGATCGGATCGCTGTTCATTCGTGAACGTGCCGTACCGGGCCCGCGTCTTCAGGTTTCGTCTAATGCTGCTGTTGCGTTGGAATTGCTAGCCGGTCAGCCGGTTGAACTAAGCGTTACAGCGCTTAGGAAGCGTGAAATTGAACTTGCCCCTGCAACAGTCGCCGAGCCGACTGTCACACCAATTGAAGTCGCCGACACGGCTGAAGACGCTCTAGACGAAGTCCTAGCCGGTTCCGCTGCACCTGAATTTAGACCAACAGAAGAACCAATCACAATCGTTTCAAGCACGGAAACGACGGTGGCAACAACACAGGTAAGTTCGCTAGAAAAGCCGTACATTCAGCTTGGTATTTTCGGGGTGGAAACAAATGCTTCAAACACCGCGACGGCTATGCGGCTTGATGGGATTAGTACGACGATCAAAGAATACGAAGCCAACGGTAAGACTTTTTGGCGGGTGCTAGTCGGCCCTGCAGCCAATGCATCCGAACGACGGGCGTTTTTGAACAAGGTACGGGAGAAAGGATTCGCGGATGCGTATTTCGTTTCTCGCTAAACTTCTTGTTTTTGTAGCCCTTCTTTTTCCGGCGGCTTCGCAGGCGCTTCAACTGAATGCACGCGCGGCAATCGTGATGGATCATGGAACGGGAACAGTTCTGTTTGAACGAAATCCGGACACGCCTTTGCCCCCTGCATCAATGTCCAAACTGATGACGCTGCTTGTTGCGTTTGAAGCGCTGGAAGAGGGTCGGCTGACCCTTAGTCAGAAGTTGCCCGTATCCAAACACGCGATGAGCTACGGTGGCTCGACGATGTTTCTTGATACAACAGATCGCGTAAAGGTCGAGGATCTAATCCGCGGGGTGATTGTTCTGTCAGGGAATGACGCATGTGTTGTTCTGGCCGAGGCGCTTTCCCCCGATGGAACCGAAGCCGGATTTGCGCGGCTGATGACGGAACGCGCTCGCCAGATCGGAATGACGAATTCGACATTTGCCAATTCAAATGGTTGGCCTGCGGCCGGTCACCGGATGAGCGTTCGGGACCTTGCAGTTTTGACAGATCGGCTGATCACTGAATATCCCCAGTATTATTCGCTGTTTGCTGAACGCGAGTTCAAATTCGACGGCAGAGCACCTGCAAATTCGCGCAACCGAAATCCGTTGTTGGGCTTGGGTATTGGCGCTGATGGCTTGAAAACCGGTCACACTCAGGAAGCTGGCTATGGTTTGGTCGGCAGTGCGGTTCAGGGCGATCGCCGCGTGATTTTTGTGCTTTCGGGAATGAACTCAACAGGCGAACGCGCCGCTGAATCTGAAAAGGTCGTTAACTGGGCCTTTAGGCAATTTGTTGATCGCAAAATAGCAGATGGTGGCGTGATTTTGGCCGATGCGGACGTTTGGATGGGAAGCGCGCAGACTGTTGGTCTTATTGCACCCGAAGATGTGCGGGCGTTGTTGCCAATCCCTCTGCCGGACCAGCTAGATGCACGCGTGGAGTATAGTGAACCGGTTCAGGCCCCCATCAAAAAGGGTCAAGAACTTGGCGTTCTGGTACTGCCCCGCGCAGGGCTAGAGGATTTCCGCGCTCCACTGGTTGCGGATCGTGATGTCGGCATCGCAGGGTTTTTCCCACGACTTAAAACATCTGCACAGGTGCTTATGCGTAGCTTGAATGAAGGTGCAGCAGCCCAGTGACCGGACTATTTATAAGCTTTGAAGGCATCGACGGCTCGGGCAAATCCACACAAGCGCGCTTGCTAGGGGAACGCCTTGAAGCCGACGGACACAGCGTCGTCCTTACCCGAGAGCCGGGTGGTTCTCCCGGGGCGGAAGAAATCCGCAGGATGGTGTTGGAAGGCGAAACCGACAGATGGTCTGCCAAGACCGAGTTGTTGCTATTCACCGCCGCTAGACGAGATCACCTTGAACGCACAATCCGCCCAGCATTAGAGAACGGAGATATCGTGATAACGGATCGGTTCGCCGATAGTTCGCGTATTTACCAAGGGCTGGGACGGGCCGCGCTGGGGGAAATGGTCGATCAGCTTCACGCATTGGTCATTGGACAGGAACCCGATCTGACTGTGTTGGTCGATATGGACCCCGAAACCGGTTTAAACCGCGCATTGGGGCGTCAGGGCACCGAAGAACGGTTCGAAGACTTTGGTGTCGAAATGCAAATCCGGATGCGACAGGGGTTCCTTGATCTGGCGAAAAAGCATCCTGACAGGTTTGTAGTCATAAACGGTGATCAGCCAATCGATGATGTTCACGCAGATATCCTAAGTGCGGTAATGGCGCGGTTGTCATGAGCGACGACCAGCTTCCTGAACCAGACCGGATAGACGGAGCACCCCATCCGGCAGATACCGCGATATTGTTCGGGCAGGGCAAAGCTGAAACCAGTTTTCTAGATGCCTACAATCAGGGCCGACTACACCACGCTTGGCTGATCACTGGTCCCAAAGGGATCGGTAAAGCCACGCTTGCGTGGAGGATCGCACGCTTTCTTTTGGCAACGCCTGAGGCCCAAGACGGCGGGTTGTTTGGCGATGCACTGCCTGACCCTGAAAGCCTTGAGATTGCGGTTGATCACCCTGTTGTGCGCCGGATGCGCGCTGGGTCTGAGGCTGGACTATTTGTTCTGCGCCGCGGTTACGATGAAAAGACCAAGCGGCTTCGGTCGGTCATTGCGGTGGACGAGGTTCGCAAACTCAAGAATTTCTTCGCCCTCAGC
>CAYZAY010000139.1:0-3259 GCA_964476515.1 uncultured Rhodobacterales bacterium
CGCAGCCCGTGGCACCACGTGGTCAAAGGTCAGATCGCCCTTGCGCCCGCAATACTGGCAGCGGAATTCATCTCTCAGAAATAAATTAAAGCGCGTGAAGGCCACGCGCTTTTGAGGTTTGACATAGTCTTTCAGAACGACGACCGAAGGTATTTTTAGGGTCGTAGACGGGGAATGAACATATTCGTCATACTCGGCGACGATATCCACCCTTTCAAGCCAAGCCGCCTTGATAGCTTCTTGCCACGGCCAAAGTGATAAGGGGTAATAAGATAGTGGACGGTAGTCCGCATTAAGAACCAATGCCGGGTGTTGTTTTAACCTGCCGGGTTCACGAACGAAATCCGTTCTGAAGTCACCGTCCATAATAACTGCTCTCCTGCCTTTACGGCTTTTTGGAACTCAGAGCAGGACCTCCTGCCCCAATTGCGCACCACTATATATGGCGTTTGCAATGTGACAACCCCCCGTAATGTAGAACTTTTGTGATTATATGAGTGATTAAAGACCCAGCTTGTCACGCATAAACGCCAAGGCCACACTTAAACCATCAGGCGCGATACCATGGCCGGTGCCCTTCATAATGTGTGCATAGACGTCTTGCCATCCGGCCCCTTGAAGCGCCTCGGCCGCCAAGGGAAGTGAATCCACTGGCACGACATCATCCTGATCGCCATGAACAAGCAGAATTGGAGGGCGTGATATCGTTTCGTCAGCCAACAGCTCTCGTTCCATCATGCGACCTGAAAACGCAACGATCCCCGCGAATTCATCTTCTCGGCGCGGCGCTATGTGAAGCGCCATCATCGTTCCCTGTGAAAAGCCAAACAAAACGACCTGCTCGGGCAAAAGGTCTTCGTCGACCATCAACGCATCCAGAAATGCGTTCAAATCATCAACAGCTGCATCCATTCCACGCTTGGATTCTTCTTCTGTCGATCCGTCAATCCAAGGGATCGGAAACCACTGATATCCAAACGGGGCTCCTGCACAGTTTTCCGGTGCATCAGGAGAAACGAACAAGGTATCCGGCAAATGCTCTCCCAGAGGGTCGGCAAGTCCAAGTAGGTCAGCGCCATTCGCGCCGTAGCCGTGCAAAAACACAACTGCTGATCGTGTTTCGCCCGAGAGTGGTTCTTTGCGGCCTGCCTGCAATACGCGTGTCATCGGATACCTTCCCTGTCTTTCGCGACCTTGTAGTAGGCCCATAGCAATCTGGCTGCAACGCTTCTCCATGGACTCCAAGCCTCGGCCATCTGTCGCAGGGCTTTTTCTTTGGGTCTTTCGTCCAGATCGAACAAAATGCGCGCTGCTTCTTGTAGCGCCAGATCGCCGGGCGCAAACACATCTGCCCGGCCAAGCGAAAACATCGCGTAAATTTCAGCCGTCCAAATGCCGATGCCTGGAACCTGGACCAAAGACGAGATAACCTGATCCGTCGGTTGGTCACGCAAAGACGGAAACTTGATTTTGGATGATGCCAATGCCTTGGCATATCGAATTTTCTGCCGACTAAGCCCGCATTCCCTCAGATCTTCATCAGTGGCCCACATCACTTTACGAGGCCCTGTCAGACCAGCCCCCTTTAATCGCCACCAAATAGAATCCGCCGCTGCGACGCTGACCTGCTGACTGACGATCGCGCTTAAAAGCGCCTCATACCCATCCTTGCGAAGCCGCAAAGGCAGCGGGCCGGTCAGCTCTAATGCATGCGCAAATCTTGGTTCGGTCTGTGAAAGCCAAGCGGCACCTTGGGCCACACAATCAGGAGTTTCGATAATCCGCTCAATCATCGCGCCACCCTATCAAACAAGTTGTGATCGCCAAGCATTGGATTTGCTATGGACGCCGCATTCCAACACCTCTACGAAGTTGAATATGACCCACGTGATCGACGATAGCCGCGCAAAGCGCAATGTATGGATCTTGGTACTGGCGCAAGCGATTCTGGGCAGCCAGATGCCGCTTATCTACACAGTCGCAGGACTGGCAGGCCAAACGCTGGCCTCAAACCTTTGCTTCGCGACGTTGCCGATATCACTGATAGTCGTCGGATCAATGATATTTGCCAACCCAATGTCACTGTTCATGCAGAAATACGGGCGCACACCTGGGTTTCTGGTAGGTGCGTTGGGTGGTGCAATAGGTGCATCAATCTCGGCGGCCGGTCTATATTACAGTAGTTTTGGCCTATTTCTGGTGGGTAGTTTTTTAACGGGGCTTTACATGTCCGCTCAGGGGTTTTTCCGGTTTGCAGCGGCTGACACCGCGTCTGAAGACTTCCGCCCCAAAGCTATATCCTACGTCATGGCCGGTGGGTTGGTTTCGGCAGTCATTGGCCCGCAGTTGGTGAAAGTTACCGCTGATGCGATGATCATCCCGTTTATGGGCGTATATCTTGCGATCATTGGTCTTAACCTGTTCGGTTCTATTCTGTTTTTCTTCCTTGATATTCCTCGCCCAGATGCACCTAGCGAAGATACCCCAAAGGGACGCACAAGGCGCGAACTTATCACCACTCCGCGCATCGCCGTAGCGGTCATCTGCGCTATGGTATCATACGCACTGATGAACCTTGTGATGACGTCAACGCCACTAGCCGTTGTCGGGTGCGGGTTTGAAAAGTCAGACGCTGCGAATATCGTCACAGGTCACGTACTTGCGATGTTTGTGCCGTCGTTCTTTACAGGTCATCTGATCGCGCGCTTTGGCGTTGAAAAAGTCATGGGCACCGGTCTGGTCATTCTCGCAGGCGCTGGGCTTGTCGCATTGCAGGGCGTTCAACTGGAAAATTTCTTTATCGCGCTTGTCCTGCTTGGCCTTGGCTGGAACTTCGGTTTCATCGGAGCGACGACCATGCTCGCAGACTCTCATACCCACCACGAACGTGGCAAAATGCAGGGACTGAACGACTTCCTCGTTTTCGGAGGTGTTACGGTCGCTTCCTTGGCATCTGGTGGTTTGATGAACTGCTCAGGCGGCACGCCTCAGGCTGGATGGACCGCGGTCAATCTGGCGATGGCGCCATTCCTGATGCTTGCGGGTGGGGCGCTCATTTGGTTGATATTCACAGGCAAAGAAGAACAAGCCTAAAGACGTCCGCTTAAGACTTTCCACATTAAGCTGGTCTTTTTGACAGCGCCGCTTGAAACCAGACCACCTTGGGCAACAAGTGCTGGGTTTTGGGCTGCCTTCGTCAAAATGCCCTTCGTTTGCCATCCCGACAGAAACGCTTGTCGTACAGGTTTGCTCAACTTCA
>CAYZAY010000140.1:0-3223 GCA_964476515.1 uncultured Rhodobacterales bacterium
GACGCTGAGCGTCGTTGAAGTAGGCCGGAACGGTGATAACCGCTTGGGTGACTTCTTCGCCGAGATAGCTTTCAGCGGTTTCTTTCATCTTGCCGAGAATGAATGCTGAGATTTGCGACGGGCTATATTTCTCGCCCTTGGCTTCAACCCACGCGTCGCCGTTGCCGCCGTCTACGATGGCGTAAGGAACGATGTCCTTGTCTTTGGTGACTTCCGCGTCAGTAACGCGGCGACCGATCAAACGCTTTACAGCGAAGACGGTTGCTTCTGGGTTGGTGACGGCCTGACGTTTTGCAGGCTGGCCGACAAGACGTTCGTCGTCGGTGAAAGCGACGATAGACGGCGTTGTACGCGCGCCTTCTGCGTTTTCGATTACTTTAGGCTGCGAGCCGTCCATGATGGCGATACAGCTGTTTGTAGTACCTAGGTCGATACCAATTACTTTGGCCATGATTAAGATCCCTCTTACTTAGGCGATGTTTAAAGGACTGGACCCAATAAGGCATCCGCGTCCCGATCACGGTGCGACAACCTGTTGGCACAGGTCTGCCACGCTTCGTGGGGTATATAAGGAGGCTGATTTGCCCCTGCAAGCGGCAGAGATGTGCAATAGTGGGAAAATCCACGGTATTATTGCGGCAAGTTGACATTCTGATGGGTTTGAAGCCGATAAATCTTAATGGTTCCCTAATTTATCCGGCGTATCTGGATGTAGAAGCGCAGGAATCGCTGGTTGAAGATTTGCGCAAAATTGCATCGGTTGCGCCGTTCAGACAGTTCGATACGCGGTCAGGTCGCAAAATCGGGGTTCGTATGACCTCGGCGGGTGACTACGGCTGGTTCAGCGATCACAAGGGTTACTGGTACGAAAAGAAACAGCCCGATGGGGCGGCTTGGCCTGAAATACCGTTGTCGCTTCTGCAGATATGGCAGGACCTTGCGGGCGTAGATCGCGCGCCGCAATGCTGTTTGGTGAATTTCTACGGCGAGAACGTGAAGATGGGGCTGCATCAGGACAAGGATGAACGAGATTTCTTGCTTCCTATCCTGTCGATTTCCCTTGGGGATGACGCATTGTTCAGGGTGGGCGGCAAGAACCGATCTGACCCGACTGGTTCAGTTTGGATTAAATCTGGTGACATAGCGCTACTGACTGGTCCAAGCCGTTTGGCGTATCACGGGATAGACAAAACGCGCTTCGCAAGCTCATCGCTGTTGAAAAACAAGGGCCGGCTAAACGTAACTTTGCGGGTGGTGGACTAGCTGCGCGCGCGCCAGCTAAGAGAAACGTTCTTCCGGCCCATAAACTCACCCATCAAGCCAATCATAAGCAGGACGACGGTTACCTTTATCGGATACTCGATTGAACTGTTGCGTGGGAAGTAGTTCACGAACGCAAACCCCCTTGCCTGATCAATTGCATGAAACAACGGGTTCCAATCGAACATGGCCAGCATGCTTGACGGCAGAGTGTTGGCCAGGAACATCTTACCGGAAGCGATCATGTTTGCGCGCTGATAAAATCTTGAAGCAACTTGTACAAAGCCTGGCACCCAAGGTTTCAAGGTCAAAAACACCATTCCGACCGCGCAGCCTGATGCCCAAGCAATAAGAAGCATGCCAAACGCGGCAGTGGGGTTAGGCATCCAGATTGGGGTGACCACGATGTGATAAATCGCCATCATCGTGAACATCGCAAGGATGTTGGTATACAGTCCAGCAAGGGCGGAGGCCGCGATTGCAACCGCCGTGTTCATTGGCGCATGCTTCATCATGGCCGAAGTCGGACCTTCAGCGCCCAGAACCGACGACATCCCTTTGTTGTGCGTTAGAAACAGGAATATCCCGCTCATCAAATAGAGAAGAAAATCCCCACGGATTGCAATTCCTCGTAGGCCGAGCACCATGAACATAAAGTAGAACGCAGCAAGCATGATCATTGCCTGCATTATTTGCAGGATTAGCCCGATGACAGCGTTACCGTGGTTCGAGCGGACATTTCTTACCGTTGCATGATAGAGAAGTTCGGCCATCGCAACGAAAGCCTGAAACTGTGTCTGTCTGCGATTTTGTTGGAACATGGAAAAACTGTCTCAGAATGTGCTCGACGGATAGCAGGGATTTCTTGATGATCCCTTTCGCCGAGAGCATAAGTGATGAAAATCTTTGAGGCAACTGAGCGACCTCGTCGAATTACAGGAGATCAATTTTGGATTACGAAAAACTTACGGCCGCAATGCGCCGTTTGGCGCTAGAAGCCGGTGATAAGATCATGGAGATCTATAACTCGCCTGAATTTGAGGTGAAAACCAAGTCGGACGAAAGCCCCGTAACCGAAGCCGACGAGGCTGCAGATGCCCTGATTTCCGCGGGACTGATCGCTGCTTTTCCTGATGTTTTATTGGTGACCGAAGAACAGGCTGAATCGCACAGCAAGACCGGCGACACGTTTCTAATTGTTGATCCTTTGGATGGAACCAAAGAGTTCATTCATCGCCGTGGTGACTTCACCGTGAATATTGCGCTGGTCGAAGATGGTGTTCCGATGCGCGGTGTAGTTTATGCGCCAGCCAAAAACCGCATTTTCTATACCTTGCCGGATGGCACCTCGGTGGAAGAGGTGGGCGCGTTGGACAAGCAATCCGTTGGCGAGCAAAGCCCCATAAAGGTCTCTAACGCGGATAATTCAGCGTTGATGGTCGTTGCGTCCAAGTCTCACCGGGATCAGGCCACGGATGATTACATCGCAAAGTACAAAGTCAAGGACATGAAAAGCGCGGGCTCTTCTTTAAAATTCTGTCTTGTGGCAACAGGCGAGGCCGATCTTTATCCGCGACTTGGCCGCACAATGGAGTGGGACACAGCCGCTGGGCACGCCGTTTTGGCCGGTGCAGGCGGCAATGTGGTCTGCTTTGATGACCTTTCTCAGCTGAGGTATGGTAAGGGCGGGTATGCAAATCCGTACTTCATTGCCTATGCGCCTGGGGTGGTTTTGTATGGGGAAGAAAATTAGACTCCAATTTAGTTTTTTTTAATTTGCCTGAATACGACCCGAAATAAGTCATAAAGATTATTCAGATAAGAAAAGTCTATGAGTTAGAGTAAGTCGTCTCCTGAGTGAGTTTTGAGTGTTTAGAAGGTAGAAAAATTACCGTGCACAAGAAGATTACAAAGGCAGTTTTTCCCGTGGCCGGACTTGGCACGCGGTTTTTGCCTGCAACGA
>CAYZAY010000141.1:0-3190 GCA_964476515.1 uncultured Rhodobacterales bacterium
ACCAGATTTCGTGGGCCGACCTAATGATTCTTGCTGGCAATGTCGCGATTGAATCGATGGGCGGACCAACCTTTGGTTTCGCAGGCGGTCGTGCGGATGTTTGGGAACCAGAAGAAGACGTCTACTGGGGCTCTGAAACCGAATGGCTTGCCGCGGATGACAACCCAAACCCCCGTTATTCTGGCGAACGCGATCTGGAAAACCCGCTCGCTGCCGTTCAGATGGGTCTGATTTACGTGAACCCTCAGGGTCCAAACGGCGAACCTGATATCCTGGCTTCGGGTCGTGACGTTCGCGACACCTTTGGGCGCATGGCCATGAACGACGAAGAAACCGTCGCGCTGGTCGCCGGTGGTCACACCTTTGGCAAAGGCCACGGTGCTGGCGACCCCGAGCTTGTCGGCGCAGAGCCAGAAGGCGGATCAATTGAACAGATGGGTTTCGGCTGGGCCAACGCACATGGCACAGGCAAGGGCGACGACACCACCACCAGTGGGTTCGAAGGCGCTTGGACCGCAAACCCGACCGCATGGGATAACGGCTATTTCGACGTTCTGTTCGGCTACGACTGGAACCTGACCTCGGCCCCATCTGGCGCCTACATCTGGGAGCCCGTTGGCGTATCAGAAGAAGATATGGCCCCCAAAGCCCATGATCCTTCGCAAAAAGTGCCAACCATGATGACCACTGCCGATATGGCAATGCGCATGGATCCAATCTATGGCCCAATCTCTAAGCGGTTCCATGAAAACCCTGATCAGTTCGCAGACGCTTTTGCGCGCGCTTGGTTCAAACTGACCCACCGCGATATGGGACCGCGCACACGCTATCTTGGGAAAGAGGCCCCTCAGGAAGAGCTCGTTTGGCAGGACCCTATCCCTGCATCTTCGACTGAAATCGGTCAGGGCGACGTTGCAGACGTAAAAGCAGCGATCCTTTCTTCCGGCTTGTCTGTTTCAGACCTTGTGAAAACCGCTTGGGCGTCCGCGTCCACATACCGTGGTTCGGATATGCGCGGCGGGGCTAACGGCGCACGTATCTGCCTAGAGCCTATGAACCGTTGGGAAGCCAACGAACCAGAAGACCTTGATCGCGTCCTGTCCACGCTGGAAGGCGTTCGAGCAGGATGTGCCAAGCCAGTCTCAATGGCCGACATGATCGTCATCGGCGGCGCAGCAGCTATTGAAAAGGCAGCGTCTGACGCCGGCCATTCAGTCACGGTTGACTGCACATTGGGCCGTGGTGATGCAACGCAGGATGCGACTGACGTTGAAAGCATCGGCCAACTTGAACCGCAGGCGGATGGTTTCCGGAACTTCCAGAAACAAGACTTCACAATCTCGCCTGAGGAACTGTTGATCGACAAAGCCCAGCTTTTGACACTGACAGCCCCTGAAATGACCGCGCTGGTCGGAGGTCTGCGCGTCCTTGGCGCAAACCACGGTGGCAGCGCAAACGGGGTCTTCACGGATCGCGCCGGTTGCCTGACCAATGACTTCTTCGTCAATGTTCTGGATATGGGAACGTCTTGGTCGGAAAACGGCGACGGCACCTATTCGGGCAAAGACAGCTCGGGCGGCGAAAAGTACACAGCAACGCGGGTTGATCTTGTGTTCGGGTCGAACTCTCAGCTGCGGGCAATTGCCGAGGTCTATGGCCAGTCGGACAACGGCGGTAAATTCGTGACTGACTTTGTTGCAGCTTGGAACAAGGTCATGAACGCGGATCGCTTCGATCTGGCGTAAACTCACCTAGCTCAAACAAAAAAGGCGGCTCGCAACTAGCGGACCGCCTTTTCCATTTAGAAACCTACGATGATCAGAGACGTTCTGCCACCAGCGCGATGAGCTTCTTGTGGTCTTTGTCAAAGCCCCGAATGCCTTCGGCAACTTTCTCGGTCGCCATCGGATCGTTGTTCATTTCCCAACGGAACGACGCTTCGCCCATCTCGACAGGGGCAACACCGCTTGCATTGTCAGGCGAAAGAACCCGTGGCAGCTCGGCAATTTCTTTGCCCAATTCATCAAGCAACTTCGGCGCAATGGTCAGGTTATCGCAACCAGCCAGCGCTTTGATCTGATCCGCATTGCGGAAAGACGCGCCCATGACGATCGTCTTGATGCCGTTTGATTTGTAATAGTCGTAGATGCTGCGAACCGACTTTACGCCCGGATCTTCATCAGGGGCGTAGCTGTCCACACCTTCGGCCTTTTTGTACCAGTCCGTGATCCGACCAACAAAAGGTGAAATCAGGAACGCGCCCGCGTCAGCGCTGGCGATTGCCTGCGCTTTGGCGAAGATCAATGTCAGGTTACAATCGATACCTTCGTTCTGAAGAACCTCAGCCGCTCGGATACCTTCCCAAGTCGCCGCAAGCTTAATCAGGATGCGGCTCTTGTCGACGCCACGCTTGGCGTATTCAGCGATGATCTCACGCGCCCGGGCAACCGATGCTTCGGTGTCAAACGACAAACACGCATCAACTTCGGTTGAAACACGGCCAGGTACGATTTCTGTCAGCTCAGCCCCGACAGCAACGGTCAGAACGTCGGTGACTTGTTCTGCGCTCATCCCTTTGGCACGGCCATCCTCGATCTCGCGCGCAATCAGCGCTTCAGACGCCGGATTTTTGATCGCAGCCAGAACAAGTGACGGGTTCGTGGTGCAATCCACGGGCTGATAGGCTTTTACGGCCTCAACAGCGCCAGTGTCGGCAACGACCACGGTCATTTCTCTTAGCTGATCCAATACGCTTGTCATCGTCTTTTAATCCTCAAAGCTTTTGATGCGCCGAGCAGGGGCGCGTTTCGACTGCTGTCTACAGAACCCCGCAAATGAAGCAAGGCATTCCATGGTTTGATTGTCGGAAAACCAAAACTTTGGGCGCTTACCCAGTGCCTTCGGCAGCAAAATCATCCAATCTGGTCTCGATTTTCGAAAAGAACCGTTCAAGGCTGATTTCCAGTGGTCGCCCAAGCTCTATACATTCGGCAAGCAGCGCTTTGTGGTCTCCACCTGTTTTCAAGACGTCCAGCAAGCGTTCATGGGTTTCCTTCAGCTTTAAAAATTCAGGCGAGGCCGCCACTGTTTCGTCACCGACAAACGCGTGCAGCGGAAGTCTTTCTGAGATACCCTTAAGTGGACTTGTCACGGTTTAGTTCCGGTCTCTTTCGAGCAATGTTTTCTATGA
>CAYZAY010000142.1:0-3043 GCA_964476515.1 uncultured Rhodobacterales bacterium
GTCGGATTGCGCGAAGCGTAATTCGAAATCAGATCAAAGCGCTCGCCAGCCAATATCGCGACGACAGAAGCCTTCAGGCCAGTCGATCCCGTCAACCATAGCATAGGCCCGATCCCGCGCTTCTTGCAGCGATGCACCCCGCGCAGTCACGTTCAGCACGCGCCCACCGGTTGCTACGATCTGACCGTCCTTTTGCGATGTTCCCGCATGGAAAACCATGTTTGAGCTATCCTCAGGCAGGTCATCCAATCCCGAGATTACAGTGCCCTTTTCATAACTCCCAGGATATCCGTTTGCCGCCATAACAACCGTTATCGCATGATCGTCCGCCCAGTTGGCCTGTGTTTCGCCCAGCCGACCTTCTGCGGCCGCCTGAAGCAAATCCAGCGCCTGCGCACCAAGTCGCATCATCAACACCTGACATTCAGGATCACCAAATCTCACGTTGTATTCCACAAGACGCGCTTTGCCGTCCTTGATCATCAGACCGGCATAGAGAATTCCCTGATAAGGCATCCCGCGCTTTGCCATTTCCGCCACGGTTGGCTGAATGATCTGCGCAAGCACATCCTGTTGAATAGCATCCGTAAGCACGGGTGCCGGCGAATACGCCCCCATGCCGCCAGTGTTCAGACCCGTATCACCTTCACCAACGCGCTTGTGATCCTGCGCCGTTCCAATGGGCAGAACGTTCTCTCCGTCCACGAGGATAAAGAACGATGCTTCTTCGCCATCCATGAATTCTTCGATCACGACTTCTGCGCCAGCATCGCCAAACGCGCCATCGAACATATCGTCAATCGCGTCCAGCGCCGTCTGGTCGTCCATCGCAACGATCACGCCCTTGCCTGCGGCCAACCCGTCAGCCTTCACCACAATCGGGGCACCCTCGGCGCGGATATAGTCTTTGGCAGTGTCAGCATTGGTGAAATGCCCGTATCCAGCGGTTGGCGCATTCGCGGCAACGCAGACCTCTTTCGTGAACCGCTTTGATGCTTCCAATTGTGCGGCGTCTTTTGACGGTCCGAAGACCAAAACCCCTGCGTCCCGCAAACGGTCCGCAACCCCAGCAGCTAGCGGTGCTTCCGGTCCGACAATCACGAAATCAACCGAGTTTTCCTCGACGAAGTTCACCACCGCTGCGCCGTTCTCGACGTCAAAGGATGCGCATTCCGCAATCGCCGCAATCCCCGCATTTCCCGGCGCCACGATCAGCCGGTCACATTTGGGATTTTGCATCACGGCCCAGGCCAGAGCATGTTCGCGGCCACCACCGCCGAGGATGAGGATATTCATTTGGGCATTCTCTCGCTTGGAAGTCGTTTCTGGGCGTTCTAAGGTGGGCGAACCTAAGAGGCAAGGTAGGCAAAATGTCCGATCTGATAGACGACCCGATAGAAGGCGAAAACGCGCCCGAATTCAGCGTATCCGAATTGTCCGGTGCGATTAAGCGGATGATCGAAGGTGAATTCGCCCATGTACGTATTAAGGGCGAGGTTGGCCGTGTCTCGCGCCCGCGATCTGGCCACGTTTATCTCGACCTAAAAGATGACCGCGCGGTCATCGCGGGCATCATTTGGAAGGGCGTGGCATCTCGCTTGGCGACCCAGCCTGAAGAAGGCCTCGAAGTTGTTGCCACTGGCCGCTTGACCACGTTCCCCGGGCAATCGAAATATCAAATCGTCATAGAGGATATCAAACCCGCTGGTGTTGGTGCTTTGATGGCGATGCTGGAAAAACGCAAAGCCCAGCTGCAATCCGAAGGTCTGTTTGACGCCTCTCGCAAAAAGCCCATTCCCTATCTGCCCGAGATTATCGGCGTTGTGACTTCGCCATCAGGCGCCGTCGTCCGCGATATCCTCCACCGTCTTCGCGACAGGTTCCCAAGAAAAGTCCTTGTCTGGCCCGTGGCCGTTCAGGGCGAAAAATGCGCCCCCGAGGTCGCCGCGGCTATCGAAGGGTTCAACGCATTGACACCGGGTGGTGCGCTACCCAGACCCGATTTGCTTATTGTCGCAAGAGGAGGGGGATCGCTAGAAGATCTCTGGGGCTTTAACGAAGAAGCCGTCGCAAGAGCCGCCGCCGCTAGCGACATTCCTCTGATCTCGGCGGTTGGTCACGAAACAGACACCACGCTGATCGATTACGTTTCGGATCATCGCGCACCGACGCCCACCGCCGCCGCAGAACTGGCGGTTCCGGTACGGATGGAATTGCTCGCGTGGCTTGATCAGCAAGATGCCCGTCTTACCCAATCGCTGACGTCTGGCGTCACCCGTCGCGGTGAAAAACTACGAGACCTTGCGCGGGCGCTACCTAGGCCTTCGGCGCTGACCCAAACCCAAAGGCAAAAGCTGGATCACCTTGACGATCGCTTGCCAAACGCCCTTCGCTCCGGACTGCAAGCCCGCGAGGTCCACCTAAGCCGTAGTTCAGGCCGCCTGCAACTGGGCAGTATCCGTCAGCGTGTTCAATCTGAACGCCGCAGATTGGCGATGCTGGAAGAAAGGCTTATCCCAGCCTATCAACGCACCTTATCTAGGCTTGGTGATCGGCTGACGGCTTTGGACAGGCAACGACAGGCGATGGGATACGTCGAAACCCTGAAACGCGGATACGCGGTGGTACATGGCGATCAGGGCTTGGTGACCGACAAAGCGAGTGCTGAAGCGTCACAAACGTTGGAAATCGAATTTCACGACGGTCGCACCAAATTGGGCGGTCAACCCGCCAAAAAGACCACATCAAAGCCCAATACCCCTGATCAGGGCAGCCTTTTCTAACGCCCTCTTTCAAATGGCGCAGAACCACATTAGGTGGAGATAAATTCGCGGAGGCATCATGGCTTTTTTTTCCAAGCTCAAAGATCGGTTATTCAAATCCTCGTCCAAATTGGATCAGGGTCTAGAGGCTATCGTTGAAGATGGTGGTGAAGTTGTTGATGAACCTGAAGCGATAGAAATTCAGCAAGACCCAGTTGAAGAACTTGTGCCAACCGAGGCCGTGGTCGAGCTCTCTCCAGAGCCAGAGCCAGAGCCAGAGC
>CAYZAY010000143.1:0-3039 GCA_964476515.1 uncultured Rhodobacterales bacterium
GACCGAGCCAGACAACGTCGCGCAGAAATTCAGACGGTTTCAGTTGGCGCTTTATGCGTCCAAAGACTATGTCGAGCGATATGGCAAACCAGAGGGCTTGAGCGATTTTGCCAATCACAGGTTTGTCGCCCGCGAAGATGTTCCCAGTCGCGCACTGTTTTTTGAGTGGCAGCAGCAAAACATACCCAAAAGCACCATTGTTTTTAGGGCCAGCGATGATCTGGTTACGCAAACGGCTGTCAAGTCAGGCATCGGTATCGGATTTATTGAGGTTGGCATTGGCGACGATGATCCTGATCTTGTTCAGATGTGGGCTCCAGAGCCAGAATGGGACGTTCAGCTATGGTTGGTGACCCATGTAGATTTGCATCGCACACCCAAAGTTCAGGCAATTCTGAAAGCGTTGAAAGACGGGGCGGCGTCAGGCCTCATCTGATGAGGCGAGTTCGAGCTCTAGGAATTTTTCAAACGCATCTAGGTTGACCGCCTCAAACTGGCCAAAGCTTTGCATCCAGATGCTGGCGTCGCGCAGGGCGTCGGGTTCCAGTTTGCACCACTTCACCCGCCCGCGCTTTTCCTGAGAAATCAACCTGGCTTTGGTCAGGATCGTCAGGTGCTTTGAAACCGCTGCCAATGACATCTCAAACGGTTCGGCAACGTCTGTCACGGCCATGTCGTCTTCGAGCAGCATCATAAGGATTGCGCGCCGTGTCGGATCGCCGAGGGCGGCGAATATGGTGTCGAGATCGCTCATGCCCTTCAATCTAACTGTCGGCTTAGTCGATGGAAAGCTGTCTGTGATGGGCTGCATCACGAAAATGAATTAGCAATGCATTCGTGTTTGTGGAAGGGTTCGCCATATTCATTGATCGGATTACCCCATGCCATTGAAATACTGGTTCTTTATCTTCCTGTTGGCCGCTGGCTGGGGATCGTCGTTCTTTTTCAACGAAATCCTATTACGGGAACTTGGCCCAATGTGGGTTGTACTTGGGCGTGTTGGGACTGGCGCGCTGGGTTGCTGGATTTGGATGATCGGCACGCGCATGGATCTTAGCTTCCCACGGGCGGCTTTAGGTGTGTTGGTTGCCTTTGCCCTGTTTCAATACTCGATCCCGCTGGCCGTTTACCCGCTGACGCAGCAATACATCAATTCGTCTTCGGCGGGCATCGTGAACGCCATGACGCCGATTATGGTGGTGCTGGTCAGCCATTTTTGGCCGCAAGGCGAAAAGGCAACATGTCCAAAAATCATCGGCGTTGTTCTGGGCTTTGTGGGCATCACCCTACTGGCGCAGCCTAGCTTTCAGGGCCAAGGTGAATCTGATCCAATTGCGCTGGTCCTAACGATAACCGCGCCGATTTGTTATGGTGTCGCCTTAAACGTCCTTCGCCAGCTTGATCACTTGAACCGCGTGTCACTTACGGCTTGGTCAGCGACAATAGGGGCGGTCGCTTTGTTCCCGCTGACCTTCGCTATGGAGGGCTGGCCGACGATCACCAAGCTTGAAACATGGGCATCGCTTTTCATCATCGGATTTGTTCTGACGTCGGCTGCGTTCATTCTGCTCTTCTGGCTGATCCCACGTGTCGGGGGCACCACTGCGTCGACGATCACTTTCATTGCGCCCATCGCCTCGGTGCTGCTTGGGGTCTTTGTATTGTCCGAGGTTCTGTTCCCAGTTCAGTTCGTTGGCATGGCGGTGATCTTCTCGGGGTTGTTGTTCATTGACGGGCGCATTCTGAAACTGGTCGGGGTTTCTAAACCAAATGGTTGAATAACGTGATTTCGCGGTCGCAGCACAAAACAGGCCTGCGACCGAATGAACACTGCATTTCATTTTTCCAAAAACACTCATAAAAACAACGCCTTAACCCGCGTCAAACCGCGCGGTTCTGCCGCTTGACTCATAGCCCCCCTGACCTTAGTCATCCCCCAAACTCTGAAAGGGTCGAATTTTGGTAGATCAGGTCGATAAAGAGCGTCTCAAGGCACTCGAAGACAAGATCGAAGCGGCGAAAAAAGCCACCCAAAGCGATCCAAAGAAATCAGAGGGTGTGTCGGCTGGCGAAGTCGGTTGGCGCATGGTGACAGAGCTTGTAGCCGGTATCTTTATCGGCTTTGGCATCGGATACGGGATCGACATCCTGTTCGGCACAATGCCGATTTTTCTGGTGCTGTTTACTATGTTTGGGTTCGCAGCCGGCATCAAAACCATGATGCGCAGTGCCAGCGAGCTTCAAGAGAAAGCGGTTAACGCCGCAAAGGATGAGAGGGAATAGACGTGGCAACAGAAGCACACGGTGCCGAAGAAGGCGGTCTGGTTTTCCACCCAATGGATCAGTTCATCGTCAAACCGCTGCTTGGCGGCGACGAAATTGGCATGTTCACCATTACAAACGTGACCCTATGGTTGGCACTGGCCATCGTTGGTGTCATCGCGCTGATGGTTATGGGCACACGCAAACGCGCAGTTGTTCCGGGCCGCAGCCAGTCGATTGCTGAAATGGCTTACGGTTTTGTCTACAAAATGGTCGAAGACGTTGCCGGTAAAGACGCAATTGGTTTCTTCCCATATGTTATGACGCTTTTCATGTTCATCGTGTTCGCCAACTTCCTTGGCTTGATCCCGATGAGCTTCACAACCACTTCGCATTTTGCCGTGACTGTTGTTCTGGCGCTGGCAGTGTTCCTGACCGTGACTATCGTTGGTTTCGTCAAGAACGGGATCGGGTTCCTAGGTCTTTTCTGGGTCTCAAGCGCCCCTCTGCCGCTACGCCCAGTTCTGGCAATCATCGAAATCATTTCGTACTTCGTTCGTCCTGTTAGCCACTCGATCCGTCTTGCTGGCAACGTTATGGCTGGTCACGCAGTTATCAAAGTGTTCGCCGGTTTTGCCGCGATCGCCATTGTTAGCCCGCTGTCAGTTGTGGCCATCACAGCGATGTACGGTCTCGAAATCCTCGTGGCCTTCATTCAGGCATACGTATTCACCATTCTGACCTGTGTTTACCTGAAGGATGCTCTGCACCCATCGC
>CAYZAY010000144.1:0-3037 GCA_964476515.1 uncultured Rhodobacterales bacterium
CGCCCATTGTGGCGTCGCTGGCCATGGTCGGTGCAGTGCCTGAAATAAAGCCACCAGTAATGTCACCCATCAGCATATCGCTGTTCGATGTTTGTGCGGTGTTTTCGTGAATTTCGAAGGTTGGTTCAATGATTTTTTTCAGCGCAGTCATAACAGATTTTCCCTTTTAGGTTGTGCGACTTTTAGACGGTGCTGTATTTTGTTGTTTTTGGCAAGACAACACACGTTAAGGGTGTAATGCAGACATTGACCACCATATGCTGTTGTTTTAAGCCGCCTTAATACCATATATGCGTTTTCACTTAGGTGTCTTTATGCAAGATCGGTCAGCGAAGACGCTAATTTGCGTCACCAAAAGTCAGGGATGAGTACGAATCAGGGATTTTTGATGCCCGACCGAATTGCGTGTGATTCAGAAATTCACGGCTTGTTCGACATCGTGTCATCGGCGATACAGAAACGACGCTAGACAGGTACGATCATGAAAATCGCGACATTCAATATTAACGGTGTCAAAGCACGCATCGAAACACTGCTAAAGTGGTTAGAGGACAGCCGCCCAGACGTTGCGCTTTTGCAAGAAATCAAGTCTGTGGATGAAAATTTTCCGCGCGAATTGATCGAGGATTTGGGCTACATCGTCGAAACCCACGGGCAGAAAAGTTTTAACGGTGTGGCTATTCTTTCGCGGTTACCGTTAGAGGATGTTTCGCGTGGTTTGCCGGGTGATGATAGCGACGAACAGGCCCGTTGGATCGAAGCAACTGTAATGGGTGATCAGCCGATTCGGGTCTGTGGCCTTTATCTTCCGAACGGCAATCCGGTGCCCGGTCCGAAATACGAATATAAGCTAGCTTGGATGGACCGGCTAAAAACACGCGCAGCGCAACTGTTGGCCGAAGAGACCCCCTGTCTGATGTCAGGTGACTTCAATATTATCCCGCAGGACGAAGATGCCAAGCGGCCCGAAATCTGGCACGAAGATGCATTGGCCCTGCCCCAAAGCCGTGCCGCATTTCGCGAGATATTGAACCTTGGGTTCACCGAGGCTTTTCGGTCGCGTGTGCAGGGTGGCGGACATTATAGTTTTTGGGATTATCAGGCGGGCGCTTGGGATCGAAACGACGGAATTCGGATTGATCACTTTTTGCTGGGGCCAGAATGTGCGGACTTGCTGAAAGATTGTTGGATTGAATCCGAATTGCGTGGGCGGACAAAACCGTCGGACCATGTGCCTGTTTGGGTTGATCTAGACGCTTAGTCGCCTTTGGTCACATCGTGGCTGTAGATCCAGTCGAACTGGTTAAGCATGGATTTAGGCGCAACAAGCCCGCCGATCCGCAGCGCAGTTTGCGCCGCCCATCGCATTGGTGGGAAAGAAAGATGATACTTCCATGCATTCTTTGATGCCGTGTCTATAACCTTTTTCGCGCGGGTTTTCCTGCGGCTTTCGTAGGCTTCAAGACCGTTCTTGATCGTGTCACCATTGGTAACTTCGTCGGCGAGCACCCAAGCGTCCTCTAGCGCCATGTTCGCGCCTTGGGCCATGAACGGCAGCGTAGGATGCGCGGCGTCGCCCAAAAGGGCTGCGTATTCATTGTGCCAGCTTTCGGCAACTGGGTGACGGAACAACCCCCAAAGGGAAACGTCTTGGACCCGCTCTAACAGGGCATGAACTTCGTTCCCGAAATCCGCAAACGCGGCCTCAAGATTTTTGGGATCGTCCGTGTGGTTCCAGCCTTCTTCTGCCCATTCGTGGCGTTCTTGCACCGCAACAAGGTTCAACATTTCACCACCACGTAGCGGGTAGCAAACCAAATGGCGCTTTGGTCCCATGTAAACACGAGCCTGCGCGGGAAAGTGTAAATCATTTGGTATTATTGCGCGCCATGCGACTTGGTGCGTGAAGAACGGAACCGTCTTTCCTAGAAGGTGCTGGCGAACCACCGAATGAACCCCGTCAGCCCCAACGATGAGATCCGCTTGAAGTTGGTCGCCTGCGCTGGTCGTCACATAAGGTTTGTCGGCCTGACCTATTTCCACAACGTTTTGCAGCAGTCGGATCTTCACACCTGCGTCGCGTGCGCCCTTGGCCAACAGATCAATGATGTCGGCGCGGTGAACGAAATAGTATCCTTGGTCTTCGGGCAAACGGGTCAGATCGAGGTTTAGAACCTCGCGTGTGTCGCTGTAATTTCGAAGCGAAACAGAATTTCCCTGCACAGACGTTTTTACGAAGTCGTCCTTCAACCCCAAGGCTTCCAGAACACGAACCCCGTTTGGGCTGACCTGAATACCAGCTCCGACTTCTTTGATGGCCTCGGCTTGTTCAAGAACGATCACCTCTGCGCCTTTCAGGGCAGCCGCGCGTGCGAATGCCAGCCCACCGATGCCCCCACCTACGACGCAGATTTTCATGATCTTGTCCTTTTACATCCAGAAAACAAAAATACGCCGAATCTTGAGATCGGCGTTTTCTAAGTCTTTGACTATCGGCAACGCCTTAATCGTCGCGATGAACTTTTTCGCGGCGTTCGTGACGTTCCTGAGCTTCAAGGCTCATGGTTGCGATAGGACGTGCATCTAGACGGCGCAACGAAATCGGTTCGCCGGTTACTTCACAATATCCATATTCGCCTTCGTCGATCCGACGCAGGGCTGATTCGATTTTGGTAACCAGCTTACGTTGGCGATCACGTGTCCGAAGTTCCAATGCTCGGTCAGTTTCCTCACTCGCGCGGTCAGCAACGTCAGGGATATTGCGGGTATTGTCCTGCAATCCTTCGATTGTGTCTTTGCTGTCAGTCAGGATGTCGCTCTTCCAATCGACGAGTTTGCGGCGGAAATATTCCAGCTGCTTGTCATTCATGAATGGTTCGTCTTCTGCCGGGCGGTAGTCTTCGGGCAAAAATACTTCTTGTTTCAAGAAATTTCCCCTTAATTGTCTGTTACACGAATCTTTTGACAGATCTTACGTAACGAAACCCCATCATTATGCGGTGGTCATAGTCCTCTGAAAGGGGAATGTCACTACACA
>CAYZAY010000145.1:0-3000 GCA_964476515.1 uncultured Rhodobacterales bacterium
AGTTCTGACGGGTGAATCCGTTGGTGTCTTCTGTACCCGCTTCGTCAGCGAACCACTGAGGATGCTCCCATCCGTAGTTGAGCCCAAACACTGCACCCATGTCTTTTTGCATTTGGTAGATAGGGCGTGTGCGCACTGGGCGACCAGCCGCGCGTTCTTCGTTCGGGAAATGGATTGCGAAGCGGTGCGAATACACGTCCCGCACTTTGGCTTTCACAAAGTTAGGATCATTGGCCCATTGGCCGAAACGCGCGATGTCCCATGGGAACATGTCGTATTGCATTTCACCTTCGATGATCCACTGCGCAGCCATCAACCCCATGCCTGCTGATTGCGAGAACCCGGGAATAATGCCGCCACACATGAAGTAGTTCTGCAGTTCAGGCACAGGCCCCAGGATCACGTTTGAATCCGGAGACCAGATCATCGGACCATTGATAACACGCTTGATACCAGCCTCACCAACTGCGGGAACGCGATCAATCGCGCGCATCATATTGTCTTCGATCCGTTCAAGATCGTCAGGGAACAAGTCATGCGCAAAATCAAGCGGCGTGCCGTGTTCAGCCCAGAAACGCATGTCGCGTTCATAGGCACCGATCAGCAAACCTTTGCCTTCTTGGCGCAGGTAGTATTCTCCGTCACGATCCGCAACCGATGGTAACCGGCGATCCATCGCATCAATCTCGGCGATGGTTTCGGTTACAAAATACTGATGTTCTGTTGGCTGAAGCGGCACTTCGATCCCAGCCATTTTAGCGACCTCTCGCCCCCAAAGGCCCGCCGCATTGATCACCCACTGCGTTTTGATATCTCCGTTTGGCGTGCGTACAATCCACGACCCATCGGGTTGTTGTTCGGTTCCTGTAACAGGCGTGAAACGGTGAATTTCAGCGCCGCGTTGACGGGCGCCCACGGCATAGGCGTTGGTCACACCGGATGGGTCGACATTGCCGCCATCGGGTTCCCACATGATCGTCCGGATACCATCAAAATTGACAAGCGGGTGAAGACGCTCGGCCTCGTCGCGGGAAACTTCGTGGAAGTTCATGCCGTATAGCTTCGCCTTAGCTTCTTGCAATCGCAACTGATGCTCGCGGTTCTCGGATTGCGCAAGATACAGCGACCCAGGTCGGAAGACGCCGCAGGACTGGCCGGTTTCGGCTTCAAGCTCGTCATACAGACGCATCGTATAATGCTGGATGCGGCTGATATTTGCGCTATCGTGCAGGCCGTGGATGTTGGCCGCTGCGTGCCATGTCGAACCGGACGTCAGTTCGTTTCGTTCTAATAGAACAACGTCGGACCAGCCGAGCTTGGTAAGGTGGTAAAGAATTGAACAGCCGATGACTCCGCCACCGATAACGACGGCCTGTGCGTGGGTGCGCATGGAAACTTTCCTCTAGTGGTCCCTCACCATTGATCATGCGCTGCCAATGTTCAATCCTACAAATCTCGTGGCGACAAAGACGTGTCATCTAGCGTCAGAGCCATTTTTTTTCGAATTTGTTGAACGCCCAATCGGTCGCGCGATTTTCATTCCGTGTCGCGACTTTACATTTCTCGGATTTGGCCACCAACTATCCTGAGCCAAAGCAAGGGAGATTTTCATGAAAACCACCACCCGCGTTGTAGTTATCGGAGGAGGCGTTGTTGGCTGCAGTGTTCTATATCACCTAACCAAGCTAGGCTGCTCCGATGTGATGCTTCTGGAACGCTCAGAACTGACGTCCGGTTCGACGTGGCACGCTGCAGGTGGTTTTCACACCCTTAACGGCGACACCAATATGGCGGCGCTGCAGGGGTATACGATCCGTCTGTATAAAGAGCTTGAAGAAATCACCGGCATGTCGTGTGGATTGCACCATGTTGGCGGTGTCACCCTAGCAGACAACCAAGATCGGATGGACATGCTGTTGGCCGAACGCGCCAAGCATCGCTACATGGGTCTTGAGACCGAAATCGTAAGTCCCGAAGAAATCAAAAAAATCGCCCCCGTGACCAATATCGATGGAGTTTTAGGTGGTCTTTATGATCCGCTTGACGGTCACCTTGATCCATCGGGTACGACGCACGCCTATGCCAAGGCCGCGCGAATGGGTGGGGCAACTATTGAAACCCACTGTATGGTTCGCGAAACCAACCAGCGCGTTGATGGCACATGGGATGTGGTGACCGACAAAGGAACTATCCACACCGAGCACGTTGTGAATGCAGGTGGTCTATGGGCGCGTGAAGTCGGCGCGATGGCAGGCGTGTATCTGCCACTTCACCCGATGGAGCATCAGTATCTGGTGACCGATGAAGTGCCGCTTATCAAAGAAATGATTGCCAATGGAGTCGAACACCCACATGTCATGGACCCCGCTGGCGAAAGTTACCTACGTCAGGAAGGTAAAGGGCTTTGCATCGGGTTTTACGAACAAACCTGTCGTCCTTGGGCCGTTGACGGCACGAGCTGGGACTTTGGCCACGAACTATTGCCCGATGATTTCGACAAGATCGAAGACAGCATCGAGTTCGCCTTTAAACGTTTCCCTGATCTAGAACGTTCTGGCGTGAAATCAGTCATCCACGGTCCGTTCACCTTTGCGCCGGACGGCAACCCGCTGGTTGGGCCAATCCCGGGAATGCGTAATTATTGGAGCGCCTGTGGCGTCATGGCGGGCTTTAGTCAGGGCGGTGGTGTTGGCCTAATGTTGGCGCAGTGGATGATTGAAGGAGAAACCGAACGCGATACGTTTGCGATGGATGTCGCCCGTTATGGCGACTGGATTAGTCCGGGTTACACACGCCCGAAAGTGATCGAGAACTATCAAAAGCGGTTCAGCGTCGCCTACCCCAACGAAGAATTGCCCGCAGCACGGCCATTCGTGCGAACACCGATGTACGACAAATTTGATAGCATGGGTGCAGTTTGGGGCCAGCAATTTGGGCTCGAAGTCGTCAACTACTTTGCCGAAGGTGACGAACCCCGATACGAAACCCCGTCGTTCCGCC
>CAYZAY010000146.1:0-2858 GCA_964476515.1 uncultured Rhodobacterales bacterium
CATTCATCCTTTGGGACATACGAACCAAAAGGCTTTCAAGCTTTCCATTTCGGACAATTCGAATTTCGCTTTGCGCAACGGGCCGTCCAGTTGCGATCAGGTCTGCAAACATGGGGCCAAATTCAGGAACGGTCAGTGAAAGTTGAAGATGTTCGCTCACGTCTTCGACATCCAACAACCGTTCGGCGGATTTGTTAATAAAATCAACTCGGCCGTCAGCATCCAGACCAACCACGCCAGACGTAACCGATGTAAGAACCGAGTCGAACAGTCGACGGCGGATATCAATCTGGTCGGAATTTTCGATCAACTGATTACGCTGCACCTTAAGATCGCTCGCCATATCGTTAAAATATCGCCCGAGCATGGCAATTTCGTCATCGCTCTGTTCAACTGGAACACGGACGTCCAAATCGCCCTCGCCGACCTTTTGAACAGCGCTTGCCAGGCGCCCTACCGGACGGGCCAATTGTTCTGCAAACCAAAGCCCGGCCCAGATTGAGGCTAGGATTAAGATGACCGCAAAGCCCAGATAAATAAGACCAAACTCAAACAACAGTTGGCCGCGGTCACTTTCAAGCTGCTCATAGAGAGACACCGTTTCCTTGGTGTCATCCAAAAGGTTCAGGATATCGCCGTCCACTTCGCGGCTAATATATAGGTAGCGATCCACAAAGGCATTCAGCGGAACCAGCGCACGAAATTCGTTGTTGTCCCAGTCTTCAATGATGTGAATGCCTTCGCTATGCGCAGTATCAAGCTGCTCGGGGCGCGGGCGTTCAAAATCAAATAGATAGGATCTCTCACCGCGCGCACGAATTTCGCCTTCTCCGTCAATAACGAAAGCTTCTTTTAAGCCCCGTTGGATCTGGGATTGCCCCTGAACAAGTACCTGACGCGTTGTTCCATCATCCATGAACGGCGTACTTCGACGGGTTGCATTGATAAATCGCGCAAGGGCGCGCGCATCTACCTGAAGATCGCGATTATGCTCTTCTTCATAGGCTTCAGCGGCTGATAGCGATGTGCTGAGAACATTCTGCACACGGTCTGAAAACCATCCCTCCAACCCGAAATTAACCGTAATGACGGCGAATACTGCAACAGTAACCGTCGGAATAAGCGCCAAAGCTGCAAAAAATCGGGTAAGGCGCAGGTGTAGTTTAGAACCGGATGACGGCGTTCTGCGTGACGAAATCAGCGAAACAACCCGCTGTAGAACCAGCGCTGCAAGGGCAAGAACGTAAACGAGGTCTGCAAGCAGGACAAATCGCAACACACGTGAATTGGCTTGATCCAGAGGGCCAAGTGCCAGAAAGGTCGCAAGCGCCAACATAGGACCAGCCACCGCAACAACAAACGTTGCGATTGTCCCAATCCGACGTCGCAATCGCAGCGCCTTGGCCTTTTCGCGCAACCCATTGCGCTTGTACGTAAAGTTTGTGATGGCCAAGGGCCGCCTCGTTCGTAACTTGGGTCAGCATGCAAAACGTTGCACGCCGAACACACGGTGCTGTTGCCTAATTACATCAGCTTACGGCGTCTTGTCACCTCTATCCCTAGGTCAGTTATTTTTTTACGAAGAGTATTTCGATTGATCCCAAGTAAATCAGCACATTTCGCCTGATTTCCACCAGTTGCGTCCATCGCAATCTCAATCAGAGGGATTTCAAGTTCGGCAAGAATACGCTGATAAAGCCCTGGCGGCGGCAGCTCGCCTCCGTGCAGATCAAAATAGCGCTGCAAATGGCGACGAACTGAATCAGATAGGCGTGTTTGCTCTCCACCATCAAGATGTTCACGAATAGCGGGTTGGTTGGACAGGATGTTTTCAACCTCGGCAAGGGTGATCACCTGTTCACGCGCGGATGAGGCAAGTCGTAGTACGAAATTTTCAAGCTGACGAACATTTCCCGGCCAACTGTATTTGCGCAAGAGCCCCATGGCTTCGCCGGACAAATCATAGGTCCGTTGGCCATCCCTTTCCTGACGAGCAAGAAAGAAGTCAGCCAAAAGCGGGATATCTTCTACGCGTTCTCGCAGGCTGGGGACCGAAATGGATACACCACTAAGGCGATAAAATAGATTTTCGCGAAACTTTCCCTGATCCATCGCCTTACCAAGATTTTTTTGGCTGGTTGACATAAACCTAGGCGTGAATTCGTTTAGCCCATCAAACATACGCACGACTCTGCCCTGCGCTTCGGCGCTTAAATCACCGACCTCTTCAAACAGAATGGTGCCGCCCTTGGCGCGCGCCAACAGCTTTGATGGGCCTTCGATGTTTTCCAAATCATGTGGCGTCACAGTAACAAACGGTAATGTCCGGCGATCCGATAGGTCATGTGTCATGCGAGCAATAAGCGATTTACCCGTTCCGCTTTCGCCAGAAATCATCACCGGAAGGTCGGTATTCACGACATTTGCAACCGTCCGGTAGAGGTTTTGCATCACAGGGGTTTTGCCGACCAAAGGTAATTCGTCCGGCGACGCGGCCTGATTATCGTCGCTCGTTGACGTGCGCGTCGTGCGTTTTTGTAATGCACGCGACACCCGTCGCATCAAATCTGGCAAATCAAACGGCTTGGGAAGGTAATCAAAGGCCTCGGAATCTGCCGCTTGGATGGCTGTCATAATCGTATTCTGTGCTGAAATGATGATGACGGGTAGTTCTGGTCTCAGTTCCTTGATGCGCGGTAGCATTTCCAAACCGTTTCCGTCTGGCATCATAACGTCAGAAACCACGACATCGCCTCGGCCTTCGCCGACCCATCGCATCAATGTCGTCAACGATGATGTGGCGTGAACCCGACACCCGGCCCTTGTAAGGGCTTGCGTCAGGACCGTACGAATTGTTC
>CAYZAY010000147.1:0-2647 GCA_964476515.1 uncultured Rhodobacterales bacterium
GGCACGTTTCTCCCATATATGGTATACTAAATGGACTACAAAAATATGTTTCTCAGTATATGCTTCTTATTATACTGAGTTTTATAGTATTTCAAACGGGGCTAGCTGCCCCCTTTGAAACCCCCGCGGATATTTCGAGACAAAAGAAGCCTATTAGCCTTTGCCGGTCGGGATGACTTCGTAGCCCGGTTCTTCTGGTTCATCATCGTGCATTTCATCAGGAAAACCCGACGCGGTGATGTCTAGACCGGTTGCGTCTTCTAGGCGGCGGATGATGTTGGGCGACCATTCGCGTTCGCCGTAGCGTTCGATGGCGTCGTCGAAAATCTTAATCATCAGCGGGTTCATTTCAAGCGGAACGCCCGCGCGGTCTGCGACTTCTTGGAACAGACCGATGTCTTTTTTCACAAGATCCATTGTGAAGCTGATATCACGCGATCCGTTCAGGATGACCTGACTTTCGGTTTCATGCACAAAGCTGGTGCCGGACGAAATTTTAATGGCCTCGTAAGTGGTGTTGAGATCCATGCCTGCGGCCTTGGCAGTTACCAAAGCTTCGGCACACGTGATCAGGTTGGCGGTGGCAAGGAAGTTTGTCAGCACCTTCAGAACTGACGCTGACCCAAGTTCTCCGGTGTGCAAAATGCGACGGCCCATGGTTTTAAGAAAGGGTGCGATCCGGTCGAAGGTGGCGCGGTCGCAGCCCGCGAAGATCGAGATATTGCCAGTTGCCGCGCGGTGGCAGCCACCCGAAACAGGGCAATCCACAGCCGCGCCGCCGCGTTCCATGACCATGGCACCAAGCCGTTTGACTTCGGCTTCGTCGGTGGTGGACATCTCCATCCAGATTTTTCCGTCAGTAACTTCGGGCAGCATTTCCTGCATCACGGCATCAGACGCAGCGGGGGATGGCAGGCAGGTAATAACCGCATCGCAATCGCGCATCAGTTGGGCAGGACTTTCGCCGCGGGTTGCACCTTTGGTTACGAATTCGTCAACGAGCTCGGCGTTCAGATCATGGACAGTCAGATCAATTCCGTTACGCAACAGCGATCCGGATAGTTTACCACCAACATTTCCAAGCCCGATAAATCCTACTTTCATCCGATTTCCTCTCACATAAACGGACTGAATTTTGGGTATTGAGACAGGCCGCCGGCAAAGGCGTCATGCCTAAAACCGACAGATGTCTTGAAAGCGGCAAAAATAAACCGGACAGAGCGGGAGCCTCGGTCCGGTTTGGCGCTGATTCCGTGGTTGGGATTAGCGCATGCTTTCGCCGTTGTGGAACATGTGGACCTTGGCGGGGGCAGCCGTCAGATGTAGCCGCTGTCCGCGAAGTTCGTGATGCACGCCGGGTAGCTTGGCAATCAGTTGATCGCCGCCCTGAGGGTTGTTGAAATAGGCAAGCGTCACTTCGCCCAATGCTTCGACATAATCGACCGCAGCGGTCAGGATCGCGTCGCCATCGGTTGGGGTAAAGTCTTCGGGGCGAACGCCGATGTTCACGGCTTTGCCCATATCTGTATCGGTCGTTGCAATCGACGTAATGGCGGTGCCGCCGCTATCCAGTTCAACGGTATTTTGATCGCCGGTTGCGGTGATTTTGCCAGCCAAAAGGTTCATAGCGGGTGAACCGATGAACTGGGCGACAAATTCGTTATGCGGTGTTTCATATAGCTCAAGCGGGGTGCCGACCTGCGCAACGCCTTTGTTGGCAAGAACAACGATGCGGCTGGAAAGCGTCATGGCTTCGACCTGATCGTGGGTCACGTAGATCATCGTGCTGTCTGGCATCGCTTCCTTCAGGCGCGCGATTTCAATGCGGGTCGCGACGCGCAAAGCGGCATCAAGGTTTGAGAGCGGTTCGTCGAACAGATACACCTTGGGATCACGAACAATCGACCGCCCAATGGCAACCCGCTGGCGTTGGCCGCCAGACAGCGCTTTGGGCAAGCGATCAAGGTATTCGTCAAGCTGCAGGGTCTTGGCGGCTTTATCAACCGCAGCGTCAATTTCGGCCTGAGGTTTCTTGGCTATTTTCAGCGCGAACTGCATGTTTTCGCGGACCGTCATATGTGGGTAGAGAGCGTAGCTTTGGAACACCTTCGCAATGCCGCGCTGGGCAGGCGGGACGTCGTTGACTTCGACACCGTCGATTTCCAGAACGCCACCCGTGATTTTTTCCAAGCCCGCGACCATGCGCAGAAGCGTTGATTTTCCGCACCCCGACGGGCCGACGAAGACGATCAGTTCGCCTGTGGTGATATCGAGATTGATATCCTTGAGGACATTGACGTTGCCGCCATAGGTCTTTTCGATATTCGTGAGTTTCAGATCGGCCATCTTCGTCCTCTTTACTTACGTTTTTTGCGCCAAAATAGGCTGCCAGGCCTCAAGGCAAATGGTGTCAGAGCTGCCAATATCAGCAGCGCCAAGGTCTCTTCCGATCCCCGTCCATTGACCCGCAGGCAGAGTGATTACTTTCACGTCATCGGTCTTGTTGAACATGCACAGCATGGTTTTGCCGTTGTAAGTACGGGTGAATTCCAGAACGCCGTCGACATCTTTTAGTTTGGAGTGCGCGCCCTTGATTGAGCCTCCCCATCTGAACTGGTCCAGCGCTATGTTTAGAGAACGGAGGACC
>CAYZAY010000148.1:0-2626 GCA_964476515.1 uncultured Rhodobacterales bacterium
TATCCGTAGGCCCTACCCCCATCTCGCGGAACATGTTGGCCGCCTGCACCGACTTGGCGTGATATTCGGCCCACGTCATGGTCTCGGCTTTGTCCTTCGGTCCCGAAAAGATTTGGAAACTCACTGCCGGTCGGTCAGGAAACTGATCTTTCGTCGAGCTGATAAAATCGTACATCGTGACTGGAAGATCGCGATCTTCCCAAGCCATTTCGTTTTCGATTGCGTCGCGGTCGGCAACCGTCAAATAAGCCATAATCTTCTCCCCAGCACACGGATTAGCATTTTTTTGTGTGTGATAGGGAGAAGATGAGCCGGATTTGGCTTCGGATCAAGATTGACCTTGCGGTTTTCGACCAATTATTCGGCTGCAAGACCTGCTGCGAACTGCAAACGGGCCAATCGGGCGTACAAACCGCCTTCTGAAACAAGTTCATCGTGGGTGCCCTGAGCAACAACGCGGCCTTGATCCATCACTACGATGCGATCCGCCTTCTTCACGGTCGCAAGCCGGTGAGCGACAATAATTGTCGTACGGCCTTCGGCCAATGCGTCAACGGCGTGTTGGACTGCTCTTTCGCTTTCTGCGTCAAGAGCACTGGTCGCTTCATCAAGCAATAAGACAGGCGCATCCCGTAAGATTGCACGCGCAATTGCGATGCGTTGTTTTTGGCCGCCCGACAACATGACACCGCGTTCGCCCACGTAAGTGTCATACCCGTCAGGTAGCGCAGCGATAAATTCATGCGCTGCGGCGGCGTCTGCAGCAGCTTCAACTTCAGCGTCAGTTGCCGAGGGTCGACCGAAACGGATGTTTTCACGCGCCGAGGCCGCAAAGATCACCGGATCCTGAGGGACAAGCGCCAAAGCACTTCTCAGATCTTCGCGTTTCATATCCGGCAACTTGATTCCGTCGATGGCAATCTCTCCGGACTGGGCGTCATAAAACCTAAGCAGCAGCTGAACGATCGTAGACTTGCCCGCCCCTGAAGGTCCGACCAAAGCCACGGTTTCGCCGGCCTTCACATCAAGCGAGACACCCTCAAGCGCCGCAGCTTCGGGGCGCGCAGGATAGCGGAATGACACATCTGCAAAGGTAATTTCACCTTTCGCAGGTTTTGGCAGCAACACAGGAACCGTTGGATCGCCGACCATATCTTCGGCTTCGAGCAATTCAACAAGCCGCTCGGTCGCGCCGGCGGCCCTTTGAAGTTCGCCCCAAATTTCGGACAGGAAAGCAACTGCACCAGCCACCATAACAGAATAGATCACAAACTGGACAAGTGCGCCTGTGCTCATCGCCCCGGCGCGCACATCATGGGCACCAATCCAAAGCACACCGACAACGCCCGAAAACACGAGGAAAATGACAATCGACGTCATCAATGCGCGGGTTGTGATGCGCTTTTTGGCACTGTCGTAGCTAAGCTCGGTCACATCCGCAAAATCCCGTCGGCTTTGGCCTTCTTGCGTGAACGCTTGAACGGTTTGCACCGAAAGCAGTGCTTCAGAAGCTTTGCCGGACGAATTCGCAATCCAGTCCTGATTTTCACGACCAAGGGTTCTAAGGCGTCGACCAAGGATGATAATTGGCAAAACAACAGCCGGAACGATCAACAGCACCAAACCAGTCAGTTTGGCGGATGTGAAAAGCATCAAGACCAAACCACCCATGAAAATCAGAACGTTTCGCAAGGCGACTGAAATCGACGATCCGATGACGGCAAGGATCAGCGTTGTGTCTGTGGTTATCCGAGACAGAACTTCGCCGGTCATGACCTTTTCAAAAAATGCTGGGCTCATGCCAATTGTGCGGTCAAAGACGGCTATCCGGATGTCAGCGACAACGCGTTCGCCCAGACGTGTGACTAACGCATAGCGAAGCGCTGTTCCGGCCGCCAGCAGACACGCGATACCAATCGCAGCCCCAAAATACTGATCAAGAACCGCAACATCTGCCACGCCAAAGTTATCAATGACACGGCGAACCGCCATTGGCAGCGCCAGCGAAATTGCCGCCGTCAAAACCAGAGCGATACCCGCAAACACGGCCATCCAGCGATATGGCGATAAGAATGGCCCAAGAGCACGCAACGCGCCTACGCGCTTTGATGCTTCGCGGTCGTTTTCTACGCCTTGTCCGGGTCCGTGAGCCATAAACGTTCCTTAGTGTCGTTAGCGCTATTTGGAGGCTGAATGGTCACGGGTCAACCATTGACCAGAAATTCTGCCATTTGGCCGCATTTTTTTGAATATATCTTAGTTAGGCGCTTCAAGTTAAGCATCGAACGCTGCCCAAGCACTTGGTTAACCAATGGCTGAACATCTTTTGCGCCATGTGGATGGCCCTAAGGGCCAAAAGAAAGGCAGCAAAATGAACAAAGCAATCACGGACGGAGTCGTCTTTACCCCTCCGACATTTTCAAACGGATTGACCGTATGGTCGAGCGGCGATGGCACCCCGGGATCCGACACATATGACGGCGCTGGCAACGCTGCGTACGTGCCTGCAGATCAGGATTTTGACGGATGCCTAGAGCTGCAGAAAACCGAAACCGTTCAAAAACTGCGATATGTCCGTCGTCAGGGTTTTTGGTACCAAAGGCGGCTTAAACTAAGCGAGTATCCG
>CAYZAY010000149.1:0-2590 GCA_964476515.1 uncultured Rhodobacterales bacterium
CCAAGGTTAAGGCCGAAGTCGCAGAGCTGTGTGCGAAGTTCCCGATGTATCCAAATCTCTGATATCGCTTCATAATTTATAGGTTAGCCCCGGTTCTTGCCGGGGCTTTCTTTTTGGCATAGGGCTTGGGTAAATCAATGAGGCCCGTAAATGCTGAACTACTCTGAGTATGGCTGTCAGAATGACAAAAAATCTCTGCTGATTGTCCATGGGCTTTTCGGCTCGGCACGTAACTGGGGAGTGATTTCCAAGAGGCTTTCGGATGATCGTCATGTCGTGACTGTGGACATGCGAAATCATGGTGAAAGCGGCTGGCATGACAGCCACACCTACGCCGATCTTGCGGGTGATCTTGCTGAAATCATTGGTAAATTCGACGGCAACATGGATGTGTTGGGGCATTCGATGGGCGGCAAGGCGGGGATGGTTCTTGCGTTGACGCAACCGAACCTCGTGCGCCGCCTTCTGGTCGCAGACATTGCGCCGGTGACCTATGGGCACACCCAGACTCCGCTTATTAACGCTATGAAATCGCTGGACTTATCGCGGGTCGAACGACGCTCGGACGCTGATAGATTGCTGTCCGAGCAGATCCCAGAAGCCTCGGTCAGGGCGTTTTTGCTGCAATCCTTGGACGTGAAAGCCAAACGTTGGCGGCTAAACCACGATGCGCTGACCGCGAATATGGATCACATTATTGGCTTCCCTAGCGACATGACCGGCCTTTACCAAGGCCCTGCCCTGTTCCTGTCGGGGGGGGCGTCTGACTATGTTTTGCCCGAACATCGTCCCGAGATAAGACGGCTATTCGCCAAGCCCTATTTCGCGAAAATTCCCGACGTGGGGCATTGGCTTCATGCGGAAAAACCGCGCGAATTCGAAGCCTCGATCCGCGCGTTTTTTGACGCTTAACTGTCGTCCGGTGTTTTCATCCGGTCCATGATATTTGTTTTTAAAACAACCTGTTGAAAGATCGCACCCGCGATGTGAAGGCCAGCAAACAATAGCATTAATCCTTTCATAAATTCATGGGCATTTGCCGCGACTTCAATGCGTCCAAAAACGGCCGCAGCACCGGAAAGCGGCAGTAGGATCATCAGCGCATAAAGCACCCAGTGGGTCAGATGCGCGATACCTTTCAGGATCGCCGGTTCCTCCGCTGGCAAGGCAGGTGCACCACGACGGACACGAATACTAAGCCGCCAGAGCACCAAGACCAGCACCAGCAGGCCGCCGACAATATGTTGAAGCACCATAATGTTCGGCTCGGGCTCACCGCCCTTTTCAATGATGTCCCAACCGTCTGACATCGGTTCGTGCAACAGGAACTGTAAAACTATCAAAATGAAAATAACCCAGTGCAAACGAATTTGCGTCTTATTATATCCTTGGGGCATAAATGCTTCTCCCTAGCTGGCCACGTTCGGCCCGTTAATCGTGCGGTTACGTTATCGACATTTGCAGCTTTTGCACGCCGAAACACTACAAATGCCCCTTGACTGACGCACAGAACGGGTTGCGGTCGTGCGCCCACGCACATCGCACGGCCTTGGAAGAGTTTGTTAACCCCACCCCATGAGATTTTCCGGTACAGGAGGCCCCATGCTGTCAGACTACCGGATCATCTCGCTTACCGAATTTCGACGGGACGCGACGCGCCAAACCGAATGGGTGCGCCATCAGGGCGGGCGGGTTTGGATATCAAAACACGGCCGACTGGTCTGCGCTGTGGTGCCGATGGACCAATGCCAAATGCTTGAGGATTTCGAAGGGCGATCGCTGGCCGAAGAACGGCGGCGGCTAGAGAGGCTCTATCGACGCTGGAAGGCCGTGAAGAACGGCGATGAAAGCAGCGCTGATATGGAGCTGTGGTGGATACAGAATAGCGATTATGGTGGTGGTGGGTTTTAAGGTTGGGACTTCATTGAGGTAGAGCTTGCCGATTACGGTCCCCGCTTTCGCGGGGATGACAGGGTGGCAAACTTGACGGTATCGCGTCCCAACTATTGTCACCCCCGCGCAAGCGGGGGCCTTCCCCAGCCAAATCCAACCATTGCGGATTACCATCTTCTATCAACTCGATCTTCCAAGCCCGCCGCCATTTCTTGATCCGCTTTTCGCGCAATATAGCTTGTTTAACATCGGCATAGTGTTCGAACCAAACGAGAGTTTTGCATCCGTATCGTCTTGTGAAACGACTACCCAATCCGGCGTGGTGCTCTGCCGTTCGGCGGATCAGATCGTTGGTAATGCCGCAGTAGAGAGTGCCGCGCGGGCGGTTGGTGAGGAGATAGACGAAATAGTTGTGGTCGCGCATGGGCGCAGCTTGCCGAGGGGTGGTTAACGCCTAATGAACACACCATGTCATCCCCGCGCAAGCGGGGACCGTCATCCACTATTGTTACGTCCGCGGCCAGAGACCCCCGCTTTCGCGGGGGTGACAGCCGAAGGTGTTAATCATCCATCTTCAACGCAGAGATAAACGCCTCTTGTGGAATATCAACTTTGCCGAACTGGCGCATCTTCTTCTTACCCGCTTTCTGCTTGTCCAGCAGTTTGCGTTTCCGCGTTGCGTCGCCGCCGTAGCATT
>CAYZAY010000150.1:0-2536 GCA_964476515.1 uncultured Rhodobacterales bacterium
GTCCAAAATCCCCAGTTAACCGTCGTGAATATGGCCCCGGCCAGCACGGTCAGCGTCGTAAGGGCAAGCTTTCGGACTTTGGTCTGCAGCTGCGTGCCAAGCAGAAGCTGAAAGGTTACTACGGCGACCTGACCGAGAAACAGTTCAAGCGCATCTACACAGAAGCGGCCCGTGTTAAAGGCGACACCGGTGAAAACCTGATCGGCCTGCTTGAGCGCCGTTTGGACGCTGTTGTTTACCGCGCGAAATTCGTTGCAACCATGTTTGCAGCACGTCAGTTCGTAAACCACGGCCATGTTCTGGTTAACGGTCAGCGCGTGAACATTCCTTCGTATCGCGTTCAAGAAGGCGACGTGATCGAAGTTCGTGAAAAATCACGTCAGATTGCTGTTGTTCTTGAAGCTACTCAGCTGCCAGAGCGTGACGTTCCTGATTATGTCGAAGCAGACCATTCTAAAATGACTGCAAAGTTCGTCCGGACCCCAGGTCTGTCGGACGTTCCATATCCAGTCATGATGGAACCAAACCTCGTCATCGAATATTACGCTCAGAACTAAGTTCAGAGCATATCGAACAAGAGGGGCTGTTCCATCCGGAGCAGCCCTTTTTCGTTGCGTAAATGCAACGGGTCGTTGGGGGGCTGCGACCAATCAGCGAATGCGCGGCTCTTCGCTTTTCTAAGGATTTCAGGGTCTGTATGAGAAGACCGTGAGTTTAAGAGGGTATTATGGGTAAGATTAAGCCTCAGCCCGGCATCATGGACATCGCGCTTTATAAAAGCGGCGAAGCCAAGATCGCAGGAAAATCCGAAGTTCTAAAGCTGTCGGCCAACGAGAGCCCTTACGGGCCGTCGGATTTGGCGAAAGAGGCTTTTGCCCGAACCTCTGCTTCGTTGCATCGCTATCCTTCGACTGATCATGCTGGCTTGCGCGCCGCAATTGGCGAAACGCATGGCTTGGATGCCGACCGGATCATTTGCGGGGTCGGTTCGGACGAAGTGTTGCAGTTCATCACCCAATGCTATGCTGGCCCCGGCGACGAAGCGATTTATACCGAGCACGGGTTTTCGATGTATCCGATCCTTGCCATGGCGGCAGGGGTGACACCTGTTTGCGTGGCCGAAAAAGAACGGCGGGTCGATGTGGACACGGTTCTGGCTGCGATCACCGCAAAAACGCGGATTGTGTTTATCACCAACCCCGGCAACCCGACTGGCACCGTGCTAAGCGGGGCAGAGCTGGCGCGGCTGGCCAAAGGCGTGCCTGATAGCGCGTTGCTGGTGCTTGATGGGGCCTATACCGAATTTGCCCAAGGGTTCGACGGCGGCGTGTCTTTGGTTGATGCGCACACCAACGTTCTGATGACCCGCACCTTTTCCAAAGCCTACGGTCTGGGTGGATTGCGGATCGGATGGGGCTATGGCCCGCGTGAAATCATAGACGTGCTTAATCGGGTGCGTCAGCCCTTCAACCTGTCACCGGCACAGTTGGAAACGGCCGAAGCTGCGGTGCGGGATCAGGACTGGTTACAAAAATGCGTCGATAGCAATACGAAGAACCGCGACTGGTTGGTAAATGCCCTGCGCGAAATCGACGTTGATGTTGACGAGAGCCATTCGAACTTTGTGCTCGCTCGATTTGCGTCCGAAGACGAAGCAGCCGGTTGTGACACCGCCTTGCGCGAAGACGGAATTATTGTGCGCCGCGTTGGCGGCTATGGCTTTCCAAACGGTCTGCGGATTACTGTGGGTGACGAAAGCGCTTGCCGGCGGGTGGTTCATTCGATCACTCAGTTCAAAGGAGACCGTTGATGGCCCAGATTTATGATCGCGTCGCCCTGATTGGATTGGGCTTGATTGCGTCGTCTATGTATTGGGCCATGAAACGCGCTGGTCTTGCTGGCGAAGTCACCGGCTTTGCGCGGTCTGCTGAAACCCGCGACGTGGCCCGCGAAATTGGTCTGTGCGACCGGATTTGTGATAGCGCTTCTGAGGCTGTCGAAGGCGCGGATCTTGTGGTTCTCTGCGTTCCGGTTGGCGTCATGGGTGCAGTGGCGCAAGAGATTGCGCCAGTGTTGAAACCCGGTGCGACCGTGTCGGATGTGGGATCCGTCAAGAAAGCAGTGATCGAGGCGGTTGGCCCGCATCTGCCGGACGGCGTGCACTTCATACCAGCCCACCCGTTGGCGGGAACCGAGCATTCGGGGCCACGGTCTGGCTTTGCCGAACTGTACGACAATCGTTGGTGTATTCTGGTTCCTGAGGGTGCCGACACAGTGGCGACCGAACGCTTAGGCGCACTTTGGGAAGGTATGGGTGCCAATGTCGAAGAGATGGACGCCGAGCATCACGATCTGGTTTTGGCGGTCACTTCGCATACGCCCCACCTGATTGCCTATACGATGGTCGGTGTTGCGGATGATTTGCGGCGTGTGACGGATAGCGAAGTTATCAAATATTCGGCTGCGGGTTTTCGGGATTTCACGCGGATTGCGGCATCCGATCCGGTCATGTGGCGGGACGTGTTCCTAAGCAACA
>CAYZAY010000151.1:0-666 GCA_964476515.1 uncultured Rhodobacterales bacterium
CAGATAGAACATAAAGTCTTGCATTTTGTTGTCCTCTACTCGGCTAGTTTCGTAAGTGCCTACAAGATACCAGCAATTTTCGTGATTGAACGCATGTCGATTTCAAGACCGTTCATTAGCTGTCCATATTCAGGACTGGTTGCCAAAGCGTCGTAGGTTCTCTCAATGGCCGACATGTCAGGATATGTTACACGAAGCATGTAAGTCCCAAGATCAGAGCCGGTGAGTGTTTGTCCCATACGCATTGTTTGTGCACCTGATGATTTGAAGACAGACGCAGTCTTGTTGAGCAAACCCAACATTTCGGTCTCGTCCAAGGATCGCCTGTGAGCCCTCGTTAGCATCAAGTACTTTGGCGTAGGTTCGAGCTTTGGTTCAAATTCGATCGGTTTTCCTTTGAATACATTTCGAGCAAAAGGCGCTACCGCGTGCTCGTTGACCAAACGCGAATATGTTGATGATAGAGGAATCATGTTCATCACGCTTTCGAAGCCATGGAGGTTATCGAAGAACTGAACGAACACCAAAGCTCCTGGATAGCGGCCTGAAATCACGCTGCCATAGGTGACGCGATCTGCACCATTTTGTCGGCAGTCCTGAGCGAAGTTGGCCAATTCCGTCAAAGCGTCGGATCTGCTTGCTGCGGGGCAAGTGGCTGCAGTTATT
>CAYZAY010000151.1:676-1171 GCA_964476515.1 uncultured Rhodobacterales bacterium
AAAATTGGGTGTCGACATCCGAAAGCCTCCGGTTCTGTTGGGATTTGGTCATATTCTAACTGATGTTGACTTGGGCCGGATCGAAATTCTAGTCTGTATGTTAAAGTGGTTTTGGAGGCCGTCATGCTTGACTTAAACATCGCCGAAAAAGACATGTGTCCGATAGGGCTGGCTAGTTACCTACTTGTTGACAAGTGGGTACCAATTATTCTTCGCGACATAGCCTTGTTTGATCGGCGTAGCTTCAACGAGCTATTGCAAAACAATCGTGAAGGCATTTCCTCGGCATCGCTAGCGTCGCGCCTGCAATACATGGTGCAGCTTGACCTGTTATCCGTCGAAAAATCAGACGAGCATGCACAGAAGAAACTCTATTTCCTCACTGAGGCAGGTATCGCTTTTGTGCCTATCTTGTTTCACCTGGCCAGTTGGACTTATGAGTTCAGAGACCCCGCACCAGACATTGTTGCGCTCACAAGTCCCTTTCATTCAGCG
>CAYZAY010000151.1:1181-2424 GCA_964476515.1 uncultured Rhodobacterales bacterium
ACTTGAAAAAGAAGCTACTTGATCGGTTGCGCCAGATTCATGTTTTGAAGACAATTGAACCAACGCCTTTGTGGTGGCTGGCCGACAAGCTGTAAATTTATGGCTACACCCTGTTGCTAAACGACGAAGTCAACTTTGGAGTTCAAACACCACGCCAGCCTGCTCCTGCCACGGCAATCCCGCACACTCGGACAGCTGCATCACGGTCACGGCCGGAACTGACCTGCCCCTGTTTTCAGGGCCACTCGTAAATCAAGTTTGCTCTCCATTTGTGTGCCATCATTCGGCAGCATGAGCAATGGGCGCGGGCGCGGAGCCCTCAGATAGCTCAAGCGTCTGCGCCCATTGCGTTTTGTTGAAAGGCCGCGTTGCCGCAAACTCTTCGGGTGTTTGATATTTCAGGCTGCTGTGCGGGCGTTCTGTGTTGTAATCGATTCTCCAGTCTTCGATGATCTCGCGCGCCTCGGCGATGCTCGTGAACCAGTGCAGGTTCAGGCACTCATCCCTGAAGCGGCCATTGAAACTCTCGATATACGCATTCTGGATCGGCTTGCCTGGGTCGATGAAATACAGCTGAACGCCGCTGTCATCGGCCCACGCATCAAGCGCACGACCGCGCAGTTCCGGTCCATTATCGACGACCAGAATATCAGGGTATCCCCGCTCGCGTGCGACTCGGTTCAGCAATTCCACGACCCGCTCTCCGGGCAGTGAAAAGTCCACCTCGATGGCCGGGCACTCGCGGGTGCAATCATCTTTCAAGTTGGCCGTTCTGAACTTGCGCCCATTCGCCAGAGCATCACTGGTGAAATCCAGCGACCACCGCTGGTTGGCCGCAATGGGGCACCAGCCGCCCTCACGGCCTTCCTTGGGGATCTTCTTACGCTTGGTACGGCGCAACCACAGCCGTTCTTCGCGGTAAATTCGCTCGACGACTTTGATGTTCACCTTGAAGCTCTCGCGCACCAGCTTAGCATGCAGCATGCGATAGCCATACCTCCTGTGCTTTCCTGACAGTGTGATCAGACGCTCCCGAAGCCGCGCATGGCGATCCGGGCGTGCCTGATAGGTCAGGCTTGATCTGGATATCCCAACCAGCCTGCACGCCCGCCTTTGCGTGAATTGGTGTTCAGCCATCAACGTGACCACCGCATCCCGACGGGCGGCAGGCGTCAGGAGTTTTTTGCCAAAAGCCCCTTGAGGCCCGCATTATCGAGCATGGCGTCAGCTAAGAGCCGCTTCA
>CAYZAY010000152.1:0-2290 GCA_964476515.1 uncultured Rhodobacterales bacterium
CGCGCCCGCACGCGTGCGCATCACTGCCAGCAGTGTGTGAATCGGCGATCGCAGGTGGGGCGGAGTGGCTGCATCTGAACTAGTCGCAAGTAATTCCGCTGGAGCCTGCCAGCTGTCCAAGCCCCATTAGCTTATAGCTTGGCCTCATGGCTCGGGACTTCGACCGGCAAGTTGCCGAGCTACAAGTTCGGATCGCGGTGCTCAATCGCTATACAGCTCTCGGCATCCCCATCACAGAGCCCGTAGGATAAGTCCGTCCGGGGTAAGGCGAAGTGCGCTCAAAACCCGATTTGTGCAACAAAGCCCAGCATACCGGCAAGATTGGCCATTTTTGCCATATAAATCTATGTGATAACTTCATATTAACGAAATCCTATGAATCAATTTGTTTGAGTGCTAGGCTTTCCCAAAAACAGGGGAGAGTAAGTCAAATGGACTCTTTGCAAGAAACAATGATTGAAGCCGCACCGTTCTACATTGGATGGGGAGGTCTGATCATTGGTATCGTTTTCGGTTTTATTGTTCACAGAACCAATTTCTGCACAATGGGCTCGATTTCCGACATCCTATCATTCGGTGATTACAAGCGTTTCCGCGCGTGGCTACTTGGGTCAGCTACCGCAATGATCGGTGTTGCGTTACTCGAAACGCGTGGGATCGCGGACATGAATACGTCGATGTATCAGTCATCGTCCCTAGCTTGGGGTGGACACGTCGTTGGCGGCTTGTTGTTCGGGTTTGGCATGGTGTTTGCAGGGGGCTGCGTTAGCCGAAACCTTGTACGTGCGGGCGGAGGCGATATTCGTTCCATCGTCGTACTGATGATCACAGGTCTCTTTGGGTATATGACCATTGGCGGCCTTCTCGGCCCCCTTCGTGTCAGCTTGATCGGTCCAATGACGGCTGACCTAAGTGAATCCATGGACGACCAGCGAATTGGGTCGTTGCTTAGCTCAATAACTGGGATGGGCTGGGAATCCGCAAATCTTGTTGCGCTTATCGTTATCGCGGGCGGCATTCTGGTTTATTGCTTCATGGACAAAGATTTCCGAAGCGCTGGAAACCATATCTTTGCCGGTGTTGGGATCGGCCTTTGTGTAGTGGCTGGCTGGGCACTGATGGGCCTGACCTATGATGAATTCGCCGACAATCCACAGCTTATTTCGCTTAGCTATGTCCGTCCTGCTGGCGATACGATGGATTATCTGATGCGCTACACGGCCATGGGTGCACCCGGGTTTGGCGTTGTCACGCTTGTCGGAGCGCTGATCGGTGGTTTCCTAGGCGCTGCAAGCCGTGGTCGCATTCACCTAACAACCTTTGCTGACGCGTCGGATTCACTGCGCAACATCTTTGGTGCTGCCCTGATGGGTATCGGGGGCGTCTTGGCGCTTGGCTGTACAGTTGGTCAGGCGATGACGGGTTTTTCGACCTTAGCGATCGGATCATTGATCACCTTTATTTTCATCGTCGTTGGGGGCATCGTCGGTATAAAGACGATGGAAAACCTCGCATAGGTAATACCAGTAATCCAAACAAAAAGGCCGCCGGATTACGGCGGCCTTTTTTTACGAATTGATTGGGTCTCAGGCCGGAACGAACCAAGCATCGAACCTGGAAAGTGAGCGGAAGACTTGTCGGTAACCATTACGCTCCATCAATGAGATGAGCGGTTTACGGTGTTTTGTGTAATTGTGCTCTATCGTTACAAAATTGAACACGTACTCACCGAAATTGAACGCGTTCAATATTTCTAATTCGCTGCCCTCTGTGTCTACCAAAAGATAGTCAATCACTTTCGGCGCATTCGCTAACTTCAACAGATCCTGAAGTGAAACAGTTTGAACAGGATACGTGTCAGCATTTTTGCGCTTCGAGGCATTACTATCACTGTTAGCGAACTCAGTAAGAGTTGATATTTCGCCAACATCTGCTGATGAAAACGAGAGTTGTTTTCCCGTCTCTTTCCAAACGCAGCGATTGTCGACCAAACATTTGCGATTTCGCTTAAGATCTCCCTGCCATTTACGCTCGGGTTCAGCCAAAACTCCTGTCCAATTGAAGCACTTTTCAAGGACAAACGTATTGCTTAACGACACACCGTTTGTGGCTCCAAACTCAACGAAGAATCCGCCATCCTTAAAACCGTTAAAGGCTAGTGCAAATAAGTCCTGATAAAGCTGGGCATGGCTTTCAATATCTGTTCGAGCGCTCAGTCCTGATTTGAGAATTGTGATGACCTGCCCCCTTCTGGTCCCTCGTTCATAACGAGAGTTTGCGGGTTCGATTT
>CAYZAY010000153.1:0-2288 GCA_964476515.1 uncultured Rhodobacterales bacterium
GGGCGAACGCCCATGTCTTTACCAGCTTCAAGAATGCTGTCCCAAAGATGAACAGCATCTTTGCCACGACAGAAAATTTCGTATCCACGCTCGCCAGTGTAACCGGTACGCGAAATCATAACATCACGACCGTATAGGCGCGTTTGCATTAGACCAAAGTAAGCCAGATCGCGGATGCCAGGAATTTCGTTGGCAAGCAGATCAACAGCTACAGGACCCTGAAGTGACATGTCGTGCAGGTCGTCGTCGAAAATGACCGAACAGTTTTTGCCAGCAGCTACAGCAGTCAGCTGTTCCATGCCGGTGCCTGTACCGTGAACGACCATCCACGAGTTCACCGCAAGGTGATAAATGATACAGTCGTCAACAAATTTGCCTTCGCTGTTCAGGATCGACGCATAGGTCGAACGACCTGGTGCGATCTTCTCAACGTTACGTGTTGTGACGCGATCGATCACATAAGCGGCGTCCGCACCTGTCAGGTGCACTTTTTTCAATCCCGACACATCCATAAGACCCGCTTTTGTGCGAATAGCCTCATAGTCCGCTTTCGCGCGTTCAGGTGTATCGTCATAGAACCAAGCGGTTCCCATGCCGTTCCAATCTTCCAACTCTCCGCCGATTTCCGCATGTCGCTGCGCAAGAGCCGAAGTTCTCCACAAAATAGCCATTAGCCAGTCTCCCAGTTGTTTTTATTTCTTGTGTATTGAGTATGAATGCTCGGCAAAAATCAACACTGTCAGAGAACTTTTTTTCCTCTCAGGCAAATTTTTTTACCTGCCAGCCTTCAAAAAACACTTGAGGCCGCAGCACCTGCGGCCTCAAGGAACTCTTTATACGGTCAACGCTTAATCGAAGCGTTTCGCCTTTTCAGTTTCAGAGCGCTGCCCGACAATCAATACCGCTACGCAGATCGCCATCGCGATCAAGGTAAAGAAGCCTGGTGCAGACGTGCCCCAAAGTTGAAACATTGCACCGTCCACAACGTCCCACGTTGCTTGTCCATATGGAAACATGATGTTTCTCCTTTTCCTAAGTTACTCAGCCGCGTTTGCAGCGTGGTCACCCCATTCAGGGTAGCCGCGTGCTGGCACTTTGACAGCGTCCATACCTGCAATCTCTGCACCTTCCCGGATACGAAGCATGCCCAACATCTTGAGGATGTACGACACGATGTACCCTGGAACAAAGCCACACAGGAAGAACACGATTGCACCGATGATCTGACCAATAAGCGAGATCGTAGGAGCATCGCCAGCTGCACCTTGGAGCGCCGGGAAGCCCGAACCCCAGATGCCGAGCATCACAACACCGTAGAGGCCGATTGTACCGTGAACGGTAACCGCGCCAACTGCGTCGTCGATTCCGCGACGTTCAAGCCAATCTGCACAAGCCTTAAGTATAAGACCAGCAGAGACAGCAATAATGAACGTCAGAGCCGGGAAGTAGATATCAAGGCCAGAAGCCGTTGAGATAATACCCGCCAGAGCACCTGACATCATCCAGAATGGATCACGCGTCACGATCCACGCACCGATGATACCACCAGCAATCGCCATCAAAACGTTGAACGCAAGTGCTGAAAGAGTGATCGGAGTGCCATAGATCGTCGCCGGCTTGTCACCGAACCAGCTCCATGCTTCACCCGGTACAATCACACACGCCATCAAGAAACCCCAGAAGCCGACAATAATCAGCATCAGACCAGTAACGGTCAGTGGCATATTGTGACCCGCGATGTGGTTTGCGGTGCCGTCAGCGTTGAATTTGCCGATACGTGGACCAAGGTTGATCAACACACCGAGCGCGAAGAATCCGGCAACTGCGTGCACAAGACCCGCCGCGCCAAAGTCGTGAACGCCCCACTGGGTAACCATCCAGCCGTCTGCGTGCCAACCCCAAGCGGCTGCAACAACCCAGGCAAACGAGCCCAGAACAACAGCAAGGATGATGAAACCGACAGTTTGAATACGTTCGATGACTGCGCCCGACATGATCGAAGCGGTTGTCGCTGCGAACATTGCGAATGCGCCAAAGAATACACCCGATGCTTGATCGGCGATGTTTGGACCCATGTATTGAGCTGCGTCCCCCCAGCCCAATGCGATGGCACTTGCATATTCAAGGCCGGAAATCCCCATTGGGCCAGCTGCGCCCGGGATGCCTGTTGGGAATGCCCAATAGACCCACCAACCAAAGAAGTAGAAAGTTGGAATCATAAACGCGAACGCAAGGATGTTCTTCACGCCCGAGCTAAGTACGTTCTTCATACGTGATGCACCCATCTC
>CAYZAY010000154.1:0-2283 GCA_964476515.1 uncultured Rhodobacterales bacterium
CATGAACCGCGCCGTCGAAATCCTTGCTGAAAAGCGTGCCAACCCTGGTCGCCGTGGCAGCGGTGCTGCGGTTAAGCCGCTAAAGGAACTGGGTGAACATCCAGAAGACGGCGGACCCGTCAACGTCATGGACGGTCGCTATGGCCCCTATGTCAAATGGGAGAAGGTGAACGCCACTCTGCCCAAGGACGTGAAAGCCGAAGATGTCACGATGGATATGGCCGTTGCATTGATTGCCGAAAAGGCAGCCAAGAAGGGCACCAAGAAAAAAGCGGCCGCTAAAAAGAAACCCGCAGCCAAGAAAAAAGCCGTGCCGAAGAAATAGCATTCGCTACGTTACGTATGACTACCTAATGGGGGCCATTTCGGTCCCCATTTTGTTGACTCTGTAACTATCCCTGCCCCATATCCTCTCAGGATTTTCATTACGGGAGGACTTTCATGGGAAAAGTCTATGCAAATGCTACAGAGGCGCTCGACGGGCTGCTGCACGACGGCATGTTGATTGCAGCTGGCGGATTTGGCCTTAGCGGCATTCCGGAACTGCTTCTTGAAGCGATCAAACAAAGCGGCGTTAAGGATTTGACCTTTGCGTCGAACAACGCGGGCGTTGATGACTTTGGCATCGGTATTCTGTTGCAGACCAAGCAGGTCAGAAAAATGATTTCGTCTTATGTTGGCGAGAACGCGGAATTTATGCGCCAGTATCTGTCAGGTGAGCTTGAGCTGGAATTCACCCCGCAAGGCACCTTGGCCGAACGTATGCGTTCTGCTGGCTGCGGCATTCCGGGTTTCTACACCAAGACCGGCGTCGGCACCGTGATTGCAGAAGGCAAAGAAGTGAAAGAATTCGACGGAGAGGAATACATCCTTGAGCGCGGTATTTTCGCAGACCTGTCGATTGTGAAAGCATGGAAAGCGGATACCACCGGCAACCTCGTGTTCCGCAAGACTGCCCGCAACTTTAACCCGCCTGCTGCCATGTGCGGCAAAATCTGTGTCGTTGAAGTGGAAGAAATCGTTGAACCCGGCGAGCTGGATCCAGACAGCATCCACCTGCCCGGCGTTTATGTGCACCGCATCATTACTGGCCAGCACGAAAAACGTATCGAACAGCGCACCGTGCGCCAGCGTGAGGAGGCTTGATCATGGGTTGGGATCGTAACCAAATGGCCGCTCGTGCGGCACAAGAACTAGAAGACGGTATGTATGTGAACCTCGGCATCGGTATTCCGACGCTTGTGTCTAACTACATCCCCGATGGTATGACTGTGACGCTTCAATCCGAAAACGGTATGCTGGGCATGGGCCCGTTCCCTTATGAAGGCTACGAAGACCCTGACCTGATTAACGCAGGTAAGCAGACAATCACCGAATTGCCGCACTCGGCCTATTTCGACAGCTCGTTCAGCTTTGGCATGATCCGTGGTGGCAAGATCGCAATGGCGATCCTTGGCGCGATGGAAGTGGCCGAGAACGGCGACCTCGCGAACTGGATGATTCCGGGCAAGCTGGTCAAAGGCATGGGCGGCGCGATGGATCTTGTGGCTGGTGTTGGCCGCGTGATCGTTGTGATGGACCACACCAACAAGCACGGTGTGTCGAAGGTTCTGAAAGAATGCACATTGCCACTTACCGGTAAGGGCGTTGTTGATATGATCATCACCAACCTCTGCGTTTTTGAGGTTGAGCACAAAGGTCTGCACATCGTTGAGATGGCACCGGGCGTGACGCGCGAAGACGTAATTGCGGCGACCGAGGCGACTATCGTCTGAATCACCAACAAAAACTGAATGAATCAATTGGGCGGTCCTAAGCGGGCCGCCCAATTTTTTTGAGAACAATTTTAATTGCGGCAACACTCAACCACCAATTGTTTGGTTAAATAAGCTCACTACGTGCCAATAAAATAAAGGTTTTCGGAGCTATCCGCGCTTTTTCGCCGTGAATTATTAATAATGACAAAACCTGAAAGATTTCGCGAAATCGGACCAAACAGGTCCAAATCATGCCCCAATCGGGCGGCTCTATAGCTTCATCAACGAGGTCACCAAGGCACTGAGAGGACGCTGCGGAAAGCTTCGAAGGTAACACACAGACCACATACTTGATCCTTTAGGAGGGACCTAACAATGATGAACTTTATCAAAACTTTCGCAAAAGACGAAGCTGGCGCAGTATCGATCGACTGGGTTGTACTTACAGCAGCTATCGTAGTGAGCAGCCTAATCTGACTGGGCCAAGATGATTGTTAGTGCATGATTGGCCTCTGATCCATGGTTA
>CAYZAY010000155.1:0-2212 GCA_964476515.1 uncultured Rhodobacterales bacterium
GGTGGTTGAGATCGGGCCTTATGAAGGTCGTCGGGTCACCATAAATCCGCTCGTTTCCTGTGGTAAATGCACCTATTGCCAGTCCGAGCGCGAAAACCTTTGCCCGCAACGCCAGATTATCTCGATGATGCCGCGCGAGGGCGCGTTCGCCCAATTTGTTTCAATGCCTGAGCGGAATTTGGTGACCGTTCCGGCAGATTTCTCTCTTCAATCGGCGGCATTGTGCGAACCGATAGCGGTCAGTTGGCATGCCGCCAAGTTGGCTTTGAACGCGTGTTCAGAAAAGCCGGCTGAGCGCGCTTTGGTCATCGGAGGGGGCGCAATCGGGCTTGCCGCTGCGTTGGCATTGAAAGCGATGGGCGTCGAAAACGTCGAGATCGTCGAACCCAACCAACTGCGCCGCCGTTATCTGATAGATCAGTGCAAAATGAATGCGATAGAAGCGCCGCAAGACTCTGCACCGATCGTCATTGACGCTGTCGGCTTCGGGGCGACCAGGGCTGTTGCCTCCGAGTGGACGCAATCTGGAGGCGTGATAGTTCACGTTGGTCTCGGGGACAATTCTGAAGGTTTGGATGTCCGCAGGCTTACGCTTCAAGAGATCACATTTGTCGGAAGTTACACCTACACCGCTCAAGATTTTCGGGACACGGCTCAAGCCATGTTTGATGGCCGTCTTGGTGATCTGGGGTGGTTCGAGACAAGGCCCTTGGACGAGGGCGCATCGGCGTTCCGAGATATTCGCGCGGGCACAACGCCTGCTCCTAAAATCGTGCTTAAACCTTGGGCCTGATCGGCTTGGAAAGGATCCAAATTGTACAACAAAATCCTCGTTCCGCTGGCATTGGACCACGGAATTTCCGAAAAAACGCTCGCTGTAGCTGAATCACTTCGTTCAGAGGGTGGCCAGATAACAGCGTTGCATGTTTATGAAATCCCTCAGGGAACAGTCGCAGCCCTTATGGGTGAAGATCGCGTTCAGCAGGGATTGAGAGTTGCTAATTCGCTATTAAAAGAGAAGACCGCGAAATTGGATCATGTGACCACCGAAATCGTTCGCGGACACGCCTATAGATCAATTGTAGAAGTGGCCGAGAAAGGTGGCTTCGATTGCATCGTTATCGGCTCGCATAAGCCAGGACTAAGTGATTACCTAATCGGATCGACTGCCGCGCGCGTCGTACGTCATGCGAAATGTACAGTGCACGTGCACCGCTGAACAACGGAGAAACCCAATGATCCTAGACCGCCGGATTGCGGATGATTTTGTTGCGAACGATATTTCGTTTGTGACGACGGTTCCGTGCAAACAACTCGCCGGTGTGATCGACGAGATCGACCAGCGCGACGATATTTTTCACATTCCATCGAACAAAGAAGACGAAGGCATGGGTCTGTGTGCCGGCGCGTGGATGGGGGGCAAACGCCCTGCGATCATCATGCAGAACACCGCGATTGGCGTGACGATTAACACACTGGCAACCTTGATCCAGTATTACCGCATGCCTCTGCCGATGTTGATTTCCTATCGCGGTGAGCTGCGCGAGCCTGTGGCCTGTCAGGTCGAAATGGCCGTGCACACCAAGGCGCTTTTGGCGCAGCTCAACATCCCGACGTTCCACTTCCATCACCAAAAGGACGTGGAAGAGTTGGATAACATCCTGAAATACACCTTCATGTGCAACAAGCCCGTCGCGATCCTGACCGACGCTAACTTCTGGGGAGGCTATGGAGACCAATGATCCGTTCAGAAATTCTTAGCGAAATAGCGCCAATCCTTCGGGACCAGCTTGTTGTCTGCAACATCGGCATCCCAAGTCAGGAACTTCACGCGATCGACGATCAACCGTCGAACTTCTACATGCTGGGCACGATGGGTCTCGCTTCATCAATCGGGCTGGGACTTGCGCTTGCGCAACCCAAGACGGTGATCGTGATTGACGGGGACGGCTCGGTCCTGACCAACCTCGGCACGCTGCCCACCATCGGGAACAACGCGCCAAGCAACTACATTCTGATGATCATCGACAACGGCTCGTATGGCTCGACCGGAGATCAGCCGACCTACACCGGCAAAAAGACCGATCTCGCCGGCATGGCGCGTGCTGCGGGCTGTGACAATGTGGTCGAGGTTCAGGACGTCGACACCGGCCCCGCGCTGGAAACGGCCATCGCCTCGGGCGAACCAACAGTCATGGTCGTCAAATGCGAC
>CAYZAY010000156.1:0-2094 GCA_964476515.1 uncultured Rhodobacterales bacterium
AAACCGTGCATCCGCCCTGCGAAATCCCCTGACGGCATTTCCTGATGCATAATACCCGATCCAGCCGTCATCCACTGCACGGCACCGCGCCCCAGCAAACCTTTGTTCCCCAAGGAATCTCCGTGCTCGACTTCGCCTTCAAGGACATAGGTTATCGTCTCTATCCCGCGATGTGGATGCCACGGGAACCCTTTTTCATACTTCGCGGGATCGTCGTTGCGAAAGTCATCCATCATCAAAAACGGATCGCTTTCGGTCGTGTCACCAAAACCAAACACTCGGTGAAGATGAACACCGGCGCCTTCCATAGTTGGCTGGGCAAGTGTTTCTGATTTTACAGGTCGGAACGTCATAGCATCCTCCAAATTTGCGTTGCCCTCAATATGGAGAGGGACCGGCAATCAAACCAGTCCCCCAAACGCACAAGAAAATGCGCAAAAATGCACAGTTGCTTAGTCGGCCCATTCCCAAGGTCGGGTGAATTCACCAAGGATGGCTGTGATTTCGGCGTCATCACCATGCGGCGCCAACTTCGCAATCAACCCAAGTTTTTTATCATCGACCACTTCTGTGACACGCGCCGAACTGCCCGCTGTTTCAAGCGCTTCGTTATAGATACGCGTGATCGCCATTTTTCGAAGATCAGGTTTGAAAATCTTGCCGACAGCCGTTTTGGGCAGCTCATCCATGATTTCCATGTGTTTAGGCCGCGCCGCCCGTTCATGAACCTGCGTTTGAGCGTGCTCCATCAGTTCTTCAACCGACACCTCTGCACCCTCAACCAGTTCGACATAACAACACGGCAATTCACCCGAAAACGCGTCCGGTTGGCCAATAGCGCCTGCAAACGCGACGGAAGAGTGCAACAGCATCGCTTCTTCAACCTCGGCCGGATCAATGTTGTGACCGCCACGGATAATCAAATCCTTCGCGCGCCCCGTGATCCACAGATAGCCATCGGCATCCATGCGCCCCAAATCTCCTGTGCGCAAATGCGTGTCCTGATAAAACAGATCAACGTTCTTTTCGGCTTCGGTATATGTGTGACCAGCCCAAACACCGGGATTGGCGATGCAAATCTCGCCCACCTCATCAACGGCACATTCGACCAAACCGTCCGGAGACGATTTCACTATCCGTATATCCGTGTGCGGGAACGGTATTCCGACCGAACCGACCTTCTTTTCACCCTCGGGCGGGTTACAGGACACAAGACAGGTTGCCTCGGTCAGACCGTAGCCTTCGACGATGGTAATGCCCGATGTATCAGTAAATCGCTTGAACAGTTCCATCGGCATCGGGGCCGATCCGGAAAACGCTTTCTTCACGGTCGAGATATCTGCATCCACAGGTCGCTGCATCAGAGCGGCAACAGCTGTTGGAACAGTAATGATGAACGTCGTCTGCCAGCGCTCGATAAGCTTCCAGAAATTATCAAACACCCCGTCGCCGCGATAACCAGCCGGGGTTGGGAAGACCACGTGAGCACCCGACGCCAGCATCGACATCAAAATCACATGCACCGCAAATACGTGGAACAGGGGCAGAGGACACATCACGCTGTCCTGCTCGGTGAACAGCAACTGCTTACCCAGCCACCCGTTGTAGACCATGCCAGAGCATTTGTGCTGCGCAACTTTTGGCGTACCAGTAGTTCCACCCGTATGGAAATACGCTGCGACGCGATCTTCTTTTGGATCGTCAAACTGCAGTTCGGTCGAATGCTTGGCTAACTCGTCGTTGAAGTTCAGAACCTTGGCATGATGTTCGCCGTCATTCTTTGGGCGAACCAGCGGAACAATCCAAGACTTAGGAGGCGTCAGATAACGGTTCAGGTCAACTTCTAACACCGTGTGAACGCTTGGCGCATGTCGCACCGCTTCGGTGGCTTTTTGCGCGACATCGGTTTTTGGAAAGGCTTTCAGCGTGACAACAACTTTGGCGTTGGTTTCACGAAGAATGCCCGCAATCTGTTCGGGCTCTAAAAGCGGATTAATCGGGTTCACAATGCCCGCAATCATCCCACCAATCAGCGTGACGGATGCTTCGTTACAGATCGGCAGAATATAGGCGATGGTGTCGTTTGGTCCGATG
>CAYZAY010000157.1:0-1957 GCA_964476515.1 uncultured Rhodobacterales bacterium
CGGCTGTTTTGGCTTCGTCTGCCTTCAGAACCACGCGGCCGTCCGAAACGGGGGCACCGTAGGTTCGCAGAAGGGCTTTGGCTTGGTACTCATGAATGTTCATGAAACTTTCCCATCTTGCTGCGTTTGCACAGTCTTAGACAGGAAATGCCCACTGTTCTAAGAAGTTTTTGACGGAAATTGCCCGTTTCGACCAAAAAAGCGACATTTGTGATCACAGTTTTTAAGGGTGTGATCACAAAAATGAATGGAGCGGATCAAATGCTGATTGGAAAAGATTCGTGCTGTTCTAGTCTGAGACCATAACAAGCAAGAGCAGCCGAATGTCCAACCCAGAGTGGGGAATAGTTATGACTGTTCGAGAGCCGGTTCAACCGGTTCTCGCGAATGTGCACTACCATTTAGGGCAGGTCGCATCCGAAGTTCACGTGTTTCTGGATGATCCAGAAGATCCCGTTGGTCGGTTTTTGGACAGTATCCCGAATTGCCTCAGCTATCGCTGCAACGCAGAACATTGGGACCGATTAAACAGGGGTCGGCGACCTTCGCGCCAAACGCGGCGGCAATCATTGAATGCAACGTCGGTTTATCGCTCGACCAAGCTTGATTGGCTGGTTCACTTGGATGCCGACGAATTCGTCTATCAAAAACGACCTTTGGGTGAAGAGCTGGCATATGCCCCAAGGATGCCGGGATATTTGGCGCTGCAGGTTCGCGAACGTGCGTTTGTTGGTAGTCAGGTCGAACTTTTTGATGGCGCGTTCCGAACGCCTTTCAACGGTCGGGACGCGATGAAGGTTCCGCTGTTCGGTGAAACAGCCCCGTTTTTGACGCAAGGGCTGTCGGGGCATGCTGCTGGTAAATCCTGTGTTCCGGTCGGGCGGGGTCTGCGGATGAGTATTCATGCGCCAAGGACGTTGAAAGGTCAGCGGATACCTCCGCTACATTCGGCGTCAGCTGTGTTGCTGCATTTCGACGGGCTGACAAAGTTACATTGGATCGTAAAAATGCTGCGCTATGCGGAGGGTAAACCAGAGGGCCTAGTGGGGTCCCATAGATTGGCGCAGTTGGCGTTCATCAAGGACGGATGTGACGGGCTGGCCGAAATTGGCGAATTTCACGATTTGCTGAAAGCTTTGGACGCCGAACAAGACGCGCGGATGACGGCGCTGGGGCTGTTGGAACATTTGCCGTTTGATATCGGGGATGCGGCGCGCGGTGCAGTTAAAGCCGCTGGATTGTCGCTAAGCGTTGAATCGTTTGATCAGGACCTTCGCGCGAGAAATGCGGATTTGCTGGACGGTTTGGCGGAATGAAAAAAGGCGCGGGATGAACCGCGCCTTTTCCTAATTCCTGATCGCTTGGCTTATGAAAGCGAGCTGTCGATGCCTTTGCACGCGTCAACCAGACCCTGAACCGCTGCAACCGACGTATCGAACATTTCCTGTTCGTCGTCGTTCAGCTTGATGTTCAGGATACGCTCAACACCACCGGCACCGATGACGGTTGGAACACCGACATACATGCCCGAAACGCCTAGATCACCATCGCAATATGCGGCGCATGGAAGTACGCGTTTCTGATCTTTCAGGAAGGCTTCAGCCATTTCGATTGCTGAAGTCGCCGGAGCGTAGAACGCCGAACCGGTTTTCAGCAGGCCAACGATTTCTGCGCCACCTTCACGGGTGCGCTGAACCATTGCGTCCATTTTTTCCTGTGTGGTCCAACCCATGTCGATCAGGTCAGGCAGTGGAACGCCGCCAACGGTCGAGTAACGAACCGAAGGAACCATGGTGTCGCCGTGGCCGCCCAGAACAAAGGCTGTGACGTCGCGCATGGAAACGTTGAATTCTTCTGCAAGGAAGTGACGGAAGCGTGCTGAGTCCAGAACGCCAGCCATGCCGCAAACCATGTTGTGTGGCAGGCCCGAAAATTCGCGCAGTGCCCAAACCATCGC
>CAYZAY010000158.1:0-1943 GCA_964476515.1 uncultured Rhodobacterales bacterium
GCCATCGGTCGCATCTTCTTTGACATGTATATGCCGGTTCTGGGCGCAGTGGGGTCAGCCCTCTGCCTGATGACGGTGTTTTCAACGTCGATGATCTACACCCAGCTTAAAACCATCCCACGGTGGAGCAATTGGACAACACCTTTGATGTTCATGTCGTTCACCTTGGCTGGTGGCGCGCTGATGTCGGGTCAGATTTCCAAAGCACTCTGGCTGCTAATCATCGCGGCTATTGCTCAGGTTTTGAACTGGCGCACGGGCGATCAGGAAATGCTGACCACCCAAACAAATCTCGGCACGGCCTCAGGTCTTGGGAAAATCGGTATCGTTCGTCAATACGAAGCACCCCATACCGGCACCAACTATCTGCTTGATGAAATGGTCTACGTTATCGGGCGCAAGCACGCGCGCAAGGTCCGTCGTATGTCCTTTGTCGCTGCATTCCTTATCCCGATTCTTGCGCTACTCGCGTTCCGTGAAGCTCCGCACATTGGTGGCATGCTGGCTGTCATTTTCCACATTCTTGGGGTCTTTGGCTCTCGCTGGTTGTTCTTTGCCGAAGCTCGTCATGTGGTCGCCAACTACTACGGAAAATAACTGAAATCTAAGGCAATAAAGAGAGAAACATGAAAAATGTGATCCTTACCCGCCTCGGTCTGATTATGGCCGAGGGTCTCAAGACTGATCTTCTTACGTCCGGTATGGTGCGCGAGGCAGAGGTTAATTACGAAGACGAAAAAGCGATCATACCTGTCCATGTGCCAGATGACTTTACCGGTGATCTGGATGCTCTGAAGTCGCAGATTGAAGGGCAACTGGACAGTCTTGACGGTTTGGAAAACCTTCTTGTGGTTCTGACGGCAGAGCGGTCCGACGCCCCCGATGCGCCAGTCCGCCAGCCGCCAAAACTGAAGAAGCGCCCGACCGAGGCCAAAGGCCGCGACATGCGCCCGCATGCAGCCGCAATTCCCGGGATCAAGAATGTGATCGCAGTTGCGTCGGGCAAGGGCGGCGTGGGCAAATCCACAACAGCCGCGAACTTGGCCCTTGGCCTTCGTGCCTTGGGGTTCCGCGTGGGCCTTATGGACGCCGACATCTACGGCCCGTCTGTGCCGCGTCTTCTGGGGATCGAAGAACGTCCGGAAATCGAAGAAGACGTCGTTCGTCCGCTTGAAAAATACGGCATCAAAGTCATGTCCATGGGCTTCTTGATGGACGAAGAATCCCCCGTTATCTGGCGCGGCCCGATGGTGGTCACCGCGCTGATGCAAATGAGCCGCGAGGTGGATTGGGGAGAGCTTGATGTGCTTGTTCTCGACATGCCGCCCGGCACCGGTGACGCCCAGCTAACAATGGCTCAGCAGATCCCGTTGCAGGGTGCTGTGATCGTTTCCACGCCGCAAGACCTTGCGCTGATTGATGCGCGAAAAGGGCTGAAGATGTTCAAGAACGTCGATGTCCCGATCTTTGGCATCGTTGAAAACATGTCGACCTTCGTCTGCCCGCACTGCGGTGAAAGCAGCCACATCTTTGGCCACGGTGGCGCAGAAGACGATGCCCGCCGTTTAGGCGTGCCGTTCCTTGGTGCTATCCCGCTAAATATGCAGATCCGCGAAATGTCAGACGCCGGGACTCCGGTGGTCTATGCGGACCCAGAAGGCCCACATTCCCAAGCTTTCAGAAACATCGCTCTGAAGATTGCCGCGCGACTGTTCCCCGAGGACGACGAGGACTGACTTGTAAGTTAAAACTGGATAGTTGGGTATTGTCGGCTTTCAAACGCTGAAATATCAGTTACTTTCACGGAAAGCCTGAAGGAGATCGGTTTGAACGACTTGTTGTGTACCCTTGAGCGAAAGCTCGCGGGTCAAATCCCTGATGATGTTATCCGTGACCTGCTCCCCGAAAAGTCCCGCGATTTAATGTAGAGTTTGCTCAACCTT
>CAYZAY010000159.1:0-1809 GCA_964476515.1 uncultured Rhodobacterales bacterium
GAGGCCAATCATGCACTAACAATCATCTTGGCCCAGTCAGATCAGGCTGCTCAGATTGAAGCGAACTTTATAGAGGTCACATTGACCTGATCCGCTGCATATAACGCGCTTATAACCTAGATACATAATACAATCCACACAAATACTACCTTAGGTTGTTTTTCTAGAATTGGCGTTGAAATGAACGGGATACCTATTTGCATGGCCATGCCCCACCCCGTCGGTCCCTCTACCCCACCTAGTTCACGTATACCTCACGACAACTACAACATAGCCATTGAATGGATTTAGAAGTGCTGAATCGGGCTCTCAGTTAATTGGCAGAAAATCAAGCATTCGCATTATAAGTGGGTTAGATAGTGGGTAGTACTCAGATCTACGCATATCATACTGATATCTTTAGGGTAATGGCGGAGACGAAGGGATTCGAACCCTCGAGACCCTTCCGGGCCTACTCCCTTAGCAGGGGAGCGCCTTCGACCACTCGGCCACGTCTCCGCCGACGGGTTTATCTTCAACCGATAGGGAATGACAAGCGCATTTTTTTGGCGCTTTTCACGTCGGTCAGACTTGGGCATTCGAACAATCGGTGAAATTGCCCATTGCGTCGAATTTGGTAAATTGGTAAGCAAACATCACCAATTTGAGGGTTTCCAATGACTGCCATCACCAATATCGACGATTTGAAGCGGATTTATAAGCGCCGCGTGCCCACGATGTTCTATGACTACGCGGAATCGGGCAGCTATACGGAACAGACGTTCCGCGAAAACACCTCGGATTTTGACGAGATCAAACTGCGCCAGAAGATCGCCGTCGACATCAGCAACCGTTCAACCGAATCTCGGTTTCTAACTCAGGACGCTGCAATGCCTGTTGCATTGGCACCAGTTGGATTGACCGGAATGCAACACGCCGATGGTGAAATCAAAGCCGCACTGGCTGCAAAAGAATTTGGCGTGCCCTACACATTGTCGACAATGTCCGTCAATTCAATGGAACAGGTCGCTGAGGCCACAAATGCGCCGTTCTGGTTTCAGGTTTACACCCTGAACGATGACGATTTCATGCGCAAACTGATGCAACGCGCGAAAGCCGTAAACTGTTCGGCGATTGTGATTACTCTGGACCTTCAGGTTTTGGGTCAGCGGCACAAAGACATCAAAAACGGGCTGTCCACGCCACCAAAGCCAACGCTCAAAAACATTATCAACCTGTCGACCAAGTGGCGCTGGGGCTTGGGCATGCTGGGTGCCAAAAGCCGGACTTTTGGTAATATCGTCGGCGAAGTCGAAGGCGTTTCTGACCCAAGCAATCTTGGCGTTTGGACAAATGAAAAATTTGATCCGGCGCTGGATTGGGACCGCGTTAAAGAGCTGCGCGATATGTGGGACGGACCGGTCATTCTAAAAGGCATCATGGATCCCGATGACGCGCGCAAAGCGCTGAATGTCGGGGCGGATGCTATCGTTGTTTCAAATCACGGCGGCCGCCAGCTGGATGGCGCAATCAGCTCGATCCGCGCACTTGAGCCAATTCTGGAGGCCGTCGGGGACAAGACAGACGTCTATCTAGACAGCGGTATCAGGTCCGGTCAGGATGTTTTGAAAGCTCTGGCGCTTGGGGCCAAGGGAACTTTCATCGGGCGAAGCTATATCTACGGATTGGGCGCAATGGGCCAAGCAGGCGTAACAAAGTCGCTGGAAATCATCCAAAAAGAGCTGGATATCTCAATGGGGCTGTGCGGTTGCCGGTCGATTGACGAACTATCCCGAAGCGCTCTGATGATGCCATCAGACTTTTCCACCC